>NZ_JBOFBI010000077.1:0-34027 GCF_051645465.1 Tabrizicola sp. | reverse complement strand
TGCGGCCACGGGTTGCTTTACGGATCAGGCGGCACAGTATTCCTTCCGCTCGCAACATAGTCCGAATATGAAAGCAGTCATGAGGGATAGTTTCAGCGACGACCTTATCGCACTTCTGCCGAACCTCAGGCGGTTCGCGCTGTCGTTGTGCAGGCGCGGGGACGTTGCCGACGACCTGGTGCAGATTACCGCCGAACGCGCCTTTGCGGCCCGCAATCGGTTCGATCCGGCCTCACGGCTCGACGCGTGGCTCTTCCGCATCCTGCGCAACGCCTGGATCGATCATGCGCGGCGCACGACAACTCAAGGCGTGACGGTCGACATACACGATACGCCTGAAGCTCTGGTAGTGGACGGCGTTCAGCATACGGAAAACGTTCTCCTGCTGCGCAAGACCGAACGTGCCATGGCCGAACTGCCCGACGATCACCGCGAGGTGATGATGCTCGTCTGCGTGGAGGAGCTGAGCTATCGCGAGGCGGCCGAAGTGCTTGGCGTGCCGATCGGAACCGTGATGAGCCGTCTGGCCCGTGCCCGACTGGCGCTGGCGGAAAAGGTGGGAATAAAGTGATGTACAGGACGTTAGGCCCCACAAGAGACGAGAAGGGTATCGATCATGGGGATCACTGACGAAATGCTGATGGCCTATGCCGACGGCGAGCTTTCGGCCGCCGAGGCCGCCGAGGTGGAGCGTGCGATGGCGGCGGATGAGGCGCTGGCCGCAAGGGTGGCGCTTTTCGCCGACAGCAAAGCGGCTGTCCGGCGCGCCTTTGCGGCACCTCAGCCGGTTTCTGCAAGCCTCGAAGCCAGGATCAGGGCGATGGCCGAAACCGACGCGGCACAGCGGCAATCGCAGGTGCCGCAAAGCAACGTCATCGATCTTGCCGCACGGCGGCGTGTGGTGCCGTTCTGGCAGATGCCAGCCGCGGCTGCGGTCGCGCTGGTAATCGGTGCCGGCAGCATGTGGCTGGTGACCCAGGATGGGCGCGGGGCCGGCGGGCTGGAGGTCGCGGGCCTGAGCGATCCGGCGATCATTGACGCATTGGGCAAAGTGCCATCAGGCGAGCGCGTGGCCCTGGGCGAAGGCACGGAATTTGCTGCGATCGCCACATTCCAGGGTGGCGAAGGTGAGCTCTGCCGCGAGTTTGAACATGATCGGGCTGGTGGCGCCACTGTGGTGGCCGTCGCCTGCCACGCAGATCAGCGCTGGGACGTGCGGTTTGCGATTGCCGCGGCGGCGGCCGATGCCGAAGGGTATGCGCCCGCCTCGTCGCTCGATACGCTGGATGCCTATCTTTCGGCGACAGATGCGGGTGCGCCGCTTTCGGCAGAAGACGAGGCCGCAGCTCTGGGTGCTCTGGACTGAGGCGGATTACAAGCGGATTTCACGATAGTGAAGGCCCCGCTCTTGCGGGGCCTTTTCGTTTTATCGCAACACGTTACGCATAAAGGACGCAATTTTTTGCCTGCTTCGGGAATATCCACCCGCCCTGCCCGTTATCCCTGTGCAGTCAACGATGACTGCTTCACACAATGAAGGAAACCGCTGATGAAAACCCTTTCCAAAATCGCAACTGTCACCTTCATGGCAACCTCCTTTGCCGCCCCCGCGCTGGCGGACGACCAGGACGGCAAGTTCTGGAAGAAGCTTCTGATCCAGGTCGATGATGACGGGTCGGACAGTAATTCGAATTCGAACAGCAACTCCAACAGCAATTCGAGCTCGAATTCCAACTCCAACTCCAACAGCAACTCGAGCAGCAACAGCAACTCGAATTCGAACTCGAACAGCAACTCCAACAGCAACTCCAACAGCAGCTCGAACTCGAACTCGAACAGCAACTCCGACTCGGACGGCGACTCGGACTCGGACGGCGACGACGACTGATCGCCTTACGAGTTCTGCTCCCTATCGGACGCCGGCCCTCAGGGGTCGGCGTCTCTTTTTCATCCAAACCCAGATGCTCTTGCGCCCTGCAGAAAGCCCCAGCGACAAAACGAAAAGGCCGGGGTCAGCAACCCCGGCCTTTCACTCGTATCAGGCTGCGCTTAGCGCTTGGCGCGGGCTTCGGTCCGGTACCAGCCGGTCTTGGCCATGGTATTGCGCAACACGCGGACCCGATCTTCCGCCTCGGCCTTCGTTTCGGCCCGGATCTCCGTCTCGACCTCGGCGACATCACGGCGGAACGGGATCACCTGCACGATGGGTGAGCCTTTTTCGATCACATGCAGCCCGTCCGGCCCGGTCGCGAAGAACGGGAAGTGGATCGGCGAGCGGTAGGTGTCGGTGTCGACCACGCCCGAGATGATCTCGAAAATCCCGTTTGGCCGGTTCATCGGGTTGATGAACAGGCAGCTCCACCCCGGAGGCGTGACGATGGTCCAGTAGTTGTGAAACTTGCGCGGCGGGCGGTTGCCCCACGGGTTGCCCTTCACCTGGTGCATCCCGTGGTTCGACACCATGGTGCGGTCGAAGTCCCAGCCCGCCTCCATCACGGCGCCGTTCTCGCGGATCTCCATCCGCACGGTCGCTGCCAAGGGGATGATCCAGCCGGTGGTCATGGCGTCCAGAAACGGCATGCAGCGCTTGACCGTCAGGCCGGTGTCGTTCTTCGCCAGCTTGGTCTCATCAACGGCGGAAAGCTTGCGGAACCAGTCCGGCAGATACGCCTTGGCCGGAACCGGTGGTGCAATGATATCCTTGTCTGCAGGCTCGCAGAGGAACTGCAGAAGCGGTTTGGTGCGGAACAGGCCCATCGGAATCTCCATCTTGTTGAGGTTATCCCTGGAATACGTTCAGGCAGCACCGCTATTCCCACGGGACCTGTTTTCTGCCGCCAGTATCGGCTCTCATCGGCAACCTGCTGAGGGCCGTCAGCGTCTACGCACTCTGCTCTTCGGCGCCAGGCTTCCTCGGCGTCGCAGGGCGGCTCTTGGCCCAAGAAGCAGTTGCCGCAAGGCTTGCAGGCATCCGGACGCTCCGCGCTTTCTTGCACAGCTTCTGCACAACATGACATGCGCATCTGCACGACCTGCCGCGAAAAAGGCGGCATGGAACAAAGACGCGACACTCTCCTCTGGATCGGCCTGGCAGCTGCGTCGGCGCTGCTGGCGCTTGAACCCCTTCGCTGGCTCTTTGTCAGCTGGCTCGATCCGTCCTACCAGTCCTACGGTGCCGTCTATTGCATCGTTCTCTTCGGGCTGGTTGGCCTGTCGCTGAAAAGCTCGACCCCGGACGGGCCACCCGCGACCACGCTCGCTTTTGGCCTGTTCTTTGTTGCTGCTGCCATTCGGCTCGCGGGCCAGGTGCTGGCGATCAATGTTCTCAGCGCGCTGACCTTGGCGCTTGATGTCTTTGCCCTTGCAGTCATCCTGCAACTGGACAGACGGAAGTTCGCGCTGTCGCCGGGGTGGCTTGCCCTGTTCTTTCTCTTTGCACTGCCACTTGGGCCGATCCTGCAAAGGGTTGCGGGATTTCCGCTGCAAATGGCCTCGGCCGATCTGGCCTGCCAGATGCTGACCCCTTTCTTCGGCGACCTGATCTGCGAGGGAACGCGGCTGCGCGTCAATGGCATCGATGTGCTGGTGGATCTGCCGTGCTCGGGCGCGTCGGGTTTGCTGCTGATGGTCAGCCTTTGGACATTCGTGAATGTCTGGTACCGGCCGAGGTTGCTGCCCGCGCTTGTCGGTGGCCTGATCGCAGTCGGTCTCAGCCTTGTGGGAAACGCGCTGCGGATCAGCCTGCTTGCAGGTGGTCTGGCGGTCGGCATCGACACAATGGAACCGACCCTTCATGCGGCGATCGGCCTGGCCATGCTGGCGGCGGCGGCCTTGCCGTTCCTGCTGGTCTATCGCCCGGCTGCAAAAGCCCCAAGGCGGGCTCCACACGGCACCCGGCGGATTCATAAGGCCCTGCGCGGCCCTGCGATCCTGCTTGCGCTGATCACCGCACTTGCGATCACGAACGCCCCGCGGCGTCCGGTGGACCTGTCTGCTCCGGTCGCTGCCGTTCAATTGCCGATGCAGCTTCTAGGCGAACGCGGGACGCCAGTCGTCCTAACCGCAGCCGAAGAGTACTACTTCACGGCCTATGGCGGGACGGCGCAGAAGATGCAGTACGGGCCCCTTGGGCTTAACATCGTGCGGACGACGTCGCCTCTGCGCCACCTTCATTCCCCGGCAACCTGTCTTCTGGGCATGGGCTACAGTGTCCGGTTCCTTGGCACCCGTTTCGACCCGCTGCCCAGTTCGGTCTATGAGGCGACCGGACCTGACGGGCGCGTCTGGAACGTGGAAGTCAGCTTCGTGTCGGATGACGGCCATCGGACCGCCAGTGTGGAAGAAGCTGTGTGGAGCTGGCTGAATGGCTCATCGCGCAGCTGGCAATCGGTGCAGCGCATCACGCCAAAATCTCTGCCCCACGACGACCGGATTTCCTTTGAACGTGCTGCGCTTGCAGCGCTCGACCTTTGAAACTCATGAGGATCATCATGCGACTATCCCTGCTTTTCGTACCGCTGTTCAGCCTTGGCATCGTGGCTGCAGCGCCAGCCTACACCCAGAGCCTTGATGACATCGCCGGGCGGGTCATGGCCGAGGTGGATGGCGTCCCCCAGGCGCTGCCGATGCTCGACAGCCATGTCAGCGTCAACATCGAGGGTGACATGGCCACTGTCGAGATCACCCAGCGCTTCCTCAACACGGCAAAGACGCCGGTCGAGGCGGAATATCTGTTCCCCCTGAACGGGCTTGCCGCAGTCTACGGCATGGAAATGCGCGTCGGCGACGAAATCATCCAGGCAAAGATCAGGGAGAAAGTGAAGGCAGAGGAAGAGTTTCATCAGGCCGCAAAGGAAGGCAAAGCCGCCGCCCTTCTGACCCAGCACCGGCCCAACATGTTCACACAGCGCATTGCCAACCTCATGCCCGATCAGCCGATCGAGGTCACCCTGCGCTATGTGCAGATGGTGCCAAAGATCGACGGCCAGTACGAGCTGGTGATCCCCCTGATCGTCGGCCCCCGCTATGAAAGCGAACCACCGGCTCCGAAGAAAGAGGACGTGTCTGGCCCCAAACCCGAGCCCAAACCCGAGAACGTCTGGACCGTCAGCGACGTGCCGGCCTATCCCCCGGTTGCTGGTCTGGATTTGCCGGACACGTTCACCGCCGAGCGGGTCTCGCTTGACCTGAAGCTGGTTGCGGGGGTCTCCGTCTCCGATTTCGGCAGCATGACCCATCCGCTCACCGCCCAGGTCACGGCCGATGGGTTTGACGCCCGGTTCGCTGACGGCAAGGTCCTTGATAACCGCGATCTGGTTGTCCACTACAAGCTGGGCGGCGACGGGCTTGAGGTTGCAACCCTGTCGCACACGGATGCGCGCGGCGGGTTTGTTTCGCTGATGATCGAGCCGCCCGCAATTCCCGATGAAGCTTCGGTCACCCCGCGCGAACTTGTGTTCGTGCTGGACACCTCCGGCTCGATGGAGGGCTTGCCGATGGAGGCCAGCAAGCGCTTCATGGACGCCGCGTTGAAGGGACTGCGCCCGGACGACTATTTCCGCATCATCCCCTTCGCCATCGAAACGCAGGAGTTTGCCGCTGATGCAGTGCAGGCCACGCCAGAGAATATCCGCACCGGGTTGGCCTATGTGAACGGCTTGCACGCAGGCGGCGGGACCGAGATCGACAACGCCATTCGCGCAGCCTTTGCCACCGAACAGCCGCCTGAGACCATGCGGATCGTCGTCTTCCTGAGCGACGGCTATATCGGGGACGAGGCGACCGTCCTGAAGACCATTCATCAGCAGATCGGCGAGGCACGGATCTATGCCTTCGGCATCGGCGACTCGGTGAACCGCTACCTCTTGGACTCCATGGCCGAAGAAGGACGCGGCTATGTCCGCTATGTCGGCGTCGACGAGGATGCCGAAGACGTCGCGGAAACGCTGGCGGCTGACCTGAAATCTCCGATCATGACAGATCTTTCCATTGACTGGGGTGGGCTTGAGGTCACCGACGTCACGCCCAGCCGTCTGCCCGACCTCTTTGCAGGTAACAGCTTGCGGATATACGCCCGGCACAGCGGCGATGGCGAGGCTGTGGTGACGCTCAAGGGACTGGTCCAGGGGCGGGAAGCCGAAATGCCGGTGCGGCTGACGCTGCTTGCTTCGGAAGGCGAATCGGCGCTGCCCTTGATCTGGGCTCGCAACATGATCGCAGACCTTACCCGACGGATCGCCGTGGGCGAGCGTCCTGATGAAGCCAGCGCGGAAATCACCAAACTTGGGCTGGAGTTTTCCTTGCAGACCCAGAACACCTCTTTCGTGGCGGTGTCCGAGAAGGTGGTGAACACGTCCGGGCAAGCCGCCAGCCCGACGCGCGTCGCCATGCCGATGGTTTCCGGCATCACCGAGGCGGCCTATCCGAGGGGCTTCTCCGGTTCGTCCACGCCCGAGCCGCAGGCCATCCTGGGCTTTCTGGTCCTGGCAGCAATGACCTTTCTGGCCATGCTTAGAAGGAGGGTGTGAAATGCATGGCTTGCTGGACAAATCCCAACCAAGTTGCAAAAGCATAGCCATGAAAGCGCGCATCCTCATCGTCGATGACGACCCGCACATCCGCGACGTGGTGCGCATTGCTGCCCAATCCGCTGGGCTTGAGACAACCGAGGCGGCAAATGGCCAGCTGGCATTGGTCCATCTGCACAGAGAGAAGATCGACCTTGTCGTGCTGGACATCGGAATGCCCCAGATGGACGGGTTTGACTGCTGCAAGGAAATCCGGACCAGGTCCGATGTCCCCATCCTGTTCCTGACCGCTCAGGACCAGGAGGTCGACCGCGTCCTGGGGTTTCAGCTCGGAGCCGATGATTTCGTATCCAAACCCTTCAGCCCAAGGGAACTGGTCCTGCGCATCAAGGCGATCCTTGGTCGCGGAAAGCCCCGGAAGGATGCGGTCCTGAAGTGCGGGGTCCTGGAAATGGACCCCGCGCGCCACATCTGCCGCGTTTCGGGGCATGAGGTCGATCTCACCGCGACCGAGTTCACCTTGCTCTCAAGGCTCCTGGCACATCCTGAACAGGTCTATGACCGCACCCAGCTTATCGACAGCATCTACGGGCCGAACAACATCCTGTCAGGCCGGACAGTCGACAGCCATATCCGGAATATCCGGGCGAAAGTCGCGGAATTCGGATGCAACGATGTGATCGTCACAGTCTACGGCGTCGGGGTGAGGCTTGGCGCATGCGGCCAGTGAACACTGTCCAGCGGAAGTGGCGACCTTCCCTTACCATGGTGGTGGTGCTGGTCTGCGCCGCACTGATCTCTGTGCCGCCACTGGCTCTGCTGGCGGCCCGCCTCACCTCCAACCAGTTTGTTCGCGAAACCGAACAGTCGCTGATCCACCAGGCCGCCATCTATGCGGAAATCTACGCCACGATTTTTGCTGAACTGGAGGGGCCACTGGTCGGAACCCCGCTGAACGAAGACCAGAAGGAGCACTGGAACGCAAACCTGCATCCAGAGCTTTCCCGTCTGAACGTGCGGACCGATCCGGTCCTGCCCGCGCGACCAGACGGTGAGGCAGTGGCAGAACCGCTCGACAGCAGGTTCAGCCTGATCGCCGAGCGTCTGATCCCCATCTCACGGAAGGCGCGGAAGACCACCTTGGCCGGTACCGTGTTCCTGGACTACAGCGGCCGGGATCTGACCTCTGCCGGAGCGCCGTCGCTCGCGGCACTTCCAGAGGTCCAGACCGCCCTGAACGGGGACATTGGCGCGGCACTCCGAGCGCGCGGCGACGAATACCAGCCCCACCCCCTGTCGTCGCTAAGCCGCGATACCGGCTATCGGGTCTTTCTGACCTATCCCGTAATCGTGCAGGATCGGGTCATCGGCGTCGTCTATTTGTCCCGAACCCCAGTGAGCCTGGGAAAGTTCCTGTTTCAAGAGCGGTATGCGCTGCTGATGATGCTTGCATCGACCGTTCTTGCGGCGGCCGTGATCGGCCTGATGTTCGTGAGACTGGTTTCTCGGCCGATCTATGGGCTTCGTGACGAGTCGCGCGCAATCGCTGCGGGCAGAAAGTCGAACTGGACCCCATTGCCGCACTACGGTCTTCGCGAGCTTGCCGAACTCGGTGACAGCGTCTCGACCATGGCCGGGACGTTGTCCCGACAGTCGCGCGAAATGTCGACCTATACGGACCACGTCACGCATGAACTCAAATCTCCGGTCACGGCCATCATCGGTGCGGCCGAGCTCTTGCAGGACAACGCGCTTGACGAAGTCAACCGGGCGAAGCTTCTGGGAAACATCGAAACCGAAGGGCACCGGATGAGCAGCATGCTGAGTCGCCTACGGGAAATGACGCGCCTGCGTTTCGACCACGAAGGTGAACCGGGCGAACTGGCGCGGATGCTGCCCAGGCTCGATGGCCTTAAGGTTGTCATGGATGCAGCAGAAGGCAGCACGCTTCCGTTGTCGGAGGAGCACGGCAGGATCATACTGCTGCACATGGCCCAGAACTCCCGCGCCCACGGTGCCAGCGAGCTGCATGTAGATTATGCTGATCGGGTCCTCACCGTTTCCGATGATGGTGGCGGGGTTCCGGAAAGCAACCGATCCCGCGTCGCGGAACCGTTCTTCACGACAAGAAGAGAAGAAGGCGGCACTGGCATGGGGCTCACCATCGTCGCGGCGATGCTGGAGGGCTACAAGGCAACGCTGGAATGCCTTCCCAGTGAAAGCGGCGCAGTTTTCGCCATTCGTTTCCGAGACGCCAGTTAAGCGTCGGCTGGGGGGCAGGTCGTTACGGTCGCCGCAGATGCCAGTCCTGAAGCGGACGTCGTTGCCAAGCGTGTCAGTTTTGCCCGGCCCCGTGGTCCAGCCCGAGGGAGTCACTCCAGATCAACCCGCCCCCCTTGCCAAGCCCACACAGCAAGATTTTTCGACGCCAGGATCTGGCATCATACTCCGCCTGACATCGCCGCCTTCCTTTCCAAGACTGGCTTCGGCCGGTCTCTTGCTTTGTCGAAAGGGCTCGCAAAGCGCCTAGAAATTGTAACCAAAGTGGACGGCTTCACGACCAAAACCGATCCTCGTCGACCATGTTTCAATGGGTCAGGAAGAGCCTGTGCTCATCATTCGTGACCAGCGACACAAAGAGATTCACGAAGACGCAGCTGGAGAGTGAAGAACCGGCCGCGCTTTTGGCACGGCCGGTCCGGGTCTTCTTGCTGACCTTACCGCCGACGGCGGCGGTCGGTCTTCCAGACGGGCGGCACGTCGCCCGCCATGATGCAGCCGTAGGGGTCGATGCAGTCCACCACCTCGGCCAGACCGTAGTCGCCGATCTGGCGGATCACCGTATCGGCCTTCTTGTAGCTGGACGGCAGCTCCGAGGCATCGATCCCGCCGCAATGGAAGCGGATGTCAAGGCCCTTCGTCTCTGACGCCAGCATCTGATCCGGCGTCACCGACCCCATCCGGCGCTTGTGTTCGGTACGCGAGAAGTTGCGACCGGCGCCGTGCGGGGCGAACCCCAAAGCGTGATCAGCGTTCTTCCCCCGTGCCACCAGCACCGGCTGGGCCATGTTCAGCGGGATCAGCGTCAGGCCGGTCGCGTCATCGGCATACCCGTCCCAGGCCGGGGTCGCCCCCTTGCCGTGGTAGAAAAGGTCACCGCGCCGGAAGACGAAGTTGTGCTCGTTCCAGTAGCGGTCGCCAGGGTTTGCCCGCAGCTTCTCCACCACCGCCTGATGCAGCGCGTTGTGGTTGGCCTTGGTCCAGCGCCGGATGATCTGCAGCGCCTCCCAGTAGTCGCGGCCCTCCTCAGTGTCGGCCGGGATCCAGGCGTTCTGTTTCAGCGTCCCAGGCGAAAGCTCGCTCCGGAAGCGCTCGGCAACCTCCATCCCGTATTTGTACAGAAGACCCCCCGGCCCGCGTGAGCCGTGGTGGGTGACCATCGCCACCCGGCCAGTCGCCCGCGACCGGCCGATGAACAGGAAGTGGTTCCCGTCGCCTTGCGTTCCCATATGGGCCTGCGCGGCATGGATCATCCGGCCGTCCTTCAGGAACGGGTTCTCGCGGAACTGGTCCAGAAGGTCGAGCGAGACGGTGTAGCGGCTCCCCTGCTCACGCCCGCCGGGGCCGAAATGGGTGCTTGCGCTGGCGGCATCCAGGGCGGCTTTCGGGTCGACATGGCCAAGATCGGTGATCATCACCGAGCAGCAGATGTCGGCCGAATGCATGCCGGGATGAATCGCGTTTCGCGCCGCAACCACTCCACCGACCGGAATCGTACCCAGCGGCCCTGCGGGGCAGGCGTCGGGCATGATCGAACCAGCGACGGCAGTCGGGGTTTTCAGCACCTCGACCATGGTGGCCATGACATCTTCCAGGTTTTTCTGCTCGTCGGCATCCTCGGCCGCGATGTTCACATGCAGCGGGACCGCTCCAGCGGGCTGCGGCTGCAGAACGGGCGGCGGAGGCGGCGGCAGATCGGCGGCCAGAAGGCTGCGAACCGCATCCAGATCGGCCCCGCCAGCCAATGCGGCATTGGCGCGGTCGATCAGGGCAGGGTAGGCCGGGCCGGGGCGATGGCCCCAGGCTTTCAGGTGGTCCCCGGTGATGGGGGTGATTGCTTCGGTCATCATCTCATCTACTCACATATTGGTCCCCGGCGACAAGGGTTTGGCGACACAGTCGTGCTCTATCCAGCTGAGCTACGCACCCGGATGGGCGCGGCGGGATTCGAACCCGCGACCACGAGCTTCGAAGGCTGTAGTGCCACCAGCATTCGCCGGGGTATTGTTGGGTCCGGGGGACAAGGGTCTGGGCAGATCTCGACAGGTTGGAGCTGTAATCCGCCCGGCATTCCCCCGGGATATTCTGGCTGAAGGGGAAGGGCTCGAACCTTCGACCCACGGGGTAACAACCCGCTGCTCTACCGACTGAGCTACCCTCCATCAAAGCCAGGGCGACAAGAGAGAAGAGACTTTGCGATCCGTCCCGAAGCCGGGCCGGCATGTGGGGTTTGCTGCCCCCCGGATCGCGTCTGTGGTGCTGTAGTCCCTTCGGCATTCGCCCTGGTGTTCTGTTCCTTCGGTCCCGGCGACAAGGCGGGGCAGGACGTTTCACTGAGCTACACGCAACTGCGTGGCAGGGGTTGAACCCGCGACCTCCGGTTTCCCGGCGCTCTGACCTGTAGTCCTGCCGGCATTCGCCGGGTGTTTCTCCTTTTCATGGTCCCGGCGACGAGGGTTTGGCGACACGTTGCTTGCGCTCTACCAGACTGAGCTACGTGCCCGAAGGCACGGTGGGATTCGAACCCACGACCACAAGATTAGCTGTAGTGCCGCACGGCATTCGCCGGGGTATCGGTGCCCCGGGCGCGAACGCCCGGGGAATAGTCAAAGGCTCACGGCCTTGATCTGGCCAACCCAGTGGTCGGGCCCCATTCGCCCTTCGGCGAAATCGGCGATCTGGCCGAAGACCGCGTCCGAGAAGCCGCCGATGTTCAGCACGTCTTCCCGTTCCGCCGCCTGCGACGTCCCGTAGGGCTGGATGTCGATGCAGACGAGTTTCGCATGCCCGTTGCGGGCCTTGAGCTTCGTCCACTCCGCCATCATCCCCGTTGCCTGCCCACCCTGGCGGGCATCGACCCAGGACTGGTTGTCCGAGACGAAGATCACCAGGTCGGGCGCCTCACGCGCCTTGTTCAGCGCCGCAAGCGGAGCCGAGCAGTTGGTCCCACCCCCACCCAGCGCCGCGAGTTTCTGGGCGTTGGTCAGGATGGTATCACGCGCCTGAAGCCGGGCCTCGCGCACGTCGAACTCGAAAGGCAGGACACGCGCAGACGGGTTCTTGCGCAGCACAGCCGCCGCGACCAGCGCCGCCACGTCGATGCAGCGCACCGCCGAGGTTGCCCCCGGACGATACCCCGTCACCGGCGAGGACATCGACCCGGACACGTCCGGGCAGACCGCGACCGAGCCTTTCAGCTTCGGCACGTTGGCGACCGAAGCCTCCATCGCGTCGTGCAGGGCATCGCCAAGGCGACCGTCGAGCGCTGGATCAAGCGCCCGCAGCGTCGCCAGAAGCTGATACGGCAGCGCCTTCGCGGCCCGGACACGACCCGGATCGCGCAGGACATCCGCCACATGCTCGACCACGCCGCGAACCTTGAAGGCCCCCTTGCGATGGAACATGTTCAGCCCCTGCCGCAGCATCTGCCAGGAACCGCGCTTGGCGACATCAGCCCATTGCTCGGGCGTCAGCGCCAGGTCGGTCAGCATCTGGAACGGCACGTCCGGCACCACCGAGGTATCCCCGGCGCGGAACGCCATCAGGTCGCGCACCGCCTGCGGCAGGGCCGCAGCATCGGCAGGCTTCCCGATAGCCCAGGCATAGAACGCCGCCCGCCCGGCCGTCTCCGGCTTGGGGTGAACCATCCGGATCACATCAGCCAGCGACGGGTCGTTCCCGACCATCGCCGACATCAGCGCCGCATCCGAGGCCGCGTTCAGCCAGCCCTGCACCATCGCCTTCGGACGCGACCCAAGCGACTTGCGCCCGGTCTGTCCGGAACGGACGATCTGCACGAAGGTCCGCAGCATCTTGCCCGAGGTCACGACCTTCGGGAAAGCGGCCGCAAAAAGCGCCGGGTCGCGGCTGGCAAGAGCGGCCAGCAGCAGCGCAGGCGTGTCCTTCATGTGGCCCTTCTCACGGACATGAACCGCGGTCTTGGCCAGGAACAGGGGCTCGACCGCCTCAGCAGCGGCCAGCAGAGCCGTGACTTCGGTCTGGGCGTCTTGGTAGAAGCCGCCCCCGACCGTCCCGGTCATGGCGAGTTGCGCCAGCTTGTGTTCTGCCCCGTAGGCATAGGCCTTTGCGCCTTCCGCGTTCAGGGTGGCTGCCTTTGGCATCAGCCGACCCTTCAGCGACGCAAACACGGATTTGTTTGCCATGATCTTCATCCCTTTGTTTTCGCAGGACCTTTGTGCAGCGAAACCCTCGGAGTAGGAAGGAAATGTCAGAACTCATCTATCTATTTGAAACATATAGGAAAACAGGCGAATCGTCGCAATGGCTATCCAGAAAAAGTATCTGATGATATCGTATGTTATCTCATGGGATAACACACGATGCGCAACGTCGTTCTTGGCTTCCTTGGCACGCAGCTTGACGCCGGCAAACGCCGCGAATGGCGCCCTTCGGTGCAGCTTTGCGCCAATCCCGATTTCCCGGTGGACCGGCTGGAGCTGATCCATGACGGCCGCCACTTCCACCTGGCCAGCAATGTTGCAGCCGATATCGGGCGTCTGTCGCCGGAAACCGAAGTGCGGCTGGTGCGCATCGACATGGCTGACCCCTGGGATTTCCAAGAGGTCTACGGGCGGCTTTACGACTTTGCCGCCGACTATGGCTTTGACGAAGATCGCGAGCGGTATCACATCCACCTGACCACCGGCACGCACGTGGCGCAGATTTGCTGGTTCCTGCTGGCCGAAAGCCGGCATGTCCCGGCGCGGCTGGTGCAGACCGGGCCGCCGCGCGGGGACAAATCCCCCAGTGGCACTCTGGATGTCATCGACCTAGACCTTGCCCGCTACAACGCGCTCCAGCGCCGGTTCGAAGCGGCGGCGCGCGAGCATTCGGCGCTGCTTCTGGGCGGGATCGAGACGACGTCGCCCACCCTGCACGCTTTGGCCGAAAGGCTGGACCGGGTGGCAGGAGTATCAGACGAACCGATCCTTCTGGTCGGAGAGCCGGGCACCGGCAAAAGCGACCTCGCCGCGCGGATCCACGAATTGAAGCTGGTCCGCCGGCGGGTCAAGGGGCGGCTGGTGCAGGTCAACTGCGCGACGCTGCGCGGCACCGGCTCGCTTGCAGCACTTTACGGGCAGCGGCGGGTGACTGGTCAGCCGGGTACAGAGCGACCCGGCCTTCTGCGTGAGGCGGACGGAGGCGTGCTGGTCCTTGACCGGATCGAAGACCTGACCGCCGAAGAGCAGGCGGCCTTGCTGCAGGTGCTGGAAACCGGGCGCTACTGCCCGCTTGGGTCGGACGCTGAGGTGACGACACGGTTTCATCTGGTCGCGACCACGGGCAGCGATCCGGGCGATCTGGTCCGAAGCGGGCGGCTTAGGATGGAGCTGCACGCAAGGCTTGCACAATGGAGCTTCCACCTGCCGCCGTTGCGCGACAGGCGGGCCGACATCGGACCGTTGCTTCTGCGCCTGATGGACGAAAGCGAGCGCAAGCTTGGCACCAAGACCGGCTTCAATGCCGACGCCCTCGCCCGCTACCAGCGCTTTGCCGAAGACCCAGCCACGCGCTGGCCCGGGAACCTGCGTGACCTTCAGGCCTCGGCCCACCGGATGGCGGTGCTGGCGGAACGCGGGCGGGTGACCTTGGCGATGGTCGAGGCCGAGATCGCGACGCTTCAGGCCCAATGGCGCGCAGCCGAGGCGGATACGGACAATGGCCTTCTGGCCGAGGTCGTCGCGGACCCGGAAACCCTGGACGAATTCGACCGGGCGCAACTGGCCGCAGTGATCCGCGCCTGCCGGGAAAGCGGCAGTCTTTCGGCGGCCGGGCGGCGGCTCTTTGCGGTGTCGCGGCAAGGGAAGGCCAGCCAGAACGACGCCGACCGGCTGCGCAAATACCTTGCCCGGTTCGGGCTGGACTGGGCAGCGGTGACCGGACGCTAGGCGCCCTCAGATCATCCGGATCGTGTCCTTGCCCACCGCCAGCATATAGCCGCGACGGGCGATGGTCTTGACCAGAAGCTCGCTGACCAGCTGGTTGCCAAGCGTGTCGCGCAACCGCTTGACCCGTGTGGCTCCTGCCGCCTCGTCACAGTCGGCCTCGTTCCGGCCCGAGATCACCGCTTCGATCTGCGCGCCGGTCAGGACTTCGTCGTCCATCCGCGCCTCGGCCAGCACGCTCAGCGTCTCCAAAGCCGCCTCGGTCAGCGCAAACTCCAAATCGTTGATATAGACCGCCCGCGCCTCGCGGCTGATCATCAGGCTGGCGACCTGGATGCCCGACCGTTGGATCGCCGAGATGCGGCGGTTGAGCGCAATGATCATCACCAGGAAGACCAGCGCCGCGATCAGCATGGCAGTTGAAAAGACCAGCAGCACGAAGATCACGCTGCGGTAGCTGGTCAGCACCTCGGAAAATGTGGTGCCCGACTGTGCCAGCAGTTCCAGTAGCTTGATCTCGGCCAGAGTGTTGAGATCGTCATTTTCGACGAAAAGCCGCTCCACGCGCGCGTTGAACGCATTCGCGTCCGGCAGGTTGATGAACAGGAAAAGCGCCGCAGCCAGAAGGATGAGGACGATAGCGGCTATTCCGAAGGCAACGACGCGGTTACCGGCCTTTAGGCTTTCAGTAACGGAGGAAGTATTCTCCGGCACTCGCTTTCCTTTCTTCGAGACCTTCGGGCCCGAATGTGGACAGAACGTTCAGAAGCGTCCAGCCATCACCCGCCAGTCTCGGCGCCAATTCGCCTTCGGCCGCGCCGGGGCTGCAGTTGCCATCCGACACCTGCGCGACACCGTAGTGCAGTTGCAACGGTTCGTCACGCTTGGCCTTGTAGTCCGCATAACACTCCGCCGAGGCCGGTCCCGCAAGGGCCAGCACAAGGGCGGGGATCGTGAATAGTCTTTTCATTTTTTGGCTCCGGAGGGAGGCTGCTCGATTACCGACGGACAATGCGCGCAGGCGCGTTGATATTCAATATCATGCGAGTTTTCGGTCCCTTGTTATCGGATAGCAAGTCAGACTTACCGCACCGCTATCGCCTAGCAAACCCGCGATATTGCTTACGGGCACGACAGGGGGCGAGGCTTGGTCACCAGGTTCGCAAAGCCATGGGCGGCGGGCCAGCAAGACCAAGAAGACCGCATCAGGAGGCATCCATGTCCGTCGAATTCAGAAGCAAGTCCCACCACATCGCGTCGCGTGGCATTGCGGAAGGCAGCGTTTCGGGCCGCCGGTTCGCCGCACTGCTGACCGGAGGCGCCGCAGCGCTGGCCCTGGTTCTGGCGACCGCTATCCCGGCCAAGGCAGACAAGAAGGATGACCTCGCCAAGGCGCTGATCGCCGCGATCGTCGTCGGTGTCATCGCGAATGAGTTGAACGACAAACCCAAGCACGTCCCCGTCCCGTTGCCCGAACCCGAACCGGTCAAGCAGCCGCGCGTCCCTTCGGTCTGCGCGATCTCGATCGACGGGGCCGAGCGGTCGGTGACGCTTTACCCCGAAAGCTGCCTCCGCGCCGAGGGGTTCGACTACCGCTTGCCGCGCGGCTGCGCGAACGGTGCCACGATCTTTGGCGAACGTGACCGGGTCTACAGCGCACAATGCCTGCGAGATGCGGGCTTCCGAGTCTCGAACCGCTGAAGCGGTCCGGGCGAAGCGGGGCGTGCCCTAGCCCTCCGCTTCTATCTGAGGGGCGGGAGGGTGAGCAGCTCCCGCCCCCTTTTTTGCCGGGGCGTTCCGGGGTAGTCCCTGCGCATGGTAGGCAGCGTCCCCGATTTTCAGCATGAAAGAGCGGCCCTTCAGCGGGGCGCATTGCGGGTTGCCGGTGTCGATGAGGTAGGACGCGGGCCCTTGGCTGGCCCGGTCACCGCAGCTGCCGTTCGGCTGGACCCGGCGCGCATCCCGGCGGGCCTTCGGGATTCCAAAACCCTGTCAGCCGCCCGGCGCGAGGTCTTGTGCGCCGAGATCATGGCCGTAGCCGAAGTCGGCATCGCCCATGCCAGCGTAGAAGAGATCGACGCCCTCAACATCCTGCGGGCCAGTCACCTTGCGATGGAGCGGGCAGTCGCGGCACTGAAGGCCGACCATGCGTTGATCGACGGGAACCTGATCCCGCGGGGGCTGACCTGTTCCGCGACGGCCATCGTCAAAGGCGACGCCACTTGCCTCTCGATCGCGGCTGCCTCGATCGTGGCCAAGGTGACACGCGACCGGATCATGGTGGATTTGGCGCAACAGCACCCCGGCTACGGCTGGGAGGCCAATGCAGGCTACCCGACAGCTGCCCATCTCGACGCCCTGCGAAAACTTGGTGTGACCGCTTGGCATAGACGTTCGTTCAAACCCGTGCACAACATATTGTATCAAGCGAATTCTGTAACCTCTTGATTCAAAAAAGAATTTGACGGCGATTCGCATGTGACTCATGATTCCTCTCAACAGCGGCACCACCGAGATGCCGGGGCAGAGGCAGATATGACGACCAGAAATACCGCAGCGGAAGGGGTGCTTCCGCTGAACCAGATACTTGCGGGTGACTGCATCGAGGTGATGAACTCCCTCCCTGCTGGTTCAGTAGATCTGATCTTCGCCGACCCGCCCTACAACCTTCAGCTTAAAGGGGAGCTGCACCGCCCCGACAACTCGCTTGTCGATGCGGTGAACGACCACTGGGACCAGTTCTCCAGCTTTGCGACCTATGACAGCTTCACCCGCGACTGGCTGGCCGCCGCGAAACGGCTTCTGAAGCCGAACGGCGCGATCTGGGTGATCGGCTCTTACCACAACGTCTTCCGTCTGGGGGCCGAGCTGCAGAACCAGGGCTACTGGCTTCTGAACGACGTTGTCTGGCGCAAGTCGAACCCTATGCCGAACTTCAAGGGCAAGCGCCTGACCAACGCGCATGAGACGCTGATCTGGGCCAGCCGGGACGAGGCCGCGAAGTACACCTTCAACTATGAAGCGCTGAAGGCCCTGAACGACGGTATCCAGATGCGGTCGGACTGGGTGATCCCGCTCTGCACCGGGCACGAACGCCTCAAGGACGAAAACGGCGACAAGGCGCATCCGACACAAAAGCCCGAGGCTTTGCTCCACCGCGTGATCGTGGCGACGACGAACCCCGGCGATGTGGTGCTGGACCCGTTCTTCGGCACCGGAACCACGGGGGCCGTCGCCAAGATGCTCGGCCGCGACTTCATCGGGATCGAGCGCGAAGCCGCCTACCGCCAGGTCGCTACCGATAGGATTGCCCGCGTCCGGAAGTTCGACGCCTCGGCGCTGGAGGTTTCGGGCTCGAAACGCGCCGAACCCCGTGTACCCTTCGGCCAGGTCGTCGAACGCGGCATGCTGCGGCCGGGGGAGGAACTGTTCTCGCTCGGCAACCGCTTCAAGGCCAAGGTCCGCGCCGACGGCACGCTGATCGGCAACGATGTGAAGGGCTCGATCCACCAGGTCGGCGCTGCGCTGGAGGGGGCGCCAAGCTGCAACGGCTGGACTTACTGGCACTTCAAGCGCGACGGGAAGATGGTGCCGATCGACATCCTCCGCCAGCAGATCCGCGCCGAGATGGAGGCCGACGGCACCCGTCCACACTGAGATATCGGAACACGCCTGTCCCTGGGACCGCCTCAGGGACACCTGCCCCGCCGTGATGTCATGGCGGGGCTTTTTTCATTCCGACCGCTACATTCGCAGGACTGGACCGGCCGCATCCCCGAACCCATACTTGGGCCCGCGGAGGGACCGACCATGTCTCAAGTCAGCTACAACCAGTTCTGCCCGATCGCAAAAGCCTGCGAGGTGCTCGAGCCGCGCTGGACCATCCTGATCCTCAGCGAAATGTGGAGCGGCTCGACCAGGTTCAACGAGATCAGGCGCGGTGTTCCCGGTATGTCGCCGACCCTGCAATCAAAGCGTCTTAAAGAACTGGAACACGCCGGCCTGATCACCAGAACCGAAAACCGCGCGACTGGCGACATCATCTACAAGACCACGTCGACTGCCGACGAACTTCGCCCGATCGTCTACGCCCTTGGCCAATGGGCGCATCGCAACATCGAGGCCGAAGTATCGCTTGAACGGCTCGATGCGCGCCTGCTGATGTGGAACATGCGCCGAAAGATCGACACGGCGGTGATGCCGGGCACCGGGCGGCGTGTCATCCAGTTCATCTATCCCGAATTGCCGAAGGATCAGCAATCCTACTGGCTGATCGTGAAACCGGGGATGCCTGTCGATCTTTGCTCTTCCGATCCGGGCCACGACGTTGATCTTTTCGTCACCGCCGACCTGAAGGGGATGACTTCAGCATGGATGGGTTGGTCCTCGCTGTCGAAAGAGGTGGCGCTTGGCAAGATTGTCCTGATTGGCGATCCAGAGATCGCAGCGTCGATAGGCAAATGGATGGTGCGCAGCTCTTACGCCGAAGACACAGACCCGGCGCAGTCCAGAAACCGTACTAAGACCAGTACAGTCCCGTCACTAGCCATAGAGGCCTAGCGCGCCCACGCTTGACCTGCCCGCTCTGCCTGTCCCGGCGCCACGGGCCATTTGAAAACACCTAAGGAGAACAGCTATGTCGACAGAAACCATTTCTGCCGCCCCCGATCTTTCCGCCTTGAAATCGCGTCAGCAGGGGGCTTGGTCCTCTGGGGACTATGCGGTCGTTGGCACCACATTGCAGATCGTTGGCGAAACCCTGTGCGAAGCAATGGACCTTCGCTCCGGTCAAAGCGTGCTGGACGTCGCCGCTGGCAACGGCAACGCCACGCTTGCCGCCGCCCGGCGCTGGTGCGACGTCACTTCGACAGACTACGTACCGGCACTCCTCGACCGGGGCCGCGTCCGTGCCGAAGCCGAGCGTCTCCAGATAACCTTCACTCCCGCCGACGCTGAGAACCTGCCCTTTCCTGACGCAAACTTTGATGCGGTGATCTCGACCTTCGGCGTCATGTTCACCCCCGACCAGGATCGTGCCGCTGCCGAAATGCTGCGCGTCTGCAAACCCGGCGGCAAGATCGGCCTCGCGAACTGGACGCCGGACGGGTTCATCGGCCAGGTGTTCAAGACCATCGGCAGCCATCTGCCGCCGCCCGCGGGCGTCAAGTCTCCGGCGCTCTGGGGCACTGAGGACCGGCTCGATGCGCTGTTCTCCGGGGCCAGTGTGACGTCGGCGCGGCGTGAGTTCACCTTCCGCTACCGGTCGCCCAAGCATTGGCTGGAGATCTTTCGCACCTGGTACGGGCCGGTCCTCAAGGCCTTTGCCGCGCTGGATGCGTCCGGCCAAGCGAAGCTTGAGGCAGATCTTCTGGCATTGATCGACCGCATGAACCGTTCCGGCGATGGCACGATGGTAGTCCCCAGTGCCTATCTGGAAGTTGTCGTGCAAAGGCGGTAGCGCGGCCAAAACGCCCTTGAACGTGTTGCATTCCCCGACATTCTGCAGCTCATTGGGGCCGGAATTGTCGGGGAGTGTGACGGATGAACGGTGCAGAGACCCTGGTGCAGACCCTGCTCGCAAGCGGCGTCCGGGTCTGCTTTGCCAACCCCGGCACGTCCGAGATGCATTTCGTCGCAGCACTCGACCGTCACCCAGACATGCGCTGCATCCTTTGTCTCTTCGAAGGCGGCGTCTCTGGTGCGGCGGACGGGTACTTCCGCATGAAGCAGGAGGTCGCGGCCACCCTCCTCCATCTTGCCCCCGGCTTCGGCAATGCCTTCGCGAACCTCCACAACGCCCGGAAGGCGCAAAGCGGCGTGCTGAACATCATGGGCGATCATGCCGACTATCACCTGCGGTTCGAGGCGCCGTTGAAGGGCGACACGGTGGGGATCAGCCAGACGGTGTCGCACTGGACCCGGGTCTCCTCAGAACCTGGCCGTGTTGCTGTCGATGCGGCCGACGCGGTCCAGGCCGCACGATCGAAGAACGGGCAGATCGCGACGCTGATCCTGCCCGCGAACATGGCCTGGGATCCGGCCGAGGGTCATGCCGTGGCCCCGTCGCCGCCACCCCTCCATCGCCCCTCGCAGAACGAGGTGGCTGCGGCGGCGCGGGCTTTGCGTCAGCCTGGTGCAGTGCTCTTGGTCGATGGGCCGGTTCTGTGGTCCGACATTGGGCTTCTGGCAAAACGGCTGACCAAGGCCGCAGGCGCGCGGCTGATGCAGTCGTTCTTTGCCAGCCGCTTCCGGCGCGGGGCGGGGGCGGTGAAGATCGAGCGGATGGCCTACAGGATCGAGGACAATATCACCCTCCTGAAGGGTGCCCCAGCGCTGGTCCTTTGCGGCACCACGCGGCCCGCCGGGTTCTTTGCCTATCCGGGCCTGCCCTCGACCCCCGACGATCCCGATACCCGGCTGATCGACCTCGCTTCGCGCGAGATGGATATCGAGTGGACCCTTCGCGCCCTGGCCGCCGAGCTTGGTGAGGCCGAGCTGACCCCCGACGACTTCGTGCCCCTGGACCTGCCCGCCCTGCCCGAAGGCCGGGTGACGGTCGCCAAGATTGGTGAGGCGGTCGCGACGCTGATGCCCGAGAACGCGATTGTGGTGGATGAAGGGATCACTGCCTCCTACCACCTCGCCCCCGGCCTTAAGCGGGCACGGGGGCATGACGCGCTGACGATCACCGGGGGATCGATCGGCTTTGGCCTCCCCGCGGCAGTGGGCGCGGCGGTCGCCTGCCCGGACCGCAAGATGGTGGTATTCGAGGGCGACGGGTCAGGGATGTACACACTCCAGTCCCTCTGGACCATGGCGCGGGAGGGGCTGGATGTGACGGTCATCATCTTCGCCAACCGGGGCTATCAGATCCTGCGGGATGAACTGGCGGCGGTTGGGGTGAAGGAGATTGGCCGGAACGTGACCCGGATGTTCGATGTCGAGGGGCCGGAGCTGGACTGGGTCGCCCTTGCCAAAGGGCATGGGGTCGACGGGGTGCGGGTGACCGATATGGCCGGTTTCAACGCGGCTTTTGCTCAGGCGATGGGGCAGCGGGGACCAAGGCTGATCGAGGTCGTCTGCTGACGCGAGGCAAACCTTTCCAAATAGTTACCGGATGCTCAACGCATTGATATCGTTTGACATCACCCATTGACCCACCGTGGGACACTCTCACGCGACCGGATTCAGCGCCTTGTTGTAGGGGTGCCAGTCGGTGATGTCAGGGTAATGCTGCTTGCGCCAGGCCTTGACCCGGCGGTTCATCAGCCGCTTCCACAAAGGCGGCACCATCGCGGCCATGGTCATCAGGGGATAGCCAAACGGCAGCTGCGGCGCCTCATCGGCCGGGTAGGTCTGCAGAACCGGAAACCGCCGGTCGGGTTTGTAGTGGTGATCGGAATGGCGCTGGAGGTTGATCAGAAGCCAGTTCGATGCCTTGTGCTCGGCGTTCCAGCTGTGGCGGGGCAGGACATGTTCGTACTTGCCGTTACCCAGATGCCGCCGGGTCAGGCCGTAGTGCTCGATGTAGTTCACCAGCTCCAGCTGCCAGATCGCGGTGAAGGCCTGCACGAGGAAGAGGCCGAGGCCCGCCCAACCGCCCAGGATCAGCGCCAGCACCAGGAAGCCCGTTTGCAGGACCGCGTAGCGCCAGAACGGGTTTGACAGGTCGTGCCAGGGGAGCCCCTTGCGGGCCAGCATCGCCACCTCCGCCTTCCAGGCCGACTGCGGGCAGCTGACCAGCACGCGGGGGAGGAAGCGGTGGAAGCCCTCATTGTAGCGCGCCGTCACCGGATCGCGCGGGGTGCCGACGTGGAGGTGGTGGACCCGCAGATGCTCGGACCGGAAGTGGGAGTAGAGGACGCTTGCCAAGAGAAGGTCGGCCAGCCAGCGCTCCAGCCTGGATTTCTGGTGCATCAGCTCATGGCTGTAGTTGATGCCGATGGTGCCGGAGACTACGCCCATGCCGAAGAAGAGCCAGAAGCGCTCGGCCGTCCCCAGGTGCTCGGCTTGCGGCACGTACCAGAGCATGAGGCAAAGGAGTGCAAACTGGACCGGGAACCAGACCAGCGTCACCAAACGGTGGAGTGTCAGCTGGGCCTCGGGCGTCGCCGGGTCGGGGTTGTCGGTGTTGAGGCCCGCAAGCGCGTCGAGGAGCGTGAAGAGGAACCAGGTGGCCAGCGGCAGAAGCGCGATGGTCCAGCCGCCCTGCACCATGGCGAAGACCGCCAGCGGCGGAAGGCAGAGCGACAGCCAGAACGGGAGGGCATTCGGAACACGGGTCATGGGCACAGTCTAGCTGAACGCGGGCCGGTCTCAACTGTCTAGAGTGCCGCGCGCCAGATCATAGGCCTTGCGCATGACGGTGGGCAGATCCGAGGGCTTGAGCCGGGCCCAGTCGCCACGCAGGGCCTCGCCTTCGACCGGTGCCACGAGGACCTGAAGGATCAGGTGGAAATGGGTGAAGGTGTGGCGGACCTCGCCGATCTCTTGCCAGTCGGCCTTTGCCGGGGCGTCGCCTCCGGCGCCATCCCAGCCATCGCCGGGAAAGCCCAGCATTCCGCCGAGAAGCCCGCGTTCGGGCCGCCGTTCCAGAAGGAGTGCGCCCTCGCGGTGGCCGACCCAGACTTTGCCGCGACGCAGGGGCTTTTCGCCTTTCGCGGCTTTCCGCGGCAGGTCGGCCTGTACCCTTGCGGCGCGCGCTTCGCAGGAGTGGGTCCAGGGGCAGATCGCACAGGCGGGGGAGCGGGGGGTGCAGATCGTGGCGCCGAGGTCCATCACCGCTTGGGCATAGTCGCCGGGGCGGTGTTGAGGGGTGAGGCGTTCGGCGAGTGCGGTCAGCTCGGGTTTGGCGGCGGGGAGCGGGGTTTCGACCAGGAACATGCGGGCCATCACCCTCTCGACGTTGCCATCGACCACGGTGGCGGGCTCGTCGTAGGCGATGGCCGCGATGGCGGAGGCGGTGTAGGGGCCGATCCCCGGCAGGGTAAGAAGGCCTTCGCGGGTGGCGGGGAAGCGACCGCCGTGGTCGGCCACGACGGCGCGGGCGCATTTGAGAAGGTTCCGCGCGCGGGCGTAGTAGCCAAGGCCCGCCCATTCCCCCATCACGTCCGTATCCGGGGCGGCGGCTAAGCTGGCCACGTCCGGCCAGCGGGCGGTGAAGCGGTGGAAGTAGTCGCGGACGGCGGCGACCGTGGTTTGCTGCAGCATCACCTCGGACAGCCAGACACGGTAGGGGTCGGGTCGGGTGCCCATGGCCCGGTCCTGCGGGGAGACACGCCAGGGCATCACCCGGGCATGGGCGTCGTACCAGGACAGGAGCTGGCGGTTGAGGGATTCGGCGTCGATCTGCATCGCCTGCGAAGATAGCGGGTGGCGCGGGCGGGGCCAGAGGGCATCATGACGGTCGCGTCACGCGATCTTTATGGACAGAATCATCGTTGCCACTGGCAGGGCGGGCGGGGTGCGATAGAATGCAGAAGAGGAATCCCGAGCAAATGGCCAAGAGAGCTTTGCCCCAACCAAGTAGCGAACGCCGCCAGCGTGGCTTTGAACCGGCCTTCGGTCTGATGAAGGAACCGGTCCGGGCCGCTGGCGAGTCGCGCGGTTTTGCTGTGGCGCGGCTTTTGACGCATTGGGCCGAGGTTGCGGGCGAGGAGTTGGCGCGGAAGACCCGGCCGGTGAAGATCGGCTACGGGCATGGCGGGATGGGGGCAACGCTCACGCTTCTGGTCAAGGCCACCGAGGCGCCGATGGTGCAGATGGCGCTTCCGGTGCTGAAGGAGCGGGTCAATTCGGTCTACGGCTATGCAGCCGTGTCACACATCCATCTGACCCAGACGGCTGCCACCGGCTTCGCCGAAGGCCAGGCGGAATTCACACCGGCCCCGAAGGCTCCGCCGCCGCCGGACCCCGTAATAGAAGCCAAAGCGCATGAAGCGGCCGAGGGCGTGGACGACCCATCTTTGCGCAGCGCGCTTGAACAGCTGGCACAAAACATCTTAACTCGCGCCCGACCCTGACGGGACCGCATGACAAAGGACGCCGACCCATGATCAAACTCAACCGCCGGGCCATGATCGCCCTTGCCGCTGCCGCCACTGCGGCCATGACCCCGGCCCTGGCCCAGGAGGCCACAACCGCCACGACCACGACTGCAGCGACCGAGGTCGGGGATTTCTCCTTGGGCTCACCCGATGCGAAAGTGAAGATCGTCGAATACGCCAGCTTCACCTGCCCGCATTGCGCGCAGTTCCATGCGACGGTCTTCAAGGACCTGAAGAAGGACTACATCGATACCGGCAAGGTCCACTTCACGATGCGTGAGGTCTACTTTGACCGCTATGGCCTCTGGGCCGCGATCGTTGCCCGCTGCGGCGGCGAGATGCGCTACTTCGGCATCCACGAGATGCTGTTCGACCAGCAGCAGGAGTGGGCGGCGGCGGAGGATCCCGCCCAGGTGGTGGCGAGCCTCAAGACCATCGGTCGCGCTGCGGGGCTGGACGATGCGGCGATGGATGTCTGCTTGAACGATACGGCCAACGCCGAGGCGATGATCAAGCGCTTCCAGACCAACTTTGAAGCCGATGGCGTCGAGGGGACCCCGACGATCTTCATCAACGGCGCCAAGCACTCGAACATGACCTATGACGAGCTGAAGGCGATCATCGACGCCGAGCTGGCCAAGTAAAATGCCAGCCCCTCTGGACGGCATCCGCGTCGTCGAACTGGCGCGGATCCTGGCTGGCCCCTGGGCGGGCCAGACATTGGCCGATCTGGGGGCGGACGTGATCAAGGTCGAGGCCCCGGAGGGCGACGACACAAGGCGCTGGGGTCCGCCCTTCGTTGAAGCCGGGGGCGAGAAGACCGCGGCCTATTTCCACGCCACCAACCGGGGCAAGCGGGGGGTCACCTGCGATTTCCGCACGTCGGAGGGTCAGGAGGTCGTGCGCCGTCTGGTGGCCGATGCGGACGTGGTGATCGAGAACTTCAAGGTCGGGGGGCTGGCGAAGTACGGGCTGGACTGGGAGAGCCTGAGAAAGGTGAACCCGCGGCTGATCTACTGCTCGATCACCGGGTTCGGCCAGACCGGGCCTTATGCGCACCGCGCGGGGTATGACTTCATCATTCAGGGCATGTCAGGCCTGATGTCGGTGACCGGCGCTGCCGATGGCCAGCCGCAGAAGGTGGGGGTCGCGGTGACCGACATCTTCACCGGGGTCTATGCGGCGACGGCGATCCTGGCCGCGCTGGTGCAACGGGGGCGGACGGGCGAAGGGCAGCAGATCGACATGGCGCTTCTGGATGTCGCGACCTCGATCATGGCCAACCAGGCGCTGAACTATCTGGTCTCGGGGAAGGCGCCGGGGCTGATGGGGAACGCGCATCCGAACCTGGCGCCCTATGCGGTTTTCGACTGTAAGGACGGCTGGCTGATCCTGGCCACTGGGAACGACGGGCAGTACCAGCGGCTGTGCAAGGTGCTGGGTCTGGCGGATATGGCTTTTGCGCCGAAGTTCATGACCAACGCCGACCGCATCGCCAACCGGGCCGAGATGACGGCGCGCATCACTGAGGCGACGAAGCTGTGGGCCAAGGCCGATCTTCTTGCCGCCTGCGAGGCCGAGGGGGTGCCAGCGGGGCCGATCAACGACCTCGCCGAGGTCTTTGCCGACCCGCAAGTCGTGGCGCGCGGAATGCAGATTTCGCCCGGTGGCCTGCCGGGTGTGCGCAGCCCGATGAGCTTTTCGGGGGCCGAGCTTGCGCTTGACCGGCCCGCGCCGAAGCTGGGGCAGCATCAGGACGAGGTTCTGGGCGGCAAGCGCTGACGTCAGAAAGTACGATTTTTCGGCGAAAAATCAGATCTGGAGCCGCGCAAGCGCGGCGTCCACCGGCGACCAATCCTGAACCTTAAGCCGAACGACCAGCGTCAGGATCTTCGCCCGCCACGCGGCAGGCAACCGCGCTGCATCCTTCTCGGTCGTGACCAGTTGCGCACCTGCCGCGTTTGCCTCCGCCTCCAGCCGACGCATGAGTGCGTCTGACAGGGGTTCGTGATCGGCCAAGGCCTCGCCCCGCACCAGGTCGGCCCCCTCGGCCTTCAGCGTCGCAAAGAACCGGGCCGGATCGGCAATACCCGCAAAGGCCAGCACGCGTTCGCCCCGCCAGTCCATGCCCATCTGCAGGGGGTGGAGGGTGCCGCGCAGCCTTGGGACCGCAACAGTCCCGCCCCAGTCGGCATCAAACCGGGCTTGCGCTGCCTCATCCCCGATCGTCAGCACCAGATCGGCGCGGGCCAGACCCACGGCCACCGGCTCGCGGAGCGGCCCGGCGGGGATCGAGCGCCCGTTTCCGAAGCCACGCGCCGCGTCGACCACGACAAGGCCAAGCGACGGCTTGACCGAGGGGCTCTGGAACCCGTCATCCAGAAGGACCACGCCCGCCCCCGCCGCCTCGGCCGCCTGGACGCCCGCCGCGCGGTCCTTCGCCACCCAGACCGGCCCGAAGGCTGACAGGAGCAGGGGCTCGTCCCCGACCTCGGCTGCCGAATGCTGCTTGCTGTCGACCTGAACCGGCCCTTCGAGCCGCCCGCCGTAGCCCCGGCTGACAACCTGCACCGCATGACCCCGTGCCGTCAGGCGTTCGACCAGAGCGATGACAGTGGGCGTCTTGCCGGCACCTCCGGCGGTCAGGTTGCCGACGCAGATCACCGGCACCCGTGGCACATAACCCGGCTGCCGCAGCCGCCGCGCGGTACCAGCAGCATAGAGCCAGCCGAACGGGGCAAGAAGCCGCGCCGCCAGCCCGGGCCGGCCCGGCGGGTTGAACCAGAAGCCGGGCGTGCGCATCAGGCCTCGCCGTCCATGATGGCGCGGATGTGGTTCAGGGCCGTTCCGGTCACTTCGGCACCCTCGCTTGCGACCGCCCAGGCCGCCTGCGCCAGCCGCGCCGCCCGGTCGGGCGAGATGACATCGCCCAGGGCTTCGCCGAGATCGGTGGCAGAGGCGACGGCCCGCGTCGCCCACGCGGCACCAAGGCGCCCGAAGACCGGGCCGAGCTGACCCGTGCGGGGGCCATGCAGGATTGCCGACCCAAGCGCCGCCGCTTCCATCGGGTGACGGACCGGGCCTTTGCCCGACAGGCTGCCGCCCAGAAAAGTCACCGGAGCCAGGCGGTACCAGAGCCCGTATTCGTCCGGATTGTCGGCGATGAAGACCGCAACTTCGGGATCGGGTTCCTCCTCGAGCGCCCGCTGCGCGACGGTCCAGCCGTCGACATCTTCCAGCTGCCGGGCGAGAGGCGCGGCGCGCGCGGGGTCCTCGGGCATCAGGATCAGAAGCAGACGGTGCGAATGCTGCTGGGCCATGCGATGGGCCTGGAGGACGGCCGCTTCCTCCCCGTCAGGCACGCCTGCCGCAAACCAAACGGGCCGGGTGGCCAGGAGTTTCGCCAGCGCCGCCCGCTCGGCTTCGACGCAGGGCAGGACGGCGCTGTCCTCTTCCATGCGCCCGGTCACCGCGACTGCCGAGAGCGCGGCACCGCCTTTGCGGAAGGCCCGGCCGGCTGCCTCGTCAACCGCCAGAACCGCACGGAAACGGGCCAAAGCCGACCGCATCAGACCCGGATACCAGCCATCGCGTTCACGCAGAAACGCCGGGGCCTTGCCGTTCACGACCAGCATGGGAATCGCGCGCTCACCTGCTTCGTGTATCACTGCCGGCCGAAGCTGACCGCCCGCGAAGACTGCAATCTCGGGCCGCCAATGGTCAAGGAAGGCCCGCGCCTCGGTTGGGGTGTCGGTGGGCGGTGGCTGAACCAGCATGCCGGGGCGCGTGGCAACCGGGACCGGCGATGTCAGAAGGACGGGCACGCCGTCCTCCTCGATCAGCCGCCGGGCAAGCGCCAGCATCGGACTGACCAGGCCTTCGCCCGGCGCATGCAGCCAGACCAGCCGCCCGGTCGGGCGAGCTGGCCTGTCCGTGCCCTCGGCCTGTTCACGCCGCTGGCCCAGATTGTATAGCGTGAGACCGAGCGAGGCGGCCATGGATCAGTGCCCGAGCTCCTCGGTTGCAGAGCCCGGCTTCGCCTCGTCGCGCAGCCTGTGGATATGGGCGATGAAGTACCGCATGTGGGCATTGTCGACCGTGCGCTGCGCCTCGGCCTTCCAGGCCCTGAAGGCGCTTTCGTAGTTGGGGAACATGCCCACGATATGAATCTGCGAGACATCGCGGAAGACGTTGGTCTGGGGGTCCACCAACTCGCCACCGAAGACGAGATGCAGGCGCTGGGTCATGATCGGCTCCGTAGGGTCTTTTGCGCCGCGACCCTATCCGCTTCCGGGCACCGGGGGAAGTCGGTGGCAGGGTCTTGCGTTGCGGGGCGCGAGGGGTCACATATCTCCCAGCGCAGATCGCGCAGAAGTGATATAGGGGAGTTATCGTGAACTGGGATCAATTTGTTGGCTGGCCGCTTGTCTATCTGGCCATCGCCGTCTTCATTATCTTCTGTATCTTCCTTGGCGTGCGGGTCGTGCCACAGAGCGAGAAGCATGTGGTGGAACGGTTCGGGCAGCTTCGGTCGGTGCTTGGGCCGGGCTTGAACTTCGTGGTGCCGTTCCTGGACCGGATCGCGCACAAGGTTTCGGTGCTGGAACGTCAGCTGCCGAATGCGACCCAGGATGCCATCACGGCCGACAACGCGCTGGTCAAGGTCGAGACAAGCGTCTTCTATCGGGTGACCGAGCCGGAAAAGACCGTGTACCGGATCCGCGACGTGGACGGCGCTATTGCCACCACGGTGGCCGGTATCGTCCGGTCCGAGATCGGTAAGCTGGAACTGGACCAGGTTCAGTCGAACCGGGCACAGCTGATCGACCGCGTGCGTGAGCAGGTGTCGGCCATGGTCGACGACTGGGGTGTCGAGGTGACCAGGGCGGAAATCCTGGATGTGAACCTGGATGAAGCGACCCGTGCGGCGATGATGCAGCAGCTGAACGCCGAACGGGCCCGCCGCGCGCAGGTCATGGAAGCCGAGGGCAAGAAGCGGTCGGTCGAGCTTGCCGCCGACGCCGATCTTTATGCTGCCGAGCAGGCCGCCAAAGCGCGCCGCGTGACGGCAGACGCCGAGGCTTATGCGACCGGCGTGATTGCCGGGGCGATCAAGGAGAACGGGCTTGAGGCCGCACAGTTCCAGGTGGCCTTGAAGCAGGTGGAAGCCTTGCAGGCGGTGGCCGTCGGGCAGGGTAAGCAGACGATCCTCATTCCAGCCAACGCGCTGGATGCCTTCGGGGATGCGTTCAAAATGCTGAAAGGACGGGTGTGAGATGCTGCAAGAGTTTGCCGGAGCCTGGTGGGCCTGGGTCATCCTTGGCTTCGCGCTTGGGGTGCTTGAGGTCGTGGTGCCGGGCTTTATCTTCCTTGGCTTCGCGATCGGAGCCGTCGTTACGGGCGCTCTGGTCTGGTTTGGCATACCGGCCGGGCTACCGGCGCTGATCCTGATCTTCGCCATAGTCTCGGTCGTGGCCTGGCTGGCCCTGCGCCGCTTCGTGGGGGTCCGCGACGGACAGGTGAAGATCTGGGACCGCGACATCAACGACAGCCCTTAAGGTGGACTTCGTCGGGGCCAAAGCCGCGTTCTTCTGCGGGTCTTCGGTCCTGACCTGCCTTCGGGATGAAAAGCCAGGGCTCCGCTGGGCGGGGCTCTGGGACCTGCCCGGAGGTGGGCGGGAGGGGGCGGAGAGCCCCGAGGACTGTCTTCTGAGAGAGCTGGAGGAAGAGTTCGGGCTGACCCTGCCCGCGACCCGGCTGGTCTGGCGGCGGGTGTTTCCTTCGATGATGGAGGCCGCAAAGAACTCCGTCTTCTTCGGTGGGTGGGTGACCCTGGAAGAGGTCGCTGCCATCCGGTTCGGGGATGAGGGACAGGGGTGGGAACTGATGCCGATCGAGGGGTTCCTGGGCCACCCGAAAGGCGTGCCGGAGATGCAGCGGCGGGCGGGGATTGTCTGGGGGGAATGGGGCGTGTCCCACGGTGGGTCAAGTTGAGGCGTATTGATTTTGTTGGATAATTTATCTTCGCGGGTAAGGTTTCGTTAAGGGTTGGGGGTGTAGCGCGGGTCACCCTCGCGCGGGGGGGGCCTCTGTTGGCGGGGTGGCGGAGAAACGGTGGGTTGGCACCCACCCCACGGCTCGCTTGGTGTGGTGGAACCCCACCCTACGACGCGCTGACTGATCGTTGCGCATTGACGACGGGCCATTCCGCGCTAGTTCTTCAGCATGGCAAAAGATACTGTCTACCGCTCGGCAGAAGACTGATCGGCAAACGGTCGCAAGCCATAATCAAAAGAAAGCTGGATCAGTGGCAACTTCCATATGAGAAGTCTTGTGACTCGTGTTTGGAACTTCGTGTTCAATCATGAAGTGAACCCACTTCGACATATCTCCGATGTCGCCACGCGGCATTATGTGCTGCAGATACTGGGGCTGATGTGGGCAGTGGCTTTCTCGATTGCGCTTGGAAGCTATACAGTGCTTGCGGTCAGCGTCCTTGGACACGCCGTACTGATAGCCGCGGCAGCAGTTACCGTAGCGACCTACACCGTTGCAGCGAAAAAACCTGAAATGTTCGCGCGCCGGTCAAGTCGCCGTCATGACGGAGAACATGATTGAACGTCGTGTCGTTCGGTTTTTTGGCTGGTAGTGCGGGATAACCGAATAGCGGCATTCCTGTCGCGATGACTTACCCAGCCGGGCTGACTGGTCAGCGCTGACTGAAAGTGGTGCGCAATGAATGCACACCCTACTCACTATCTGTTGGCGGGGTGGCGGAGAAACGGTGGGTTGGCACCCGCCCTACGACTCGCTGAGAGTTCTAGTCTTGGCCGCCGCAGGTTCCGTCCATGGCGCAAGCCGAACCGATCCTGCGGATCGAGCGCGCTAGGCCCTTGATTGTCTCGCAGCGGACGGCGTTCTCCGCGAACAAGTCGTCAAGGTCTCCCGGCGATATTCGGAACACGCCGTCGCTTCTGCTGGATTTCAGAGAACCTTCGCTCAGGCGCAGCGTGATCACCCGTATCGTCAAGCCTGCGTAGTGGCATGGACCCAACAAGAGGGCGATCTTCGAGGCTTCGGTGTCCTCGCCGATTTTGTCAGGGTTGCTCGCTGCCTCTGTTGCAACCGTGAGAAATCGGGCGATGGCAGCGCGGTCCTCCTCGCTGATACTGCGCGCAAGCGCCTGCAGCTTCTCTTCGTCGTTGGTCTCCAAGGCATCGGCCAAAGCTGCCTCGATGCGCAGAGTCTCCGGCAAGTCGCCCATGCGCGCGACGAAGGCCTGATCGACCTGCTGAGCGGCGGCGACCGGCGCAAGAAGGAACACGCAAGCGGTGACGATCAGTTGGTAAGCCACACGTCCATTCGCCATGGTGCCCCGTCCCCACTTACGCCCTAATCGTATCGCCCCTTTGCAGCGTCGGGAACAGCTCGACCTTCTCGCCGGGCATCGCCTTGCCTGCGATGATCTCGGCGGCTTTCCGGCCGATCTCCAGTCGGCAGGCGTCCATCGTGGCGAGTTTACGGGGGAGGCCGTCCAGAAGCTCGACCCCGTTGAAGCCCGCGAGGCCGATGCGGCCGGGGACGTCGAGGCCCTGGGCGAGACAGTAGAGGAGGCCACCTGCGCCGATCATGTCGTTGGAATAGTAGAGGAAATCGACGTCTGGGGTGCGGCCAAGGACGGCGGCGGTCATTTCGCGGCCTTTCAGGAGCGCGGAGCCTCCCGAATAGTACTCGCGGTCGACGAGCGACAGCCCGGCCTTGCCCAGGGCCTCTTCAAACCCCTCAAGCCGTTTCTTGGCGCGGAAGTCGTTCGGCATCTGCGTGCCGAGGAAGGCGATGCGGCGGTAGCCGGCGGCGATGATCGCTTCGGCCATCTGGCGGCCGGCGCGGCGGTGGGAGATGCCGACGGCATGGTCGATGGGGTCGCCGTCGATGTCCATGATCTCGACGATGGGGATGCCCGCGCGGCCTAGCATGGCGCGGGCGGCGGGGGTGTGTTCTATGCCCGCGATGATCATGCCCGAGGGGCGCCACGACAGCATTTCGTAGATCACCGCCTCTTCCCGGTCGGGGAGGTAGTTGGTGACGCCGACGACGGGTTGGAGGCCGGTGCCGTCGAGCACGTCGGAAATGCCGGTCATGACCTCGGGGAAGACCATGTTGGACAGCGAGGGGATGACGACGCCGACGAGGTTGACGCGCTGGGACGCCAGGGCGCCTGCGATCTTGTTCGGGACGTAGCCGAGGGTGCGGGCGGCCTCCAATACGCGTTCGCGGGTGGGGGCCGAGACGTCGCCGCGGTTCCGGAGCACCCGGCTGACGGTCATCTCGCTGACGCCGGAGGCTTCGGAGACGTCGCGGAGCGTGAGGGTGTGGCGCGGGTCGGGCGTGGGTTTGGTCAAGGGCATGTTCCGGCGCGGGCTTCCGATGGTTCTAGTTACCGCCAAAGCCGGGACTTGTCCAAGCCGCATTCGTCTGCTACTGCTAGCGCTAACAGCCACGAGTGCTGGCCATATCCTGCGCATCCGACAAGCTCTCAACTTGGATGCGACGGACCAGAGGGGGAGTAGTGGGCCAAAACATGCTCCCCCTTTTCTTTTGCAGCAGTTGAATTGCGGCGCGTTTCAGAGCATTAGGTGGCTGTGGCCTCGTAGCTCAACGGATAGAGCGTCCCCCTCCTAAGGGGAAGGTTGCAGGTTCAAGTCCTGCCGGGGTCACCATCTTATCGGGCAAAGCAGCAGGTGCTTCCGGGCTGGGATTTCGTCGCATAGACTGAGGTCCGGGGTCTGGGAGGGCGCGGGTTTGCGGCGGGTTGCGGTTATCGACATCGGCAAGACCAATGCCAAGGTGCTGGCGGTCGATCTGGCTTCGGGGGCGGAGGAGGTGGTGGCGCGGGTGCCGAACGCGGTGCTGCGGGACGGGCCTTATCCGCATCACGATCTGGCGGAGCTGTGGGAGTTCATTCTGCTGGGTCTAAGCGATGCGGCGCGGGGTGGAGTGGACGCGGTGTCGGTCACCACGCATGGGGCGGCGGCGGTGCTGGTGGATGCGGCGGGCGAGCCGGTGTTGCCACTTCTGGACTATGAGCATGACGGGCCTTCGGTTGTGGCCGAGGCTTATGCGGTCGTGCGGCCGGGGTTTGCCGAGACGGGGTCGCCTCGGTGGCCCCTGGGGCTGAACCTTGGGGCGCAGCTTTTCGGGCTGGCGGGGGCGTTTCCTTTGGAGTTTGCCAGGGCGCGGCATGTGCTGACGCTGCCGCAGTATTGGT
>NZ_JBOFBI010000076.1:0-32124 GCF_051645465.1 Tabrizicola sp. | reverse complement strand
CGAATCGTGAACCACGTGGGCCTGGGCGGGCCGGTGTTCAAAAGCCGATCTGAAGAGACGGAAGCCTGAGACCTGACATCAGGTCACGCAGTTCCTGTCGGGCCGCGATGTTCGACAGGTTCAACTGATCGACGCCGGTATCCTTGAGGTCGAGAAGGGTGAGACCGCGGGGGAAGAGCTCGCGGAAGATCACCCGTTCGGAAAAGCCGTTCTGAACCCGGAACCCGATGCGCTGGGAAAGCTCTTCCAGCGCAGCGCCGACCTTTTTCTTGTTGTGCATCGCCTGCGCGCCAAGGCGGTTCCGGACCACGATCCAGTCAATCGGCAGCAGCCCGGCCTGTGCCCGCATCTGCCGCGCGCCCCAGACCATTTCGGAATAGATCGAAGGGCCCTTGATGCGGCCGGTGACCGGATCGACGCGGGCCAGAAGGTCGAAGTCGATGAAGCTGTCGTTGAGGGGCGTGATCAGGGTATCGGCGAGGGTATGGGCGACCTGGCTGAGGCGGGTGTGGCTGCCGGGGCAGTCGATGACGATGTAGTCCATCTCCTTGTCCATCGCCTCGATCACCCGCGTGAGGCGCTGGTCCTGCAGGTTCTCGCCCTGGGCAGTGGGGTCGACTTCGGGAAGGTCGCGGTAATCGGGGGTGGGAAGGTTGAGACCGGCCTGGGCAAGATAGGCGCGGCGGTTTTCGATATAGCGGCCGAAGGATTTCTGGCGCAGGTCCAGGTCAAGCGCGCCGACCTTCTGGCCAAGCCGGGCAAGCGCGGTTGCGACATGCATGCAGGTGGTGGACTTGCCCGAGCCGCCCTTTTCATTGCCGACGACGATGATCCGCGCCACGATACATCCTTTGCCCAAGCCGCGTCCGCTCATAGCTTGGTGACGCTGCGCAGTGCAAGACGGCTCGAAGGCGGTCAGGGTCCGGCTTTGGCGCGGAGCCATGCCCGCAAAGCTGGATCTTCGGTCAGGGCCGCCGCTGAGAGATAGGCGGCGGAGCTTTCTGATTTCCGCCCCAGACCTGCAAGAAGGTGTCCCCTCAGCGCCCAGGCGGGCTGATAGCTGGGCAGACGCGGGTCGGTCAGGGCATTGAGCGCCTGTAGGCCGGCCCCGGCCCCCTGCACCTCGGCAAGCGCCGCGATCCGGCCGCAGGTGACGCCCAGCGTCGGGACCATGGCCTCCAGCCCGCGGTAGAGCATGAGGATTCGGTCCCAATCGGTCTTTCCGTGCCTTATGCCTTCGACGTGGAGAGATCCGATCGCGGCCTCAAGATGGAAGCGGCCGATCCGTCCGCTGCGCCGGGCGTTGCGGAGCGCGAGATCGGCGTCAGTCAGAAGGGCTGCGTCCCAGAGCTGCGGGTCCTGCCGGTCAAGCGGCACATATTGGCCCTGCCCGTCGAGGCGTGCCGAGCGGCGGGCCAGGCCGTAGAGGATGAGGGCGAAGAGGCCGTGCGCTTCGTCGGAGGCGGGGGCGAGGCGGCAGATCAGGCTGATGAGCCATAAGGCCTCGGTCGCGAGGTCATCGGGGAGTGAGGTGTCGCCTGTCGGGCGATCCTGCCCGAGCGTATAGGCGGCGTAGACGGCGTCCAGTACATCGCCGATCCGATCGGGAAGGTCCTGTGGTTCGGGGTCGGTGAAGGGCACGCGCGCCGCCGCGATCTTCGCCTTGGCGCGTGAGAGGCGGACCGCCATGGTGCCAGGTGGGATCAGGAACGCCGACGCGATCCGGCGGGCGTCGATCCCGAGCACGGTCTGCAGCACAGGGGCGCGCGCAGGCCCTGGTCGATTGCCGGATGGGCGCAGGCCAGCAGCAGCGACAGGCGGTGGTCGGGCAAGGTCATGGCGGTGGTGTCCAGGCGGTCGGCGTCCAGATGCGCGATCATTTCGGCGCTGGCCGAGATGGTCTGGTCGCGCCTTAGGCGGTCGAGCATCCGGCGGCGGGCTGTGGTCAGCAGCCAGGCCTCGGGGCTGCGCGGAACCCCCGTCTGCGGCCAGGTCACCAGCGCGGATTCAAGCGCGGCGGACATGGCATCCTCGGCATCCGCCAGATTGCCGAACCGGCGCGCCAGCCAGGCGACGATGCGCCCGTAGCTGTCGCGCGCTGCCCGGGCGACCTGACCCGCAACGGGGCTGTCGGGGTCAGGCCGCATCGTTTCAGACGGCGACCGGGCGCACCTCGACCGCACCCGTCGACGCGGCGGGGTTCAGTGCAGCCCAGTGCAGCGCGGTGTCCAGATCGGGCACCTCGATGATGTAGAAGCCGCCAAGCTGGTCCTTGGTGGCTGCGTAGGGGCCGTCCTGGACCTGGCGCTTGCCGTCCTGCAGCCGCAGGGTCGTGGCGGTGCTGGACGGGTGCAGCCCGTTGCCGCCCACCATCACCCCGGCGTCGATCAGCGCCTTGGTATAGGCGCCATAAAGCGCGTACTCGGCCGCCCAGCGCGCTTCGTCGGGGGCGGTCATGTCCTGGGGCGGGATGTAGTTCATGATCATGTACTTCATGGGGTCACCTCGATGGGTTGGCGTTTGACGACGGCGGGCAAGAGGGCGGTCGGCGTCTTGTCTTCGGTGCACATGTCATTGTCCTGCGGGCGGACGCCGAAACGCAAGCCCGTCTCGTCCAGCGCGAAGAGATCGTGATCGACGCCGCAGACGGCAACCGGACGCCAGGCAGCACAGCCGGTGGCCGAGATGTCGGCTTCGAGATTCACGGTCAGGCTGCAGTCACCCATGCCGAGGGCCTCTGCCAGGCCCGCATCGGGGGTGAGCAGCGTGAGATGTTTCCAGTCTTCGTTGAACTGGGTGCGGAAGGCGCCGGGGACCGCCTCTGACGCTGCCCCCACCTTGTATGTCCCGCCGGTCCGGAACTGAAAGGTGCGCAGTGTCATGTCGGGGTCGAGCGCATGGATGAACGTGAGGCTCCAGGTGCCGTTCGCAAAGACGAACTCACGGGTGCCGTAGCCGCCGTACCACGCTTCGGCACCGGCGCTTTCGTAGGTGCCCTGCAAGGCGGAGAGAGCGGCGGCATCCGCCGTCTCGCCTCTGGCGGGGGCCGAGACCGCAAGGCAGACTGCCGCTGCGGTCAGGATCAAGGGGGTCTTCATCGCATCCTCCGATGGTGATGCAGGGCCAACTGCCTGCATAAGGACGACGCGTGAGGGGGGTGGATTTTAACGTTGCCGAAAGAAAAACGCCGCCCGGGTGAGGGGCGGCGTCTTCTTTGACACGGCTGAGTGGGTTCAGAACCCGAGGCCGGCGTACTTGTTCTTGAACTTCGACACGCGGCCGCCGGTGTCGAGGAGTTTGGCCTGCTGGCCAGTCCACGCCGGATGCGCCAGGGGGTCGATGTCGAGCGACAGGGTGTCGCCTTCCTTGCCCCAGGTCGAGCGGGTCGTGTAGGTGGAGCCATCCGTCATCTTGACGGTGATGGTGTGGTAATCGGGGTGAATTTCGGTTTTCATCGTCCCGCTCCTTACTCAGACTTTTCTTTGTAGTTTGCGACTTCGGCGATCCGGGCGGATTTGCCGCGGCGCGCGCGCAGGTAGTAAAGCTTGGCGCGGCGGACCTTGCCGCGGCGGACCACCTCGATCGTGTCGATGTTGGTCGAGTAGAGCGGGAAGACGCGCTCGACGCCTTCGCCGAACGAGATTTTGCGGACGGTGAACGAGGCGGCGATGGTGGCGCCCCCTTTGCGGCCGATGCAGACGCCTTCGTAGGCCTGCACACGGCTGCGGGTGCCTTCGGTCACCTTGTAGCCGACACGGATGGTGTCGCCGGCCTTGAAGTCCGGGATGGTCTTGCCGAGAGCGGCGATCTGCTCCGCCTCGATCTGCGCGATGAGGTTCATGCGCGGTCACTCCAGTTTGCCTGCGGTGGTTCCCGCAGAGGTGATGCCGCGCCAGAGCTTCCGGTCTTCGTCCGGGTCCCTCTTGCCAAGGCAAGAAGCCCGCCGCAGGTGGCGCCTGCTTTTCTGATGGCCGCCCCTTCGCGATGACCCCGCGGAAGAAGGCGGGCAGGCAAAGGGAATCGGGTCCGATGGGCTGACGCCCCGGACCGGGCGCGTATAGGCGGATGTGGGGGATGGGTCAAGGGTTGCGGGGGGCGCTTTCTCCATTTGTCGGGAGCCCCCCACCCCGGCCCTCCCCACGAGGGGGAGGGAGGCGCCCCGTGTCAGCGTCTCGGAGAGTTCTGCAAGGTGGCAAGGAGCCATCGGCAGACCTACGCTTGCGGCGACTGAAGACTTTCCGAGGCAGCTACGTCCTGCGCTTTTCCCACAGGTCCGGCCTTCTGGTGCGGGTCAGGGCTTCAGCCTCGGCGCGGCGCCATCTGGCGATCTCGGCGTGGTTGCCGGACTGGAGGATGGCGGGGATCTCCTGACCCTCCCACACGGCGGGGCGGGTGTATTGGGGGTGTTCGAGGAGGCCGTCGGAGAAGCTTTCCTCTTCGGTCGAGGCGGCGTTGCCGAGGACGCCGGGGAGGAGGCGAACGGTGGCATCCAGCATCGCCTGGGCGGCGATCTCGCCTCCGGTCAGGACGAAGTCGCCAAGGCTGATCTCTTCGATCTGGTGGTGATCAAGGACGCGCTGGTCGACGCCTTCGAAACGGCCGCAGAGTAGCGTGATGCCGTCGCCCGAGGCAAAGCGGCGTGCTGTGGCCTGGTCGAAGGGTTTCCCGCGCGGGGAGAGGTAGATGACGGGCCAGCGGGCGCGGTCGACGGGCGTGCCTTCGCGGGCGTGGCGGAGGGCTGAATCGACCACGTCGGGGCGCAGGACCATGCCCGCGCCGCCGCCTGCTGGGGTGTCGTCGACGTTGCGGTGCTTGCCCTCGCCGAAGGGGCGGAGGTCGATGGCTTCCAGCTGCCAGAGCCCGAAGTCGAGCGCCTTGCCGGTGAGGGAAAGGCCGAGTGTGCCGGGAAAGGCCTCGGGGAAGAGGGTGATGACTTTGGCCGTCCAGGCGCCCTTAACGACCCGCGGTTCCTCCATCAGGTCGCGGGGCTTCAGGCTGGCGCGCATCGAGAGGCGCCCGTGGCTTTTGGGGGGGCTTTTCGGCCGGGGTGTAGCGTCGGACATTCCGCGGGCTTAGCGCGAAAGCCCGCGGCAGGAAAGGCCGGTTCAGGCCCTGCTGACTGCGATTCCCGGCGCGACGTCGTGGATCGGAGCGGCCTCGGGCTGCGGCTCGGCCTTGGCGCGGGCGGCGTCCACCGCCTGGGCAAGCGCCAGGAGCCCTTCGCGCAGGTCTTCCATGAGATGCCTGGGCAGGTCCGATCCGCTTGTGGCAAGGGATGCGGCCGAGGCGCGCAACTGTTCGAGCGTGGGGAAACCCGCTGCGCGTTCCGGGAAGGCCGAGATCAGCGCGAGTGCACGGGGGACGTAGAGCCGCAGGAGATCGGGGTTGTTGCCGGCGATCGAATGAGCCAGCGACATGGCGTTCGGGACATGGCCCGGCGCTACGACTTCGGGTTCGCTGGCCCAGAGAACCAGCCCGCGGCGGAGCGCGGCGTGACTGCGGTCGGGCTTCGTCAGAGCGGCATCGAGTGCGCGGAGCCGAAGCTCGACGTTGGGGCTGTCCAGACCCTTGGCAAGCGCATCGGCCACCTGAACATCGGTCGCGTTGTCGGGAAGGTTCAGGACGGGCACGATGGCCTGGCCGGCATCGGCGGTGGCGAGAAGGGCATGGGCTTCCTCGGCCTCTTCATCCAGGAAGTACCCCTGATCGGCGGCTTCCCGGGCGTCCCAGAGCATCCGGCAGGTCGGGATGGCAAGGAACGAGATGGTAAGCGGGACAATCGGGTTGATGGCGAAGTCGAACCCGGAAATGCCGCCAAGCCCGCGACCGATGCCGAAGAGCACGAGCACCAGCAACAGCTGAGACAGGACCTGGGTGAGAGCGGCCAGCCAGGCCTGGCCCGTAAGCCATTCGTCCGGCGTGACGGGCCATTGTTCGGGCCGAAGCACCATGAGCCAGACAATGAAGATCGCCACGAAAGGCGCGACCAGGCCTACTCCCAGTCCACAGAGGCCGGCAAAGAGCGGGCCGATGTAAAGCAGAGCAGTGGCGCCCTTCAAAAGGCGCATGCGGGTCAACATGCCTGTCCCCCTTTGGTTCGGTCCCGATGAGCTTGCGAGGGTCACTCGGTCTCTTCGGGCGGGTCTACGATCAGTCGGCCAGCGGCGAGGTCGACATTGGGTACAACGGCCAAGGTAAAGGGTAACAGAAGGGCCGATTTGTGACGAAGTGAGGATATTTCGATGATATCCCCAGCGCCGTGGTTGTGGATTGCCACGACTTTGCCCAGGAGCTCGCCCCCGGTGTCATAGGCCGCAAGGCCAATCAGGTCGGCATGGTAGAACTCGTCGTCGGGGAGTTTGGGCAGCTTGTCGCGGGCAACGAAGAGACTGGTGCCGCGCAAGGCGTCGGCAGCTTCCTTGCTGGTCACGCCCTTGATGCGCGCGCCAAGACCGCCCGCGACGGGGCGGGTCAGGGTGATTTCAAAGCGCCGCTGGCCGTCTTCCGACAGAAGCGGGCCATAGGCGACGATGTCCGAAGGTTCGGAACAAAAGGACTTTAGCCGCACTTCGCCCGACACGCCGAAGGCCCCGGCGATGGCGCCGATGCAGATCAGGTCGCTGGTCATGGCGGTCCCCCTTCGCAGTAGCCGCGGTCGCTCCACCGGCCCCCGGCATCGAGGCAGGCATCTACCTGATTCATCTGGGCAAACTGCAGCCCCGCCCAGAACGCCGCCCCGCAAAGGGCAAGCGTCAGGGCGCGGCGCAGCAGGCCGAGGCCGGGGATCATGCCCGGACGGACTTATTCCGCTTCGGCCGGAGCCTCGGCGCGGGCGGCCTTCTTGGCGGCGCGCTCGGCCATTGCCTTGCCGGGGGTGCCGGTCTTGGGGTTGCTGCGGGCGGTCTTCGGGCGGGCGCCGGCGGCTTCGAGGAAGCGGGCCACACGATCGGTGGGTTGCGCGCCTTGGCTGAGCCAGTGGTTCACGCGCTCCAGGTTCATGACGACGCGCTTTTCGTCGTCCTTCGCCAGAAGCGGGTTGTAGGTGCCGAGCTTCTCGATGAAGCGGCCGTCGCGCGGCATGCGCGAGTCGGATGCGACGATCGAGTAGAACGGGCGCTTCTTGGAACCGCCACGTGCGAGCCGGATTTTCATAGCCATTTGGTAGTCTCCTTCGGGTTTTGATAAGAGGTGCGCCATGAATGCGCACCCTACGGGGTTGTTATTTCTGCAGTTTCTCGTGATGCCTAATGACTTCACTGATGATGAAGGTCAGGAATTTCTTGGCGAGGTCGGGGTCGAGATCGGCCTCGGTCGCCAGTTGGTGGAGCCGCGCCATCTGGCGCGCCTCGCGGTCGGGGTCGGAGGGCGGAAGGCCATGTTCTGCCTTCAGCCGCCCGACGGCCTTGGTCTGCTTGAAGCGTTCAGCAAGGGTGTAGACGAGGATCGCATCGAGCCGGTCGATCGAGGCGCGATGGTCTTTCAGAAGTTCGGCAGCCTGGGTTGCGGTGTCCATCAGTCCCCCCTTTTCGACGTCTTCATCGCGTCTTCGTTCCGTCTTCCTTGCGTTGCCGGGCGTGCGGCAGGGCGGTGAACCCAGACCTGCGCGCCGTCGACTTCGCCCTCGCGCACTGCGCCAAGACGTTCCGCGACCCTGATCGAGGGCGCGTTCCCGGGTGCGATGTAGCTGACGAGGCGATCCAGACCGAGGGTCGCGAAGGCATGGTTACGGGCGGCGGTCGCCGCTTCGGTGGCGTAGCCCCGGCCCTCCGCCGTTGGGCGGAAGAGGTAGCCAAGCTCCGGCTCCTGATCGCCGGGCTCGAAGCCGATGAGGACAAAGCCCAGGATTTCGCCATCTGTGTTCCGTTCGACCGTCCAGGGCCCGTGGCCGCGCAGAAGCCAGGTGCCGCAGCAGGCGGCGAATTCGGTGAAGGCATCATCGCGGTCGAAAGGGCCGCCGAGATGCGGGCTTGCGGGGCCGCAGAGGACTTCGGCCCAGGCGTCGAAGTCCGTGAGCATTGGGGCGCGGAGGCGGAGGCGGGTGGTCTCGATCACCGGCAACTGTGCAGCGAGGGTCGCGCCGAAATCGGCAGCGGGCCCCGGGATGGGGCGTTCGTGTGGGGTCATGTCAGCACCTCCCCACAACGGCTCATCGCTTGCTTCGCGACGCTCTTCGCAGGACGCGCGCCAAGCGAGGAGCGACGCGAAGCGAGCGAGGAGCGGACCTTTGAGAAACACGCTGTCATTTCAGCGCCTCCGGGTCAGGGTGGCGGTAGACGGTCAGGGTGATGCCTTTGAACTGGACATCGCGTTCAGGCGTCGCGCCCAACCGTTCGGCCAGGGCCTTGGAGCGCTGGTTCACCTGTTCGATGAAGCTGAAGACAGGCGGCAGGTTCAGGGTTTCGGTTGCATAGGTGCGGGCGGCGAGGGCGGCCTCATGCGCGTAGCCGTGACCGTCGAAGCCTTCGAAGAGGAACCAGGCGAGCTCGGGTTCGTGCCAGCCGTCGTGATCAAGAAAGCCGACGCGACCGATGGGGGTGTCACCATCGCGAAGTGCGACGATCCAGGTGCCGCGCCCGTTTTCAGCCCATTGCTCGACGGTATAGGCCAGCCAATCCGCTGCGTCGCTGGCAGGCCAGGGCCCGCCGATCCATTGCGCGCGGTCGCTGGCGAGGAACACGCCGAGCGGGCCAGCGTCGCTGTCCTTGGGGCCGCGCAGGGTGAGGCGCGCTGTGGTAAGCGTCGGGATGTTACCCTTGGTCATCCGCGCACCTCCGGCTTGGGGTGGCGGTAGACGTGGTCGTGGCCCTTGTCGTCGTTCAGCGTCCGTTCAAGCGTTGCGCCCAGGCGTAGGGCCAGGGTCTCGGACCGGGTGTTGGCCACATCGATGTAACTGATCGGCGGGTTCGGGGTGATCCTCGCGTGATAGTCGGCGCGGGCGGCAAGGGCGGCTTCATAGGCGTATCCCTTGCCCTCGAACCCGTCGTAGAGGTGCCAGGCAAGCTCGGGTTCATCCCAGCCGTCGTGGTAGATGACGCCGACCCGGCCGATGAATTCGCCCGCCTTGGTGTCGACCGAGTAGAACCCGTAGCCGCGCAGCGCCCAGTGGCCGATGTTCGACAGATGCGAGCGCCAGACCCACTTGCGGTCAATGCCTCCGCCGACGAATTCGGAGCGGGGGCTATCGTTGAAGACGAGCATCGTGGCGAAGTCCGCCTCGCGCGGTTCGCGCAAGGTGAGGCGTTCGGTGGTCAGGACCGGGATCGGGAGGGGCATTGCGTAGGTCATGCTACCCTCCTCAGGTCGTGCCGGATCACCACGTCGCCGGGGTCGATGCCGGGAAGCGTGAGGTCGATCACGCCGCCAAGGCGGAGGCCAAGGGCGATGGAGCGGGTGTTGGCGGGTTCGATGATGTTGGTGATGTGGGGCCAGTCGAAGCTGGCTTTGGCCCAGTCGAGCACGGCGCGGGCGGCTTCGAGGGCGATGCCTTTGCCTTCGGCCTCGGGGACGACGAACCAGCCAAGTTCCGGGGCGGGATAGTCGTCGCCGTGGTAGATGCCGACCTCGCCCAGATAGGCGCCGGTCGCGCGGTCGTCGACGCCGAAGGGACCGTAGCCCTTGAGCACCCAGAGCGCGACGTCGGCAGCCCAGAACCTCCAGGCGGCGAGGCGGTCGAGCGGGCCGCCTTCGTGGATCGAGCGGTCAGAGGCGAAGAAGGCCGCGTGATGCTCGAAGTCGGCAAGCTCTGGCATCCGCAGGGTCAGGCGTTCGGTTTGGAGGGTCGGGGCGATCATGCGGACCTCCGGTGGTGGCGCCAGACGATGTCGCCTTCGTCCTGCACAGGCGCGGCGGGGTCGATCACTGCGCCGAGGCGTTTTGCGACGGCTTGCGAGGCGAGGTTGTCGGGGCCGGTGTAGCTGACGATGCTTTGAACCGGCAGGTTGGCGAAGGCCCAGTCGAGGAGCGCGCGGGCCGCTTCGGTGGCGTAGCCCTGGCCTTCGTGGCCCTCGCTGAGTTGCCAGCCAAGCTCAGTCTCGGGGTAGAGCGGACCTGCGTTCAGGCCGACGAGGCCGACAGCTTCACCCGTGTCGCGGCGGAGGACGGTCATGCCGCCGTGGCCGAAGAGCTGCCAGCAGGCGATCTCGTGGCAGAACATGCCCCAGGCCTGCCACTCGTCGTAAGGCCCGCCCATACCCGCCGATCGGGGCGAGGCCATGAGCGCGGCGTAGGCGGGGAAGTCGGCCAGTACCGGGGCGCGGAGGGTGAGGCGTTCGGTGTGGAGGGTGGGCGGTGTCATGCGGCACCCCCGGCGAAATGGCGGTAGGTGAGGGTGGGTGGCGGGTAGGGACAGGCGGCGTCGGGGTCGACCGTCGCTCCAAGCCGTTCGCACAGCCGATGGGACTGAACGTTGTCCGGGTGGGTGTAGCTGATGGCTGTCGTGTAGCCCGAGGTGGCGAAGAACCAGTCGCGGGCGGCGGCGGCGGCTTCGAGGGCGAGGCCATGGCCTTCGTCTTCGGCGTTCCAGAGGCTCCAGCCCAGTTCGGGTTCGGGGTGGGTGTCGGGGAAGAACGGGCCGATGCCGCCGATGCCTTCGTCAGAGCCGTGACGGGTGACGGTGAAGAGGCTGAACCCGTGCTTTTGCCACTGGTTCAGTAGGTCCTGGGTTTCGGTCTGGAGGGTCTCCATCGACCACGGGCCGCCCATCATGATGGAGCGGTCGGAGGACCAGAAGCGGTAGCTTGCCGGAATGTCGGCAAGGGTCGGCAGGCGCAGGCGCAAGCGTTCAGTCTCAAGGACCGGGCCTCCGTTGGCATCGTGTGCAAGCCGGTAGGTCATGCGGCACCCCGCAGGTCGCGGCGCATCCGGGTGGAGTCGCCCCAGGTCGAGAGCCAGATGACCACTTCGACGCTGCCGCGGATGACGGCTTCGAAGGCGCGGGTCAGCCGGGTGGTGCGGGTCTTTTCCTGGCGGGCGAGGGAGAGGTGGCCCTCTTCCTCGGCGCGGATGCTTTCGATCAGGTCATGCAGGCCGGCGTCGCGGTTTCGCAGGAAGGTCAGTTGATCGGTCATGTGGTGGTGGACGGTATCCTCGACCGCTTCGGTGCAGGTCCAGACCATGTTCTGGCCGAAAAGCGCTGACGCAGCGCCAAGAACCCAGCCGCCTGTGCTCCACAGATACATCGCGCGGCAGGGGCGTCCGCCGCGTTCGGCGAGGGCTTGGGCGAAGAGGCGGCAGTGGGTGATCTCATGCGCTTTCAGCTCGGCCAGCCGGTCGGCAAGTTTGGGCCAGAACCAGCGGCTGATCGCGATCTGCGCCGCGTAGATCCGGATCGCGCCGTATTCACCGGCGTGGTTGACCTTGGCGATGCGGATCGCGGAGAGGCGTTCGGCGGGGGTCAGCGTCATGCCGTCACCTCCAGGCCCGGGTGCCGGTAGATCAGCGCAGGCTTGCCGGAGGGAGTGACCCATTCGCGTTCGAACGTTGCCCCCATCCGGACGGCCAGCGCGACGGAGCGGTCATTTCCCGGCGCAATCACCGAGATCAGCGCGCCCCAGCCGAGGTCCGTGTAAGCATAGGTCCGCGCGGCCATCGCCGCCTCGAAAGCGAAGCCGTTACCTTCGTGTCCGGGGTAAAGCGACCAGCCGACTTCACGCTCCAGCCAGCCTTCCGGGTTCCAGAAGCCGACATGGCCGATGGCGTCGGGGGTGTCCTTAAGGGTCAGGGTCCAGAGGCCGTAACCGCGCAGCTGCCAGTGGCCAAGCTGGGCCGCGAAGGCGCGCCAGGCCGTGGGCCGGTCCAGCGGGCCACCGGTAAAGCGGCTGCGGTCCTGGGCATAATAGGTGGCGTAGGCGTCGAAATCCCCGGCCCTGGGCGCGCGCAGGCAGAGACGCCCGGTCTCAAGGACCGGACCGCCGTTCGCGTCCTGGGTAAGCCGGTAGGTCATGCGGCCACCTTGGTGAAGCGGTAGACCGTGCCTTCGGGCATCCATTTCGGGCGCTCGTTGTCGGTTACCTGTCCGCCGAGGCGGCGCGCGATGGCATGCGATGCGGCGTTGTCGCGGTGGACCTCGGCGCGGGCGGAGGTGAGAGCAAGCGGACCGAAGGCCCAGTTGTACATTGCGGTTGCGGCCTCGGTGGCGAGGCCCCTGCCCTCGGCCTCGGCGGTCCAGAGCGACCAGGTGAGTTCGACCTCGGCGTGGTCTTCCCACTGCATCGGGCCGAAGTGGCCAATGGGTTGGCCGGTGGCGCGGTCCTCGGCGATCAGGCGGCCATGGCCGCGCATGATCCAATGGCCGAAAAACGAGGCGAACTGTTCCGCCGCTTCATGCTCTTTCTTCGTGCCGCCGGTAAAGGCCGTACGCGGCGATGCGCGATAGTCGCGGAAGGCGGGCCAGTCGCTTGGCTGCGGCGCACGCAGGATCAGCCGCTCTGTCTCCAGAACGGGCAATCCGGTCAATGCGGGGCGCAGAGCGAGGGTCATTTCTTCTTCATCAGCCCCGAAAGACCGGCGGGGAGCGTGATCCCGCGGGGGAGGCCACCGAGGCCGGGGGGAAGGCCGCCGCCCATACCACCCATGCCTTGCTGCATGCCTTTGGCGGCTTCGGCGAGCTGTTCGGGGGACATCTTCGAGGGGTCTGGCATGCCGCCCTTGCCGAGGAACTGCTTGATCATGTTCTTCATCATGCCGCCCTTGCCCATCTTCTTCATCATGTCCGCCATCTGCTTGTGCTGCTTCAGAAGGCGATTGAGGTCGGCGACATCGAGGCCCGCACCGGCGGCGATGCGTTTCTTGCGGGAGGCGGCGAGGAGATCGGGGTTCGCGCGTTCCTTCTTGGTCATCGAGTTGATCAGCGCGATCTGGTGGTGGATCATCTTGTCGTTGATGCCTGCGGCTTCGGCCTGCGCCTGATGCTTCGACATGCCCGGCATCATGCCCATCAGGCCCTGCATGCCGCCCATCTTGAGCATCTGCTCCATCTGCATCTTGAGGTCGTTCATGTTGAAGAGGCCCTTGGCGAAGCGTTTCGCCATGCGTTCGGCCTGTTCGGCCTCGAACGTCTCTTGCGCCTTTTCGACCAGGGCCACGATGTCGCCCATGCCGAGGATGCGGCCGGCGACGCGTTCGGGGTCGAAGGGCTCGACCGCGTCCATCTTTTCGCCGAGGCCGACGAAGCGGATGGGTTTACCCGTGACGGCACGCATGGAGAGGGCGGCACCGCCGCGGCCGTCGCCGTCCATCCGGGTGAGGACGACGCCGGAGATGCCGACCTTGCCGTCGAATTCGGTGGCGACGTTGACTGCGTCCTGGCCGGTCAGGCCATCGACCACCAGCAGGGTTTCGCGGGGCTGGGCGATGTCGCGGACGGATTGGACCTCGTCCATCAGGACTTCGTCGATGTGCAGACGTCCGGCGGTGTCAAGGAAGAGGACGTCATAGCCACCGAGGTTGGCCTGCGTCTTGGCGCGCTTGGCGATCTGGACGGCGGTTTCGCCTTTGACGATGGGAAGGCTGTCGACACCGATCTGGGTGCCGAGGATCGCCAGCTGCTCCATGGCGGCCGGGCGGTTGGTGTCGAGGGACGCCAGAAGGACCTTCTTGCCGTTCTTCTCTTTCAGCCGCTTGGCCAGCTTCGCGGTGGTGGTGGTTTTCCCCGAACCCTGGAGGCCCACCATCAGGATCGTCGCGGGCGGGTTGTCGATTTTCAGCGCTTCGGGCGCGCCGTCGCCCGCCAGGACGCGGATCAGTTCGTCGTGGACGATCTTGACGACCATCTGGCCGGGGGTGATCGACTTGGTGACTGCGGCTCCAGTGGCCTTTTCGGTCACGCGCTTGATGAAGTCGCGGGCGACGGGGAGGGAGACGTCGGCCTCCAGAAGCGCCACGCGGACCTCTCGGAGTGCTGTGACCACGTCGGCCTCGGTCAGCGCGCCGGCCTTGGTCAGACGGTCGAAGACGCCACCAAGGCGTTCTGACAGGCTTTCGAACATCGCGTCACCTCGTGCTTCATGTTTGCCCCGATATGGGGCGGCGGAGCCGTTGTGCAAAGCCGAAGCGCATCCGTGGGCGCAACGCGCTGACGGATGGCGATCCCGGGATTTGCCCAAGGGACCGGAAGCGAGAGGCCTCCGGGAATTGGGTGGGCGGATACGCCGTCGGGACGGCAGAGTCAAGCGAGGCGGCTAGCGTTCGGTCAGCGCAAGCCGGGCGCCAAGGGCCACGAAGGCCGCCGCAAAGCCACGCCGCATCCAGGCAAGGACGGCGGGGCGCGAGATGACGTGGTCGCGCATCTGGGCGGCGAAGAGGCCGTAGAGGGCGAAGATGACGAAGGTCATGGCCATGAAGACCAGCGAGAGGAGGATCATCGCGGTCAGGGGGGCGGGATCGTCGGTGGCGACGAACTGGGGCAGGAAGGCGAGGAAGAAGATTGAGAGCTTCGGGTTCAGAAGGTTGATCGCGACCCCCTCGATCAGGACGGCGCGCGCGGCCTTCGGTGTTGCTTCTTCGATGCGCAGGACCCCGTCTTCTCGCAAGGAGGACCAGGCCATCCACAGCAGATAGGCGACGCCTGCGTATTTCACGATCTCGAACGCAAGTGCGCTTTGGTGAAGGAGGGCGGCAAGCCCGGTGATGGCCGCGGCCATGTGGGGCAGGATGCCAAGGGTGCAGGCAAAGGCCGCAAGAACCGAGGCATTGGCGCCGCGGGAAAGGCCGGAGGCGACGGTGTAGACCGCCCCGGTGCCGGGCGAGGCGACGACGATCAGCGAGGTGAGCAGGAACTCAGGTGAGAAGAGCGACATGGGGCGGGCCTTTCGTGGGCGGAAGGCCCGTTTATCCCCTGCTTGCCCTGCCCCGGTCTTGAACGAAATTGCGGCCGTAGCGACCGGGCGACATACCGTAGCTGCGCGAGAACAGCCGGGTCAGGTGGCTTTGGTCGGCAAACCCCGCCTCGGCTGCCGCTGCCGAAAGGGGCTGGCCTGATGCGATCAGCCGACGCGCCAGGTGCAGACGGGCCTGCATCTGGAAGGCGTGGGGGGTGAGGCCAGTCGCCTTGGCGAAACTGCGCAGGAAATGAAACTGCGTGAGCCCGGCCATCGCCGCAAGGTCGGCAAGCGAGACCGGGCGGGCGGGATCGTCCTGCAGGGCCTCAAGCGCGCGGGTCACCCCGGCCGGTGGTGCGGGCCGGTTGGGCCGGTCGTCAAGTGCTGCGCTGAGGACGACGAGTTCGGCTTCGGTAGCGAGGCCCTGTGCGGGATCGCGTACGGCGCGGAACAGCCGCCGGAACCGTTCCGCGAGGCCGGGCTGACGGAGCACCGGGAAGGCGAACTCTTCCTGCCGCCCGGTCAGGCCCGCCATCGCTTCAGGGTCGAGGTAGAGCATGCGCCACGCCCTGCCCCGGTCGTCCATCGGCAGCCCGTCATGCACCTCGCCAGGGTTCACGGTGATCAGGTCGCCAGCCTTGACCCAGACCTGCCCCCGCCCCGAAGCCGAGGTCTGCGCGCCGCCTTCGACGAGGCCGATGCCGAACTGGTCATGGGTGTGGCGGGCAAATCCGCGCGCGGAGCGGGCGGTTACGGCGATCACTCCGCTGATGGACGTGGGACGGGCCTGGACGTCATGCAGGATCATGGTCTGCAGTGTGCCTTGGCCGGACGAAAGTGCAAGGCCGCACGTCGTACCCTAGCTCGGCGACGGTCAGGTCACCGGCGGCAGGTCGGCCATGCTTGTTATGGCGGCACAGCGCCCGATCAGGCCGTCGAGCGTTTCGCGATTGAGGAAGGGGAAGCTTGTTGCCAGAACCCGGTCGACCTCGGCCGCGTAGCGCTTGCCGCGACGGCTGCCGCGTTCGCGCTGGAGGGCGCCGAGGATCCGGTCCTGCCGGGCGACCGTGTCGTTTTCAAAGTGCTGCGTCCGGATGTGGGCGGCGAAGCTGGGGTCCGAGACGACCGGCCAGCGGGTCCAGACGTTGCCGTGCATCATCTGGAACGGGTTCTTCTGGAAATTCCCGCCGTTCACGGTGGCGAGGCCAATCGCGGTCAGGAACCGCTGCTGGATCATCGAGACGCCCACCGGTTCGTCGGGGCCGGCGGGGAAGAGGAAAATGCCGGTCGGAAAGGTGATGTGTGTCGATGGCGAAAGCCCCGCGCTGAGCGCGCGGAGACGGGCGATGTAGTTCACCGACACGGCATCGTCGTCGTCCAGCCGGAAATGTACCGAGCTGGAGCGCCCTTTGTAGCCCGCCGCATCAGTCATGAACTTGCCGAAGGCCTTGTCGCTGCGCTGATACGGCGAAAACTCGACCATCGATCCGGGCAAGGGCTTCATGATCGCCGTCAGCCGTTCCTTGAACCGGTCCGGCATCACCTCGGACGACATGATGATGGTCTTGAAATCCCGGTCGGTCTGGTTGACGAGGCTTGGGAGGGTCAGGTTCTCGAACAGGAAAAAACGCCGGGCCATCCGGGTTTCGTCGTACAGCTTCGCAAAAGCAGTGCCGTCCTCGTCGGGACGCAGGCGCGTGTCCGTGACACCATAGAATGAGAACCGGATGTGGCCGTAAATCGTCCGACTTTCAAACACTCAGCATACTCCTTTGGTCGTGCTGCCCAAAAGCGACACAGCGGGTGGACAAGTCAAGAGTTCCGAGAGGTCGGAGCGGATCGGAGTTTGCTTGCGCACGGGTTGGGCGGGCCCCTTGCGTCTGGACCGGATTCCGGCTGTTGTGCATTGGCGCACAGGTTGAGGGCGATATGGAAAACTGGGATGAAATCCGCACGGCGTTTCAAGTGGCGCGGCTGGGCACGGTTTCAGGCGCGGCCGAGGTTCTGGGCGTCCACCACGCAACGGTGATCCGGCATATCGACGCGTTGGAGAAACGGCTGGGGGTGAAGCTCTTCCAGCGCCACGCGCGCGGCTATACGCCGACCGAGTCGGGCCGTGACCTGCTGGCGGTGGCACAGACGACGGAAGAGCAGTTTGCGCATCTGGTCAGCCGCATCAAGGGTCAGGGCGAGACGGTCTCGGGCGAGCTTGTGGTGACCTCGATCGCCGGGATTTCGGACCTTCTGACGCCGGTCCTGGTCAGCTTTCAGGAAGCCTGGCCGGATGTGCAGATGCGCTTTCTGACCGATATGCGGGTCTTCCGGCTGGATTACGGCGAGGCACATGTGGCGATCCGCGCCGGGTCGGGGCCGGAAGAGCAGGACAATGTGGTGCAGCCCCTGGTCCGGATCAAGGCGGGGCTTTATGCGGCGCGGTCCTATGTCGAGCGGTTCGGCAAGCCCGCGTCAGAGGCCGAGTTTGCCGGCCACCGCTTTGTCTGCGCCGACAACGAGGCAAGCCGGGCGCCGTTCCACCGCTGGCTGCGGGCGACGGTTCAGCCGGACCAGATCGCCTATACGGCGACCGAGCCGTTGGCTTTGGAGCACGGCGTCCGGAATGGCGCGGGGATGGGGTTCATCTCGGCATTTCGTGCCGAAGGTGACCCCGGGCTGGTCGAGATCCTGCCACCGCGCCCGGAATGGGAGTCGCCCCTGCGTATCGTCACCCACGTCGATCTGCACCGGACGCGGAAGGTCCAGGCCTTCCTGACCCACCTGAAGGATGCGGCGAAGGAGTGGAAGTTCTGCGCCTGACGCTTTCGGGCCTTGGCCAACCGGCACGCGGGCATCTGGCGATGCTGGCGTTTTCGGCGCTGGTCGCCGGGTCGTTCTCGCTTGGGGTGCTGGCCGCGCCGCACATCGACCCCGGCGCGCTTTCGGTGGTGCGCTTCGTGCTGGCCGGGGCGCTGGTCGGCGTGGCTGCGGTGGTGACGACGGGGATTCCCCGGTCGGCCTGGGTGGCTCCATGGCGCTATCTGGTGCTGGGCGGGCTTTTGGCGTCGTACTTCGTGCTGATGTTCGAGGGGCTGAAGACCGCGCCTCCCGTCTCGGCCGCCGCTGTATTCACGCTGACGCCGGTGATGGCTGCGGGCTTCGGCTGGGTGTTCCTGCGCCAGCGCCTGACCGGGCGGATGGCGGTGGCCCTGTGCGTGGGCGGGGTGGGGGCGCTGTGGGTGATCTTCCGGGCTGACCTGCAGGCGCTGATGGCGATGGAGATCGGGCGGGGCGAGGCGGTCTATTTCGTCGGCTGCGTGGCGCATGCGGCCTATGCGCCCCTGGTCCGCAAGCTGAACCGGGGCGAGCCTGCGGTGGTCTTCACCTTCGGGATGATGGTGGCCGGGACGCTGCTGCTGGCGGTCTATGCCTGGCCTGCGGTCGTTGCGACGGACTGGGCGGCGTTGCCTCGCGTGGTCTGGGTGACGCTGGTCTACGTGGCCGTGGCGGCGAGTGCGATGACCTTTGTGCTCTTGCAATATGCGACGCTGCGACTGCCTGCGGCGAAGGTCATGGCCTACACCTATCTGGTGCCCAGCTGGGTGATCCTGTGGGAGATCGCGCTGCATGGCGCGGTGCCGCCGGGGCTGGTGCTGGCGGGGGTGGCGATGACGGTGCTGGCGCTGTGGCTGCTGTTGAAGGAATGATCGGGGTCGCTCGTCGATGGACTTCGTCCACTCCTCGCTGTGCCGCAACCGACGAGGAGACGAAGTCGAACGAGGAGGGATCAGGGGCGGAACCTGGCCAGGCCGTCGGTCAAGAAGCCTTCGGCGAGCGCCAGGGTATCCGCCGTATAGCTTGGCCCGCCTAACGCTTGCGCAGTATCGCTGTCGGCGCGGGTCGCCAGCCAGGCGGTGAGCAGTACCCGGCGCAGGAAGACAAGCGCGGGGATCATCGCGCGATCCTCGGGGCGGAGGGAGGCGATGCGGATGTAGCCGTCGCACCAGCGGGCGACGAGGTCAGGCAGGCGCGGGTCGGTTTCGATGAAGCTTAGCGCCGAGGCAAGGTCATAGGCCCACCAGCCTAAACCGCAGTCGTCGAAGTCGATGGCCCAGAGGCCTTGGTCATCCACCATCAGGTTCGCAAGGCGGAGGTCGGCGTGGATAAGGCCGAAGACGTCGGGTCCGGTGCCATAGGCGCGAAGGCTGTTGGCCAGCACCTCGGTGGCGCGCGTCAGAAGCCTCGTGCCGTTGGCGTCAAGACCCTGCGCCTGCCGCCAGTCCCCCCAATGCGGTCTGGGGCCGAGGATGGTTTCGGCGTTCCAGCGCTTGCGGGTGAAGCCCGGGGGCTGGGTCCAGCTTCGGGCATGAAGGTGGAGGCGGGCGGTGATTTCGCCCAAGGGCCCGAAGTACCGGGCGAGATCGTCGCCGGGCTGAAGCTCCTGGCCCTCGATCGGGGCGAAGGCGACAAGGAAGCGGCCGTCGAGTTCGGTGACAAGGCCTTGGGTCCCGGCCACGGGCTTCACCGCGCGGAGGCCCGGCAAGTCCTGCAGCGCAGTCAGCCAGGCGAGTTCGGAGGCAATCTCGGCCCTGGTGTGATAGCCCTGCCGATGCAAGCGAATGACCAGGTCGCCCGCCCGCCAGGTCTCGTTTTCCGAGCGGTTCAGGAGGGTGAGCGGGGTGTCGGACGGCAGGCCGTAGAGGGGCAATGCGCGGACGATAAGGTCAGACATCGTCGCCACGGCGGAGAAGGTAGATGTCCATGATCCAGCCGTGTTCGGTGCGAAGCCGGGCGCGGGTGGCGAGGATTTCGTCGGAGACCTGGGCCAGCGGGCCGTGGATCAAGGTCTCTTCCGGCATCCCGACATAGGCGCCCCACCAGATGGTCAGACCCTCTGGGTCGAGGGTTGTGAACGCGCCACCCCTGTCGAGCATCACCGCCAGCGTGACGGCGCCCTCGGGCCAGCCATGGTCGCGGAGCTGGCGACCGGTGGTGATGGTCATCGGTGCGGCGAGGGTGTTGAGGGGGATGGCATGGGCCGCAGTCAGGGCCTGCAGGCTGGTGATGCCGGGGATGACCCTGACCGCAAGGCCGGGCAGGCGGGCGGCGATGCGGAGCGTGCTGTCGTAAAGCGAAGGGTCGCCCCAGACCATGAGCGCGACCTCTCCTCCCTCCGGCAGATGGGTGGCGATGGCGTCAGCCCAGACCTTGGCGATGGCATCGTGCCAGTCGTTCACGGCGCCAAGGTAGTCGTCCTGGTCGGAGCGGGTGGGGACATCGTATTCGGCGACGGGGACCGGGTTCGTCAGGACCTGAGCAAGGATCTGGCGGCGAAGATCGGCGAGGTCGGACTTCTCCTCTCCCTTCCTTGGCAGAAGGATCAGGTCGGCGGCGTTCAGAGCCTTGACGGCTTGGCCGGTCACGTGGTCGGGGTTGCCGGTGCCGATCCCGATCAGGGAGAGGGTGGTCATAGATCCCCCTCGGCCAGCGCGCCGAAGATGATCAGGCCGACAAGCGGGCCGCGGTCTTCAGCCAGCACCGCCGCCAGCCCAGCGATGGTACTGCGGTGCAAGTGCTGTTCGGGGGTGGACACCGCTTCGGCCAGAAGCGCGGGTGTGTCCGGCGACAGGCCGTGGGCGATGAGAGCGGCGGCCAGCGCCGGGAAGGTGCGCTTGCCCATGAAGACGACAGTGGTGGCCTTGGGGTCAGCCAGTGCGGGCAGGTTCAGGCCGGGCGGGAGTTTGCCGGAGGTGTCGGCGGCGGTGATGAACTGCACCCTTTGCGCGTGGGTGCGGCGGGTCAGCGGGATGCCGGCGAGGGCCGCAGCGGCCGAGGCCGAGGTGACGCCGGGGATGATCTCGCACGGGATGCCCGCGGCGCGGACGGCGGTAAGCTCCTCCTCAAGGCGGCCGAAGATGCCCGAGTCACCGGATTTCAGGCGGACGACGTGGGCGCCGGTGAGGGCGTAGTCGACGAGAAGGCGGCTGACATGGTCCTGCTTTGGCGAGGCGCGCCCGGCGCGTTTGCCGACACCGACGAGGTCCGCCCCCGGCTTCGCAAGTGCCAGGATCGGGCCGGAGGAGAGGTCGTCATAGAGAACGGCGTCGGCCTGGCCCAACGCTTTCACTGCCTTGACGGTCAGAAGATCGGGGTCGCCGGGGCCGGCAGACACGAAGGTGACGTGACCGGTCATCTCGTCCACCGATTTCTTCGAAGAAATCGGACCGGAGCCTTTGAAGGCTCCGATGCGGAGTTTTCGAAAACTCCGCTTCGCGCCGTCATTGCGTCGGAGATCAGCTTGGTCACGATGCGCCTGCGATCAGGTGGAAGAAGGTGCCGGTCGATAGCCCACCTCCCGGCTGACGTCGAGAGCTGCCGGTCTCGGGGACAGGGGCTCCGGTGGCGTCGGTGACTGCGGCGAGTGGGGTGTCGGGTTGCGACAGGATGGTGGAATAGTGAAACTCGTGGCCCTTGAGGCGGGCGCCGGTGGGCTGTCCGGGGATGGCCTCTGCAAGGACCGCGCTGCGGTAGCCAAGGTGCATCTTCCGTTTCTCGAAGCTCGTCACAAGGCCAAGAAGGCCCACCATCTGGTGGCGCGTGCCGTCCTTGTCGATCAGCGCCTCGCCCATTGCCATGTAGCCCCCGCATTCGCCGTGGACGGGTTTTGCCTGGGCGAAGGCCTGCAGCCCGTCGCGGAAGCGGCTCGCGGAGGCAAGGGTTGCGCCGTGCAGTTCCGGGTAGCCGCCGGGGAGCCAGCAGGTGTCGGCGCCTGGGTCCGGGGCTTCATCGGCGAGCGGGGAGAAGGGCAGGATCTCGGCCCCGGCGGCGCGCCAGCCCTGCAGGAGATGTGGGTAGATGAAGCTGAACGCCGCGTCGCGGGCAAGGGCGATGCGCTGGCCGGGTGGGGTGATCCTTGCGGCGGGTCCGGGGGTGGCGGTGGTCGTGGCGGTGGCGATCAGGGCATCAAGGTCGACGCCCTCGCGCATCAGTTGGGCGGCTTCCGCGATCAGGGCCTGCAACGCGGGCTGCTCTTCGGCCTGCACAAGGCCGAGGTGGCGTTCGGGCATTGCGATGGCCGCGCGTTTGGGGACGGCGCCGAGGACGGTCAGGCCCGCCTCCTCCATGCCCGCGCGGATCAGCGCTTTGTGCCGGGGGCTCGCGATCCGGTTCAGGATGACGCCCCCGACGCGGACGCCAGCGCGAAAACGGGCAAGCCCTTGGGCCACTGCGGCGGCGGTCTGCGCCTGGCCCGAAGCGTCGATGACCAGGATCACCGGCCAGCCCATCAGTGCGGCGAGGTCAGCCGAGGCGCCGTTTCCCGTGGCGCCCTTTTGCGCGACCCCATCGAAAAGCCCCATCGAGCCTTCCGCAAGAATGAGGTCGGCCCCCTCTGCCGCCCCAAGCATCCCGTCCAGCATCGCGCCGGACATGGCCCAACTGTCGAGGTTGAACGAGTCCCGTCCACTCGCCGCCCGGTGAAAGGCGGGGTCGATGTAGTCCGGCCCGTTCTTGAAGGGCTGAACCGTGAGGCCTCTCTCCCGGAGGGCCGCAAGAAGCCCCAGCATGACCGTCGTCTTGCCGGTGCCCGAGGCCGGAGCCGCGATGAGAAGGCCGGGGATCATCGACCGGTACCGGGAAAGCGCGGGTCGGTGCCGACGGGGCGATAACGGCGGTCGTAGTCGCCGGCGTAGAGGCGGCTTTCATCGAAGCCTTCCTGCGCGAGTGCGGGGCCGACGAGGATAAGGGCGGTGCGTTCGACCTCCGCTGGGACAGCTTTCGCAAGGGTCGCAAGGGTGGCGCGGATGATCCGCTCGTCGGGCCAGCTTGCCCGCCAGACGACGGCGACGGGGCAGTCGGGGCCGTAGTGGGGGATCAGCTCGGCAGCAAGCTTGTCGATCAGGTGGATCGAGAGATGGAGCGCGAGGGTGGCCCCGGTGGCGGCGAAGGCCGGAAGGGTCTCACGGTCGGGCATCCGGGTGGCGCGGCCCTCGGTGCGGGTCAGCACGACGGATTGGGCAAGGCCGGGGAGGGTGAGCTCGACGCCGAGGGTTGCAGCGGCGGCGGCGAAGGAGGGGACGCCGGGGGTGACGTCGTAGGGGATCTTGAGCTCGCGGAGGCGGCGGAGCTGTTCGCCCATGGCGGACCAGATGGACAGGTCGCCGGAATGGAGGCGGGCCACGTCCTGACCTGCGGCATCGGCGGTGGCGATCTCGGCGATGATCTCGTCGAGGGAGAGGGGGGCGGTGTTGACGATCCGGCAGCCGGGGGGGCAGTGGGAGAGGATGCCCTCCGGGATCAGAGAGCCCGCGTAGAGGCAGACGGGGGAGGCTGCGATAAGGTCGCGGCCGCGGAGGGTCAGGAGGTCGGGTGCGCCGGGACCTGCGCCGATGAAGTGGACGGTCATGGGGTTAGGCCTTCGCGGAAGGAATGGACGTAACGCTGAGTTACGCCTTTCGGGGCAAATGATTTCAATGGTTTGCGCATGGCCATTTCCCAGCCGTTAACATCCCGACACTCGCAGCCATCGCAAGCGAGCCAAGCTTCGGGGCACGGGCATTGCAGCCCCTGTCCTTTCCCTCCTGCAAATATCCCCGCCGGAGTGCGACATGGTGGCGCCACTGGTTCAAGCACCATGCCGCGGTCCGAGCCGGTTGCGCGTTCTTCACGCGCAGAGGCGAGACAAAAGGCTTGCGCGGAACGCGCTCAATTTGAAAACCGACCGCAGTCATCGGGACACCCCCTCGGCAATCGCTGCTGTAGCGGTTCCATCCGCCGACACCGCGCGAGGACCGCGAAGCGTCGCGCCCGGTCCGGCAGCGGCGAGGGCAGCAGCTTCGGCGATGGAACCGGTTCCGTGAAGGGCTTCCACGCGGGTGGAGCAGGTGAGGGTGGGTTGGCCGTACAGCACCTCCGGCCGGAGGGTGATGACGGGCAGGCCGAGGTGTCGGCTTAGCGGTTCAAGGCCAGCGGCCTTGGCGGCAAGCGTGGCGAGGTGGGTCACACCCTCCGATCCGCCTGCCCGCGACAGGGCGTCCTGCAGCGCGGCGAGGGTGGTTTCCGAGCGGAAACCGAAGCCTGCGACGATCATCTTGTGACGCTCCATTGCAGGATCGGCAGCGCCGCGCGCCAGCCGCGTTTGCGGCCGATGGCGGCGGGTTCGGAGAGTTCGATCTTGAGGAGATGGCCGCCGTGGCGGGCGGACCAGTCGAGGACCAGTGCCTCGGTCTCGATGGTGACGGCGTTCATGACCAGACGGGCGCCTTGGGGGATGATCTCCCAGAGGCCAGTGAGAAGGGCGTCGTTCGCGCCGCCGCCAATGAAAACTGCGTCGGGTTTGGGCAGTGCGTCCAGCCCCTCGGGCGCGCGGGCTTCGTGGAGATGGTGGCGGTGGGACAGGCCGAAGGCTTCAACATTGGCGCGGGCGCGGGCGGCGCGGGCGGGGTCGGTCTCCAGCGCCTCGACGCGGGCGCCTCCGGCGAGGAGCCATTCGATGCCGATCGAGCCCGAGCCTGCGCCGATGTCCCAGAGGGTCTCTCCCGCACGGGGGGCGAGGGTGGAGAGGGTCAGCGCGCGGATCGGGCGCTTGGTGATCTGGCCGTCATGGTCGAAGAGGTCGTCGGGGAGGCCGGAGGCTTTGGGGAGACCGGGGTCGTTCGCGTGAATGGCGACGGCAACGGGGGCGGCGATGTCTTGTGGGATTTTGGTTAGGTCGGCGTCTCGGATCCGCTCGTGGGGGCCGCCGAGGCGTTCGAGAATGGTAAGCCGTGCGTTGGGGTGGCCGTTGGTGGCGAGCCATTGGGTGAGGTTTGTGACGGCGGCGGCATCGCGAACTGTGCAGATCGTGCGGGTGCCTTTGCCGAGGATCGGGTAGAGGCGGGCGAAGGGCGCTGCGTGGAGGCCGAGGCAGAGGGTGTCCTCCAGCCGCCAGCCGAGGCGGTTCGCGGCCAGTTGGAACGTGGAGGGCGCGGGGTGGGAGGTCCACTCGCCGGGCTGAAGGTGGGCCATGAGGCTGCCGCCGGCGCCGAACCAGAACGGGTCACCTGACGCCAGGACGACAGTAGGTGTGCCCCGGTGGGCGAGAACGGGAGTGGGATCGAAGGGGATGGGCCAGGGGTGGGCCTTTCGTCCGGCATCGACGAACGCCAGATGCCGAGGCCCGCCGAAAACTGCCATGGCCTTCATCAATGCGCGATGGCTTGCAGGCGATAGCGAAGCCGGTCCATCTTCACCCAGACCGATGATGCTCAGCCAGGGATCACCCATGACACGCATCCTGCTTCTTGGCGGCACGACCGAGGCCAATCTCATGGCGCAGGCCTTGGCGAAGGCGGGGCTGGCGGGGGTCTACTCCTATGCAGGGCGCACCGACGCGCCGATGGGCCAGCCGATCCACATGCGCGTCGGGGGCTTCGGCGGGGTTGAAGGGCTGCGGGCCTATCTGGCAAGCGAAGGCATCAGCCATGTGGTCGACGCCACGCACCCTTTTGCCGCGCAGATGAGCAGCAACGCCGTGTCTGCCTGCACCGCATCCGGCATCCCACTGATCGCATTGGAACGCGCGCCCTGGGTCGCGGGCGAGGGCGACCGCTGGATGCATGTGCCCGACATTGCCGCCGTAGTCACCGCGCTCCATCGTCCGCCGCTGCGGGTGTTCCTGGCCATCGGACGCCAGCACCTCGACCCCTTTGCGGCCCAGAGTCAGCACCATTACCTGCTTCGTCTGGTGGACGCCCCGGCAGACCCGCTGCCGTTCCCGGCCGAGGTGATCATGGCGCGAGGTCCCTTCGATGTGGCGGGGGATACCGCCCTTTTGCAGAGGCACGGGACCGAGTTGGTCGTCGCCAAGAATGCCGGAGGCAAGGGCGCGGTTGCAAAGATCGCTGCGGCCCGGGCGCTTGGCCTGCCGGTGGTGATGATCGACAGACCGGAAATACCGCCCCGCCGCATGGCTCGCAGTGTGGCCGAGGTCATGGCCTGGCTGAACGGCTGAGCCGGGCGCAAAACTTTTCGAAAAGTTTTGCAAAATCCTTCGAAGGATTTTGGGCCCCTGCTGCTGGCCGTTCATCCTGCCCTCCGGGGGGAGTAGACCCAGCGGCCAACCCGTTTTGTGGCGGAGTTGCCCAGGATCACGACGGTTCGCATGTCGGCCATGTCGGGAGATGCTTCGCCAAGCGTGACGGTGGTGATCCGCTCTTCGGGCGTCGTTACGGCGCGGGCGAAGGTGATCAGGCGGTCGGGTCCGCATTCTTCCCTAAAGATGTCCAGCGCACGGGCGAAGCCTTCGGGGCGGCTGGCGGAGCGGGGGTTGTAGAAGGCCATCGCAAAGTCGGCCTTTGCGGCGTGGCGGAGGCGGGTTTCGATGATCTCCCACGGCTTCAGGTTGTCGGAGAGGTTGATGCAGCAGAAATCGTGACCAAGGGGTGCGCCTGCGTGGGCGGCAGCCGCGAGCATCGCGGTGATGCCGGGGAGGACCCGGATGTCGAGCGACTGCCGGTCGGGGCGGTCTTCTAGCGCCTCGAAGACGGCGGAGGCCATGGCGAAGACGCCGGGGTCGCCCGAGGAGACCACGACGACCCGCTTGCCTTCGGCGGCCATGGTCAAGGCCGCGCAGGCCCGGTCGAGTTCCACCCGGTTGTCCGAGGGGTGGAGGGTGAGGCCCGGTCGCGGGGTGATGCGGGCGACGTAGGGGATATAGCCGACCACGTCGGTGGCTTGCGCCAGTGCCTCGGTCACCTCGGGCGTGACCAGCCGGTCGTCGCCTGGGCCAAGGCCTGCGATGGCGAGCCAGCCCGTCACTCCGGCAGCTCCGGGCGGCGGCCGTGGCCGTGGACGAGGACGATCGCGAAGTAGGGGCAGTCGGCGGCGTCGACGTCGGCGAGTTTTGCGACCCGTTGACCGGGCATCGTTCCGCGTTCGACGAGCCAGGCCTGATGAAGCCGCCCTGCCCGCTCCAGTGCCCGGCGGACGCGGGGGAGGTTGCGGCCGGTCTTCATCACGACCAGCGCGTCGGCGCCCGCCATGTGGCGGACGAGGTCATCCTCGGGCAGCGTGCCCATGAGGACGGTCAGCACATCATCGCCCCAGGTGATGGGCGTGTCGGTGGCGGTCCAGCAGCCGGTCATGCCGGTGATGCCGGGGATCACCTCGACCGGGACGCGGCCTTGCAGGCGGGAGTGGAGGTGCATGAAGCTGCCGTAGAAGAAGGGGTCGCCTTCGCAGAGGACGACGACATCCTCGGTGGCGGCCAGCTGTGCCAGCCGGTTGGCCCAGTCGTCATAGAAGTGGGCGAGGGCGTCGGTGTAGGCCGGGCTGTCGAAGGGAAGCTCGGTCGTGACGGGATATTCCATTGGGTATTCGGTTGCCGAAGGGTTCAGCATACCCTCGACGATACGGCGGGCCTGGCCGGGGCGGCCGGCTTTCCGGAAATAGGCGACGTGGCGGGCATCGCCGATGGTGCGGGCGGCGCGGAGGCTCATGAGGTCAGGGTCGCCGGGGCCGAGGCCTGCACAGATGACGCGGCCCATGGTCATTCCTTCCTGGAGGCGAGCGCGTTGACGGCGGCGACGGTGATCGCGCTGCCTCCGAGGCGGCCTTTTACGATGAGGCTCGGGGCCGGAGGGGCCTCCATCAGAGCGTCTTTCGACTCGGCGGCGCCGACGAAGCCGACAGGGCAGCCGATGATCGCGGCGGGTCTTGGGCAGGTGGGGTCTTCGAGCATGTTGAGGAGGTGGAAGAGGGCAGTGGGGGCGTTGCCGATGGCGACGACTGCGCCTTCCAGGTGGGAGCGCCAGAGTTCCAGGGCGGCGGCGGAGCGGGTGTTTCCCATCGTCTTGGCTAGCTCGGGGACTTGGGGGTCGTGGAGGGTGCAGATGACTTCGTTTCCCTTCGGGAGGCGCGTGCGGGTGATGCCTTCGCTGACCATCCGCGCGTCGCAGAGGATGGGGGCGCCGTCTTCCAGCGCCGTGCGGGCGGCGATGGCCATGCCGGGGGTGAAACGGATGTGGGGCGCAAGGTCGACCATGCCTGCGGCGTGGATCATGCGGACGGCGACGATTTCCTCTTCGGGCGTGAAGCGGGAGAGGTCGGCCTCGGCCCGGATCATGGCGAAGCTTTGCAGGTAGATCGCGGCGCCGTCGGTTTCATAGAGATGGGGCATGGGGGGCCTTCAGGTGGTCGGGGATCGCTTGCACGGCGAGACCCACAAGGTCGGGAGTGTCGGAGGCGGTGCCGTTTCGGATCAGATCATATCCGTCGCGCATCGCCACGAGGGTCAGATCGGAGGCGGCCGGACGGGCACAGCCCTTGGCGCAGCCGGAAACGTGCAGGTGTCGCCCCTCGGACAGGTGGGTCGCAAGGGCACGGGCAAGGGCGCGTGTCTCGCCTTGGGCTTGCGGGCAGCCGGGGGCTCCGGTGCAGGCGGTGACACGGAGGAGCGGCTCGGCGGGGTCGGTGATGAGGCCGGGGATGTCGGGCAGACGGGTGGCTCCGGCGAGGAGGAGCATCCTCCACGGGGTGGGGCGGAGGTCGTGGCCGAGGGCGGCAAGGGCGGCAAGGGTTTGCGCCTGTATCTGCCCGAAGGCGAGCGCGACCATGGCGCCGTCTGGATAGAGGCCCGGTGTAGGTTGAGGGAGCGGCGCGGCGGGGGCGGTGTCGCAGCCTTCGGGGACGACGCCCTTGGCGATGAGCGCGGCCATGCGGCCCCGGCCGTTGGTGATGCCACCGGAGGCCACGAACCATTCGGCCATGGCGATGGCGTCCTCGGCGAGGTCGGTGACGGGCTTGCCAAACGGGTGCCCGTCCGGCCGCAGGATCAGGCGGCCGTCCGCGGACCGTTCGACACGGATATCCGCCGAAGCGTCGGTCAGGACAGGATGGGGGCCGGTGTCGATGGTGAAGCCAAATTTTCCGGAGAGCGGAGGCATCCGCGCAAGGGCTGCCGTCAGGGTGGCAGCGAGGCTGTCGATGTTGGCCAGGAGCCCCCCTCCCCATCCCTCCCCCCCGTTGGGGGGAGGGGGGTGCCTTGTGTCTGACGTTGGATTCCCTGCAATCGATGGTGGGGAACGGAAGGGGGTGACGATGAGGTTCCTAAGGGACTCCGTCTCGATGTCGGGGTCGATGAGGCCGTGGGTACGGAGGTCCTCGATCAGGGGGCCATGCGAGGCTTCGGTCACGCCCCGGAGTTGCAGGTTGGCGCGGGCGGAGAGGTCGATGATGCCGTTGCCGTGTCTGGCCGCGGCTTGGGCGATGGCTGCGGCTTGAGCGGGGGTGAGGGTGCCGCCGGGGGGGCGGATGCGGACGATGAGGCCGTCGCCCGACTGCATGGGGCGGAGGGCTCCGGGGCACCAGCCTTTGATCTTCGGTGCGGCGGTCATGCGGGGCGCCCTGGGGTTGGGGCGGCTATTGAAATGAGCGCGTTCCGCGCGAAGAGTCTTTGTCTCGCCTCTGCGCGTGAAGAACGCGCAACCGGCTCGGACGAAGGGCCTCCGGCGGGGATATTTGGCGAAGGGAAATTGGGAGGGGTCATGCGGCACCCTCCAGCTTTGAGGCGATGGAGTTGCGGCGGGTGAGCCAGAGGCCTGCGTCGCGGAGGCGGCGGAAGAGGTCTTCCATGGCTTGGAGGGCGGCGGGGTTTTCGCGGGTGAGGAAGTCGCGGACCTCGTCGCGGCCGAGCGTGGCGTCGTGGTAGAGATCGAAAAGGTGCGGCGGGACGACCTGGGCCAGGTGGGCGAAGGCGGCCATGTGGTCGAGGGTCGCGGCGATCTCGGCCGCACCCCGGTAGCCGTGGTTCATCATGCCCTTTGCCCAGTCGGGGTTGGCGGCGCGGGCGCGGACGACGCGGGCGATTTCTTCGGTCAGCGTGCAGGCGCGGGGGGTGTCGGGGCGGGTGGCGTCGAGGTGGTAGAGCGTTGGGGTCTGACCGCCGAGGCGGGCGACGGCGGCGGCGAAGCCTGCCTCGTGCGCGGCGTAGTCGGTGGCCATCAGCACGTCGGTTTCGGGCAGGTCCTGGGCGTGGACGAAGGCGTCGGCCTTTAGGACCCGCGCCTCGATCCCGGCGCGGTTTTCGGTCGACTGGCCGTCCGTGCCGATGGCCCAGCTGGAGGCGTTGAGCCAGGCTTCGCCTGCGGCGTGACGCGCTTCGTCGGTGAAGGTGTCGGCAGCGGTGCCCATGCCGAGGCCGTAGAGGCCGGGTTTGGGGCCGAAGACCCTCGCGGCGCGGGTGGTGTAGGGGTTGTCGTCGGGGGTCTCGTCGCGGGCGGAGAGGGCTTCGGCTCCGGCCTCAAAAAGCTGGGCGAGGCCGGGGAAGACGTCGCGGAAGAGGCCGGAGACTCGGAGGGTTAGGTCGATCCTTGGGCGGCCTAGGATGGCGAGGGGGAGGATTTCAAAGCCGGAGACCCTTGCCGAGCCGTCGTCCCATTTGGGTGCGAGGCCGGCGAGGTGGAAGGCCATGGCGAACTCCTCGCCTGCGGTACGCATGGTGGCCGAGCCCCAGAGGTCGACCACCAATCCGCGCGGGTAGTCGCCGTGGTCCTGGAGGTGGCGGCGGATGAGTTCTTCGGCCAGCTTCACGCCCTGGGCGTGGGCGTTGCGGGAGGGGACGGCGCGGGGGTCGACGGAGAAGAGGTTCCTTCCGGTGGGGAGCACGTCACTGCGGCCCCGGTTGGGGGAGCCTGCGGGGCCGGGGGGGACCTTGCGGCCGTTGAGCGCTGACAGCAGGCCTTCCCGTTCTCCCGGGCCTTGGCCGTAGATGTGGAGGCCGTGGCCGAACTGGCTTTCCTTCAGGTCACAGACGAAGCGGTCGATCCTTGTGATTGCTTCGGCGGGGGTGGCGTTGGGCGGGAGGCCGAGGTCTTCGGCCACGCCCGAGGCGGCGGCCTCGTCGCGGATCGTGGCGATCAGGCGGGTGCGGCGGGCGGGATCGAGGCCGTCGGCGGTGGAGTATTCGTCGAGGAGGCGTTCGAGATTTGCGAGTTCGGGCGGGAGGGTGGAGGTGGTCATCGGTGGCGGCAGGTGGCCGAGCGTGACGGCTCCGATGCGGCGTTTGGCCTGGGCGGCCTCGCCGGGGTCGTTGACGATGAAGGGGTAGATGATGGGGAGGGGGCCGGTCAGGGCCTCGGGCCAGCAGGTGTCGGATAGGGCGACGGACTTGCCGGGGAGCCACTCCAGCGTGCCGTGGGCGCCCATGTGGATCGCGGCGTGGAGGCCTTGGGAGCGGAGCCAGAGGTAGAAGGCAACATAGGCGTGGCGGGGGGTGCGGGAGAGGTCGTGGTAGTCGTTGTCGCGGGTTTGCGTGTCGCCTCGTTCGGGCTGGAGGGCGATGAGGATGTTGCCGCGGCGGGTGGCGGGGAATTGGAAGGCTTGGTCCTTGACCGAGGGGTCGGATTCGGGGGCGCCCCAGGCTTTGGCGAGGTCGTCGCGGAGGGGTTCCGGGAGGGTGGCGAGCGCCGTGAGGTAATCGGTCAGGGGCCAGGCGAGGGTCTGGGTCAGCGCCTCGGGCAGCGGGGGGCCTTCGGTGGTGGCGTAGCCGTTGGCGGCGAGGTCGGTGAGGAGGGCTTCGGTCGAGGCTAAGGCGTCGAGGCCGACGGCGTGGGCCATCTGGTGCGCACGGCCGGGGTAGGTGGAGAGGATGACCGCCAGTTGCCGCTCGGCGGCGGGGGTGGTGGAGAGGCGGTGCCAGGCTTCGATCCGGTTGACGACGGCGGCGATCCGTTCGGCGTCGGCGCGGTGGGCGAAGCGGGAGAACTGGAGCTCGGGGTGGCGTTTTCCGGGGGACTTGTGGCTGATGAGGCCTGCGAAGAGGCGGCCGTCGACCTCGGGGAGAACGACGTGCATGGCGAGATCGGCGGGGGAGAGGCCCCGGTCGGAGGCCACCCAGTCGCGGCGGCGGGCGGTGGACAGGGCGACCTGGAAGACCGGGCAGTCCGCGCTGTCGAAGGGGGTGGAGCCGTCGTCGGCCTTGGCGGAGAAGGCGGTGGCGTTGAGGACGGCGGCGGGGGGGTTGGTCGTGAGGTGGGCCGCGAGCCATGAGGCGACGCCGGGGGCCTTGAGGCTGGGGGCGAAGGCGCCGTAGGCGGTGAAGCCCTTGTCCCTGAGCGCCTGGATCAGCGCGTCAATTGGGGCGGTGTCGCCGGCGGTAAGATAGCTGCGGTAGAAGGTCACGAGCACCGTTGGCCGGCTTTCGGGGTGCCCCCCACCCCCGACCCCTCCCCACAGAGGGGGAGGGGAGGCACGGGTGGCAGCGTCGTGCGAGCCATCGGACCTGGGAAGGGAGATGTCGTCGGGCATGGGAGGCCTCCCCTCCGCCTCTGTGGGGAGG
>NZ_JBOFBI010000075.1:0-9063 GCF_051645465.1 Tabrizicola sp. | reverse complement strand
GGGCGCCGTCCCGCTGACCGAGCTCTTCGGCGCAGGCCCGCCCGAGATGGGGTCGGACCTTCCCGGCGCCGTTGATTGGGTCAACGGCACTGCCTATGCGCTGTCATCGCTGCCGTTACCAGCCTTTGCGCCCACGGCGAAGATTGCAGAGCCAACGCATGGCCTCTTCGGACCTACGCCTTCCCCGACATTTTCATCGCTTGCGTCGTTGGACCCTGCGGCCCGGCACGATGATCGGATCTCCTCCGTGTCGGCCACTTTTGACGATCCGATCCATCCCATGATGCTGGATATCTGGCTGGAAACGCTGCTGGCCTCCCTGGGCCCAAGTGTCCTGCGCATGAAAGCCGTAATCTGGGCCAAAGGCTTCGAGACGCCCTTTGTCATGCATGGCGTACAGCACATCATCGACCCGCCCGTGCGGCTGCAAGCCTGGACGGGGGCTGATCGAAGAAGCCGGATCGTCCTGATTGGCCGTGACCTGCCGCGCGAAAGCTTGCGGGAAGCGCTTGATGTCCTGCGGACGAGACCAGTTAACCACCGCATCTGAGGTCGCGCCTCAAGTCGTTCGGCCCATATCCGCCATCCAAGTTGCGGCGGTCGCTGCAGTGCGGCTTCACCGAACCCGTCGTTCGTTCCTGTCGCGGCGAAACTCGCGACGAGGTGTCTGCCGTGCGGACTCTCTCGGAATCAGTTCAACTGCTGCCTTGACCCGCGAAAGGTCTGCCGGAGGCTGGCTGACGTTGGTTTCGCAGCCAAATCCCCTTGCTTCCAGAACTTCCTAGAAGTTGGCTTCGGCGGGCGCGATGTTTCTGTTATGGCGGAGGGCCTTGCTGTTCTTGCAGGAATGCGCACAACTCGCTCGCATAGCGGCCATAGGTGCCCGGGCGGTAGCATAGCGCGAAGACAAGCTCTGGCACGTCGCCCTCGATTTCGAGAGCAACAATCATATCGCGCGCCACTTGGGCGGCGGGGCCGATTGCAAGCCCGAGGCCAAATCCGGCCGCGACCATGCGCGCCACGGCGAGTGATGTCGTCATCTCATGCGGCATGACCGGCTCCACCCCTGCGGCGCGACACATCGCGATCAGGCGGTCATAGATGACGGGTCCGATGTCCCGCGACGTCAGGATCAGTTTTTCGCCTTCGATATCGGCAATCCTGACCGAAGCCTTGGACGCCAGTCGGTGACCATGAGGTACCAGCAACCGGTAGGGTTCGCGAAACGCTTCGATAGTTTCGATCCCCGGTGTTGAAACCGGTGTGTGCAGGACCGCCAAATCCACCGCACCGCTGAGGACATCGCGTTCCAGATCGCCCGACAAACCTTCGTGAACGCAGAGCTGCAACGCCGGGTGGCGGTCCGACAGCCGTTTCAGCGCTTCCGGCACCCCGGCCATCGTCGCAATGAAGGTGACGCCAAGATCGAGCCGCTCGGCCTCGCCGTTCCTGATGCGGGCAGCGGCGCGGAGGGTCACGTCGCTTTGCGCGATCAGGCGCTCTGCATGCGGCACGAAGTGGCGGCCCTGTTCGGTCAAACGAAAGCGCCCGCCGATGCGGTCGAACAGGCGAAAGCCCAATTCATCTTCCAGACGCTGCAGGCGCACCGTCAGGGCTGGCTGGGTCAGAGCCAGCGTTTTCGACAATTGGCGCAGCGTTTTGCCTTCAGCGATCGCGATGACAGCGGCGAGCGTCTTGATGTCCATCATGGGTTGATAAATCCCGTCTATCGGAAACGACGATCTTTCTATTTTTCATTATCACTTTGCGGAACGACAATCGAGGCTGACCTCACAACTCGGAGAAAGCGAATGAAACGTCGCGAATTGATTCTGGCAACAACGGCTGGTGCGGTCGGCGCAGCCCTGGCGGCTCCCGCCTTGGCCCAGGGGGCCCTGCAGTGGCGGCTCTCATCGACTTGGGCGCCGAATTTTCCATTCCAGTTCGCGGCAGCCGAACGCATTGCGCGCCGTTTGACCCAGCTCAGTGGCGGCAGGCTTACGATCGAGGTGATGAATTCGGTCGATCTCGGGTCCAACCAGCAGAGGTTTGATGCGGTGCGCAGTGGTGAGGTGCAGATGTACCGGTCGCTATCCTATAACTGGCGCGATCTCTCCATCGGTTTCTTTCCGTTCTTCGTAATGCCCTATGGCTTTACGGAAACCGAGGTCGGCGCGTGGATCCGAAACCTGGGAGGCCAGGCGCTGTGGGACGAATTCTATGCAGGTTACGGCCTGAAACCCTTTCTGGCAGGCGCGCTCGGCGCGCAAGCCTTTGGCTTTTTTCCCCGCGAGTTGCAGTCCGCAGCGGATTTGACCGGCTTGCGCTATCGCACCACAGGCAGCACGGTCGCAATCGCCAATGCTGCAGGGATGCGCGCTGTCGATCTGCCGCCCGCCGAGATAGGGCCTGCGATGGAGACGGGCGAGATCGACGCGTTTGAGCTGGTGGGACCGGCGGTCGACCTGGCTTTCGACGTGCACAGGCTTGCGCCCTACTACTATTGGCCGGGCTTTCATCAACCGTCAGGCGCTGTTGAACTCGTGGTCAACTTGGACGCGTTTGAAGGCTTGCCTGATGACCTTAAGCTGTTGGTGCAGACGGTGGCCGAGGCTGATCATCACCAGAATGCGCACGAGGTCTATGCGGCGAATGCACTGGCGCTTGGGCAGATGACGTCACAGGACGGCGTTCAGGTGCGGCGCGTTCCCGACGCAGTCCTGACGCATCTGGCAGCGGCGACGAACGAGGTTTGGTCGGCCCTGTATGACAGCACGGCGGGCATTGAACGGCGCATCCTGGATTCGTATCTGGCGGCACGCACGACGCTGCAGCAATGGTCTGCGATCACTGACCGCGACTACTTGTCGGCGCGTGCCTTTGCCGAGCCTCACATCGCATTGTGAGGCACTTCCGCGGTGTGCCGACCGACACCGGCCGAGGCTGTGTGAAAACTCGAATCTCGGGAATTCGAGAGGAACTGTTTCCCGCCAAGTGCGCCATCGCCCCTCCAACTCAGAACAACCTCTCCATTGTGCCGCTGTGTGGGAATGTCTTTCCGAGGAGCTGGTGCCTCAAGCGAGTTTCCACACGCCCTCGGCCCTTAGCGGCCATTCATGTAGCGACCGTTGTGGCAGTGCAGCTTCCCCGAACCGGTCATTCGACCTTATCCATGCTATCATGGGACATCAGCGCAGTGTTGGTGTCGGGCGGGTTTGGCGGACGGAGGAAAAGCCATGTCCGCAATTCAGCTTCCTATCGTTCGTCCAATAGCCCCGGCCTGGAACAAGGGCCGGATCATCGGTCAGAAACGGCCGCTTCTGCCCAAGCATGTTTGGGCGATCCGGGTGCGGCTCGAGATCGCGGACAACATCCGTGACCTCGCCCTCTTCAACATGGCCATCGACTGCAAGCTGCGGGGCTGCGACCTCGTCCGGCTCAAAGTCCGAGACGTCTTCGTCTCGGGTCACATGAAAGAGCGGGCCTCAGTCCTGCAGAGCAAGACCCAGCGGTCCGTCCAGTTCGAGATCACCGAACAGACCCGCAAAGCCGTCCAGCGCTGGATCGAAAGCCCGGCGATGTTCGGCTGCGACGATCTTTGGCCAAGCCGCTTTCACGGTAGCCCGCATCTTTCGACTCGGCAGTATGCGCGCATCCTCCGGAATTGGGTGATTTCGATTGGGCTTGAGCCAAGTGCTTATGGCACGCATTCGATGCGCAGAACGAAGGCTGCACAAATCTATAAGAAAACCGGGAACCTAAGGGCGGTTCAACTCCTTCTCGGCCACACCAAGATGGACAGCACAGTGCGTTACCTCGGGATCGAGCTTGAAGACGCGCTGGAGATATCGGAGGGCGTCGAGATCTGATCAGTCAATTAGGCTGATATGCCTCCTTTGCGGCGCCTGTTCGGATGTAGCCGCAGGCGATTGGACCTTGGCTGCAAGAAGTCTACGCATAGTTATTCCTTTCCTAATGTGCCGGGAGGAACGGTCTGACTCAGTGCTCTTATCCCTGCTGGGTTACATTTCCTTGGTCGAACGTCAGCCTCTGATCGATCCCCTTCAGCCCAGATTACCGTTGCCCTTTGCAGCTTGACTCGGTGCCAGCCCGAACTTGCGCCTGAAGTCGCGGCTGAAATGGGTCGGGCTTTCGTAGCCCACGGCATAGGCGGCTTCCGACACGCTTTGCCCCTGTTCAGCCACCAAGGCGCGGGCGGTGATCATCCGCAGATCCTTCTGGTACTGCAGCGGCGTGGTCCCTGTCACGGCCTTGAAGTGCTTGTGGAACAAGGTCGCACTCATGCCTGCTGTTTTCGCTAGCTCGGGCAGCGAAATCGGCAGTCGAAAGTCGGAGCGCAGCCGGTGACTGGCCCGGGCACTTCGGCTGGCGTGGCTGTCGGCCGACAGGAGGCTCCGCAGCATCCCCCCTGCGGGCGAGATCAGCAGGCGATAATGGATTTCGCGCAGTATGGAAGGACCCAGAACCTTTGCGTCAAGCGGCTTGTCCAGGAGGTCGAGGTAGCGCCGAAGCGGCGCAAGCCAGGCAGGGTCCGTCTGTCCGGCAGCAAGCGACCGGTCGGAGGCTTCGTGTACGGTGACATCGGTCACCTCATCATGGAGGCTGTGGACGAGCACCAGATCAAGCGCGAGGATCACCGCCAGATAGGGTTCCTGAGGGCTTGCTTTCGTGATCCGGGATTGGACCGGAAGGTGGTGACTGACGATCAGAGCGTCGCCCGGCCCGACATCGGCGACCTGGTCGCCGATCCACGTGACTTTCCGTCCCTGAAGGATCAGGCAGACGACAGGTTCATACACGACCGCCTCGATCTCGCTTTCTGTCTCGCGCCGCAGAACCGTCAGCCCCGGTAGCCCGTGACCAATAATCCCGCTTTGATTCAAGTGGCGTAGACTCGAGTCGATTAGCGGCGCAAGGTCTATCAAAGGGCCAAGGTCCATCTCCGTTTCAGTTCCGAGATCGAATAACAGACCCACCAAATCCTTGCATCCGTTTCAGCGCAGATGCGCAGGATTTGGCATACATTGTGCAGGATGCGGCAGGCTTGGCCTAGGGTCGACCGCTATATCCTGCAGGTAGAGTTCGACTGCAAGAAAGTCTCGCATGTCCTCGATCCAGACACAGTTTCTCGATCTGACCGCCCGCCATGACGTCTATGACGCGATCGACCCGGCAGGGGCGTTGGCGGGCAGCGCTGATGGTAAGGTCGTCTTCATTTCTGGTGCCTCGCGCGGCATCGGCCAGGCGACGGCTGTCGCCTTTGCCCGGGCCGGCGCGAGGGCGGTCTATCTGACTGCAAGGTCCGAAACCGCGCTGCAGGAGACCGAAGCGCTTGTCCAACAGGCCAACCCCCTGACGCTTTGCGCCGTGGCCGTTTGCGACGTCACGGTTGCGGCGGAAGTCGAAGCAGCAGTCGCCGACTGCATCGCCCGTTTCGGGGTCATTGACGTTGCCGATGCCAATGCCGGCTACCTTGGGCCATGGGTCAAGATCGGCGAGTCCGATCCGAAAGGTTGGTGGTGGAACTGGGAGGTAAACGTTCGGGGCGTTTATCACGTGATCCGCTACACGGTGCCCCATTTGGTAGCTTCGGCCAAAGCCGCTGCGGACTCAGGAAAAAGCGGCGGCCACCTGATCTTGCTGTCCTCGATCGGCGCGCAGCTTTTGATGCCGGGGGCCTCGGACTATCAGACCGCAAAGCATGCGATCAACCGGTTGTGCGAATTCGTTCAGGTCGATCACGGGGACGACGGGATCAAGTGCTTTGCCCTGCATCCGGGCGGGGTTTCGACCGAGCTTGGCCGCAACATGCCAGAGGCGATGCATGCCTATCTGGTCGATGACCCGGCACTGGCCGCAGGTTTTGCCGTCTGGCTCAGTTCGGGAAAGGCGGATTGGGCGACGGGTCGATATCTGAGCGCCACTTGGGATGTCGAGGAGTTAACCGCGCTCAAGGGTCGGATTCTGGAAGAGGACTTATTGGTAAACCGTCTGCGCACCCGGGCGTGACGCCTTTGGTTTGACGGCACCTGCATATGTCGCAACTGGAGATAAAACGATGATGCAAATTCAAGCTAGGATAAGCCTGAAGGCGGTATTGATCGCCCTGACCGCCGCCTCGCCTGCATTCTTCACGGCCGATCTTGCCCGCGCGCAGACGGAAAACCCATCGCAGCATGCCCAGATTGCCGGTGTGACCGAGATCACCCAGAACCTCGTGTCGCCATGGGGGCTTACCTTTCTGCCCGATGGTTCGGCGCTCGTCTCGTCGCGCGATACGGGGGATATCCGCCGCATCGATCCGGCAACGGGGCAGCATCAGTCAGTTGGCATCGTGCCGGATGTGGTTTCCGGCAACGATGCTGGGCTCTTGGGGCTCGCCGCCTCGCCCGCTTTTGCCGACGACCGAACGGTGTTTGCCTATTTCACCACAGCAACCGACAACCGCGTCGTTGCGCTGGAATTCGCTGAAGACGTTGGTTCCTTCGAAGTGGCCAGGGTTGTGCTGGGCGACATTGCCGCTGGCAACGGACATCAGGGCGGTCGCCTTGCGTTCGATACCGCCGGCAACCTTTGGGTGACGACCGGAGACGCGTTAGAACCTGACCTCGCGCCAGATCCCGGCAGTCTTAACGGCAAGATCCTGCGCATTCGGCCCGACGGGTCGATCCCGGATGGAAACCCGTTTGACAGCCCGGTCTTCAGCATCGGCCACAGGAACGTTCAGGGCATTGCCTTTGGCCCCGACGGCAGTGTTTACGCATCGGAATTCGGAGAGACGTCACAGGATGAAGTGAACGGGATCCTTGCCGGCCAAGATTATGGCTGGCCGGAAAGCGAGGGGCTTCTGGGCGGCACAGGCACCCCACCCATCTTTACATTTGCGACGGAAGAGGCGTCACCTTCGGGCATCGCCTATGCCGCGGGCTCGTTGTGGATGGCGAGCCTGAGGGGTCAGCGACTGTGGCAAATGCCCGTGTCGAACGGCCAACCAACAGGTGAGGCAATCGCGCATTTCGTCGGTGAGTATGGCCGCTTGCGGACTGTCGAGGTCGCCCCCGATGGCGCGTTGTGGGTAGTGACGTCGGAAACGGATGGTTTCGGCTGGGCCGGTGCCTCGCCAACCGATGGGGATGATCGAATTCTACGGATTGAACTCGTGGCGCCGTGATCCCGCGCCTAAGCGCCAACGTTCCGGTTCGTTGGTGAATTGCCGTTCTGCGGCCACTGCGGTCACTGCAGCTACCTTGTCTACCGCTGGGAATGAAACGCCTGTAGCCAAAATAGGAGAAGATGCCATGGCGAGAACGTTAAGGATAAACGGTCAAGAACACGTCGTTGATGCTCCAGATGAAATGCCCCTTCTGTGGGTACTGCGTGACAAGCTTGCGATCACCGGCACCAAGTTCGGCTGCGGTGTCGGCATTTGTGGCGCATGTATGGTGCATGTGGATGGTGTCCCGACGCTTTCATGCCAGCTCTCGGTTGCAGATGCCGAGGGTGGCCAGATCACCAGCATCGAAGGCATTGAAGGTAAGGTGGCCGAGGCGGTTCAGGGCGCTTGGCGCGACCTTGATGTTGTTCAGTGCGGCTACTGCCAGCCGGGACTGATCATGACAGCGGTTGGGCTTCTTTCCACGAACCAGAAGCCAACTGATGCCGACATCGACGATGCCATAAGCGGGAATATCTGTCGTTGTGCGACCTACGTGCGGGTCAAAGCGGCGATCCACGAAGCAGCCAAGCGAATGGAGGCCTGAGCCATGAAGATCAACACATCACGCCGGGGTTTTCTGCAAGGTGCCGCCGCAACTGTCGGGGCACTTATGGTCGGGCTCGATGCGAAGGGCGTTTGGGCGCAAGCCTCGACTGACTTCATGCCAAACCCGTTCGTCAAGGTGTCACCAGACGGCATCGTTACGGTGATCCTTAAGCACTACGAGATGGGACAGGGCGTCACCACCGGTCTTGCCACTTTGGTCGCCGAAGAGATGGATGCAGACTGGGCCAAGGTTGCGGTCGAGTTCGCGCCTGCCGACGTCTCGAAATACGCCAACACCATCTTCGGTGCGCAAACGACGGGCGGGTCAACCTCCATGGCGAACTCCTACATGCAGTATCGTGAGGCAGGATCAGTTGCGCGCCAGCTGCTGGTCGCCGCCGCAGCCCAGCAATGGGCTGTGCCCGCGGGCGAGATCACGGTTACCAATAGCATAATCCAGCATGGTGAGCGGACAGCGGGCTTTGGCGAGATGCTGCCGCATGTGCCAGCCGGATTGGACATCGCGCCTGCGGTCAAGGACCCGTCGACCTTTACCCTGATCGGCAAGGACCTTTTGCCGCGCAAAGACAGTTCTGCCAAGATCAACGGCACTGCGATCTTTGCGATGGACGTCCGCGTGCCCGACATGGTCTACGCCGTCATTCTGCGCTCACCCCGGTTCGGTGGCACACTTGTATCGTTCGATGACAGCGCGGCCCGCGCCGTGCCGGGCGTTCTGGACGTAAAGCAGATTCCCATCGGCGTCGCCGTCATCGCGAGTGACACGTGGTCAGCAATGCGTGGTCGCGACGAATTGTCCGCTGAGTGGGATTTCGCGGCAGCCGAAAACCGCTCGTCGGAGGAAATGGAGGCCGAGTATGTTGCGACCCTTGCCGAGGACGGCCTTGTCGCCCGCAATGACGGCGACGTCTCTGCAGCCCTGTCTGGTGCTGCGAATGCAATCGATGTCGAGTTTCACGCCCCCTTCCTTGCCCATGGGCCGTTGGAAGCTGTGAACTGTGTTCTGCAGATCAAGGACGGCAAGGTCACCATCTGGGACGGCGCGCAAGGCCCCACCACCACCCAGATGGCAGTCGGCGGCTTAACCGGTGTCGGCCAGGACAATGTTGCTATCAACACTGTCTATGCTGGCGGCTCATTCGGCCGGCGTGGGAGTTTTCTAGCCGACTATCAAGTTGAAGCGGCCATGGTAGCAATGGCGCTTGGCGATGGCAGGCCGGTAAAACTTGTTTGGACGCGTCAAGATGACATCAAGGGCG
>NZ_JBOFBI010000074.1:0-36937 GCF_051645465.1 Tabrizicola sp. | reverse complement strand
AGCGGCTGGCGGAGGAGGTGGCGGCGCGGTTTCCTTCGGCTCGCGTTGTCGTGCTGTCGTCGGATTTGTTCGGTTCGGCACGGGCGTTGAAGGAGGCGATTGGTGACATTGCGGCTGGAGGTGCCGACATCATCATCGGGACGCAGATCGTGGCGAAGGGGCACAACTTTCCGCTGCTGACACTGGTCGGGGTGATCGACGCGGACCTGGGGCTGCAGGGGTCGGACCTTCGGGCGGCCGAGAAGACGTTCCAGCTGATGCGGCAGGTGGCGGGGCGGGCGGGGCGGACGGCGGAGCGGAAGGGGGAGGCGTGGCTCCAGACGCACCAGCCGGAGCATCCGGTGATCCGGGCGATTCTGGGGGGGGATGAGGAGGCGTTCTGGGCGACCGAGGCGGCGGAGCGGCGGGCCGCAGGGGTGCCGCCTTACGGGCGGATGGCGGGGATCATCCTGTCGTCACCGGACGTGGCGCAGGTGTTTGACTTCGGGGCGGAGCTTGCGCGGCGGTCCGAGCCCTTGCGGCGGATCGGGGCGGAGGTCTGGGGGCCCGCACCGGCTCCGATCGCAAGGGTGCGGGGGCGGCACCGGGTGCGGCTTCTGGTGAAGGCGGAGAAGTCGGTGCCGTTGCAGGCGGCTTTGGCGGAGTGGCTGGCTCAGTTCAAGGTGCCGACGAATGTGCGGCTGGCGGTGGATATCGATCCGCAGAGTTTTTTGTGAGGGGTGCCGCTCTCCGTCGGAGGCGGGGGCGCGCCATTTTCGAGGCGGGCGGTCGTCGCCCGACCTTGGGAGCCTCCGGCGGGGATACTTGGGCAAAGATGAAAGGGTGGGTCAGGGTGCGTGGAGGCGGACCGGGTGCTTCGGGACCGAAGTCTGGGGGCCCGCACCTGCTCCCATTGTGCGGGTGCAGGGGCAGCGCCGGGTGCGGCTTTTGGTGAAGGCCGAGAAGTCGGTGCGGTTGCAGGCGGCGGTGGCGGAGTGGCTGGGTCAGTTCAGGGTGCCGGGGAATGTGCGGCTGGCGGTGGATATCGATCCAGATAGTTTTTTGTGAGGGTTGGTGGCGCTCAACGCTCCAAAATAGTTGCTAACAGGGACCCTACGGCTTGCTTTCATCGAACCGTTGTCTGCCACTTTTCGACCGTCTTCTCAGCGGTGATGCGTCCTGTGTCGATCTTGTGTGGGTCCGTTTTCTCCGAGAGTGCACCGATTTCCTTCCTGCCGAGGAAATATGCGACACGCTCGCCATTGGCACCTGATGGGTGCGGCACGCCTTCGATGACGCGGCGCGCATCAAGCGTGCCCTGTCTCTCAAGATAGCGGCAAGCCTCCAGCACCGCCGGACCTAGCGGTATGACGAGAGCTTTTGGTAGCGATTCAAGTTCAGAGGCGGTGTAATTCAGTAAATGCTCACGCAGAAGTGCAGAAGCCGCGATCTTCGGCGAAGAGCCGGTATAGTTCTTGCCGCCTTTGAATACGGGATAGCGCAACGCCGACGCAAACTGCACAAGACCCACATCCTGGCTCCAAAGCGAGTTACAAGAGGCGATACCAAGCGCGCTATTCACCCCTATTGCGTCTAGCATGGCAACGAGGTTGGCGCGCATAGGGCCAGCAAAGGAGGCATGCGCCTTGGCGCGGGCTAGCGCGTCGGCATCGCTTGCACCTGAGCGCAACGCGCGACCGACCTCCACGATTGCAGCGTCAGCTTGTTGCTCGCCTGGGGTGATGCCGAGTATCACGAGTTTTGCATTCGGATTTACGTGATCAAATGGCGCATAGCGCACTTCAAGCGCTCCTTCCCGGGCCATCAAGAGGCGCGGATCGTACACGTTCTTGCTGTCGAGAAGAGCGTGGCGGTAGTGCTCGAAGGTCATCGGTCAGGCTCCGTTGGATAGGCCACGATTGTCGCGTGGTCGGATAACTCGTCAAACTAAACAATTCGTTAACCGACGAAACAGCGCAGTGCCGGACCTTCTTTACGGGCAACAAAGGCGCACCGGCGGCTTAGGCCCCCGCTTCAGCAGCCCCTTCGCCTCCAGGTCGAGCTGGACGCATTTGACCCACCAGCCTGCGGTCTCGCCGCCGGGGAAGACGGTGGGGGAGAGGTGGGGTTTCACCTCTTCGATCAGGTCGGCAACCGGGACACCGGGCGGAGCGGTGGGGAGGACCTTTTCCATCGCGGCGCGCATCTCGGCGTATTTGGTGGCATCGGCGCGGTAGGTCTTGCCGGGCTGGCCGACGTTCTGGACTTCGATGGTGTCGGAAAAGGTCGGTGTCCTCCGGGGGGATGGACAAGGGTCGGGCGGTGGTAGAGCGCGGCGATTGACAGCTGCGGGGCAGTGACGCAGCATCATCCTTGGGGCCTTGCCCCGTTTATTCAACCGCCCCTTTGGCGGCACATTCCAACGAAAGGCATTAACGCCATGCACAAGCGACTTGTCGTATGTTTTGACGGAACCTGGAACGCGGTCGACAGCGAACGCGCCGAGACCAACGTTGCCCGGCTTTCCCGTGCTGTCCGGGCCAATTCAGGAGGCGACGGGGTTCCCCAGCTTTGCCTCTACCTGCGCGGGGTGGGGACCAGCGGGTCGAGGCTTGAACGGCTGTTTGCCGGTGCGACCGGGGCGGGGACCGAGGACATCATCCGTTCGGCCTATATGTTCCTGTCGCAGAACTACGTGCCTGCCCACAAGAACGAGAGCGGCAAGGACGTCGCCGCCGACGAGATTTTCCTCATCGGCTATTCGCGGGGCGCATTTGCCGCCCGGTCGCTCTCGGGGCTTCTTGGCTCGGTCGGGCTATTGAAGCGGCAGAGCCTGCCGAATCTTTCTACCGCGTGGAATTACTATCGCGATTTCAAGAACCGGTCGCCGCAGGACTTCGTAAGGCGCAATGCCAAGAAGAAGATCGAGACGCATGACGAGGTGGCGGTCGACTTCCTTGGTGTCTGGGACACCGTTGGTGCTCTTGGCGTGCCGGTCGGCATCCTGGGCGAAATCTCGGACGGCATCTTCGGCTTTCACGACACCACTCCCTCGCGGATCGTGCGGCATGGTGCGCAGGCGCTTGCCATCGACGAGCAGCGGGACGAGTTCGTGCCTACCCTCTGGACGGGCGATGTCCCGGCGGGTGCCAGGATCGAACAGGTCTGGTTCGCGGGAAGCCATGCCGATGTGGGCGGCGGATTTGCGGATCGTGAGCTGGCGGATATCCCGCTCCTCTGGATGATCGACCGGGCGAAAGCGGCCGGACTGCAGGTCGACGAGGCGACACCGGGCCTGCTGCCTGTCGCTGCCGCGATCAACGTCCTTGGACCGACGCACGATTCCCGGCAGGGCTGGTCGGTCAAGGATCGCCTGACCCCGACGATCCGCAGCGTTTGCGAGCTGCAGGTGCAGGTCGACCTTCTGGAGAAGCTCTATCGCCCGCTTGGCCCGAACGGAAAGCCGCTGCCGACGATCAACGAAATGGTCCACTGGAGCGTCGCGGAGCGCTTTGGCAAGCTTGGCCTGATGTCGCCCGACGACAAGGTCAAGACTCGGAAGCAGATGAAATATGCGCCGAAGAACCTGAAGCCGCTGTTCAGCCCTGCCGGCGAGCCGCTGGCCACGACGCGAGTGTGGACCTAGGGCCGGGTCTGTAAGCCTGCAAAACGTCAGGGAGCCGCTTCGGGCTTGATCGGGTCAGGGCCGGTAGAGCCGAACCGGCGACTTTGGGGCGCGTTTCAGGAGGCCTTTGGCTTCGAGGTCGAGCTGGACGCATTTGACCCACCAGCCCGCGGTCTCGCCGCCGGGGAAGAGGGTGGGGGAGAGGTGGGGTTTCACCGCCTCGATGATGGCGGCGGGGGTGAGGCCTGGCGGCTCTGAATGGATGACGGCCATCATAGCCGCGCGCATCTCGGCGTATTTGGCGGCGTCGACGCGGTAGGTTTTGCCGGGCTGGCCGACGTTCTGGACTTCGATCTTGTCGGACATGGCCCTCTTCCCTCTGGCCGCACCGACTTTCCTGCAACTTTGTGCGGGGAACAAGCTTTTGCTTTTCGACCGAGGCGTTGCTGTGTAAGCGAGGAAAATGACCCGCCCGCCCTTCCCGCTTGCTGACGCCGGAAACCTGCCCGTCTGGCGGCGGCCGGAGGCGTTGCTTTATCTGATGGCGGCGGCGATGCCGCTTAGTTTCGCGACCTGGTCGGCGCTTTTGAACAACTTCGTCATTGAGGTCGCGGATTTCACGGGGAAAGAGATCGGCTGGCTGCATACGGTGCGGGAGATTCCGGGGCTGCTGGCGGTGGTGGTGATCACCATCCTTTGGGTCATGCGGGAGCAGGTGCTGGCGCTTTTGATGCTGGCGCTTCTGGGGGCGGCGACGGTGGCGACGGGGTGGTTTCCGACGTTCACGGGGTTGTTGGTGATGACGCTCTTCTCCTCCATCGGGTTTCATTACTTCGAGACGGTGAACCAGTCGTTGCAGCTGCAGTGGATCGACAAGGCGCGGGCTCCGCTGGTCTTGGGGCGGATCGTGGCGGTGGGGGCGGGGGCGTCGCTGGCGGCTTATGGGGCGATTGTGGCGCTGTGGGACCGGCTGGGGCTGGAGTACGACACGGTGTATCTGGCGTCGGGGGGGCTGACGATTGCAATCGTGCTATTCGCGGCGGTGGCTTATCCGCAGTTCCAAAGCCCGCATGTGCAGCACCAGCATCTGGTTTTGCGGCGGCGGTACTGGCTTTACTATGCGCTGCAGTTCATGGCGGGGGCGCGGCGGCAGATTTTCGTCGTGTTCGCGGGCTTCATGATGGTGGAGCGGTTCGGGATGAAGGTCTCGGAGATGACTTTGCTTCTGCTGATCAACTACCTGATCAACATGCTGGTGGCCCCGGTGATGGGGCGGGCGTTGGGGCGGTACGGCGAGCGGAACGTGATGGGGTTCGAGTATATCGGGCTGACTTTGGTGTTCCTTGCCTATGGCGGGCTTTACTGGTTCGGCTGGGGGCTGGTCATTGCGAGTGGGCTTTACATCCTGGACCAGCTCTTCTTTGCGCTGTCGTTCAGCTTGAAGACCTATTTCCAGAAGATCGCCGATCCGCGCGATATTGCGCCCACGGCGGCGGTGGCCTTTACCATCAACCACATCGCGGCGGTGTTTCTGCCGGCGGCGCTGGGGTATCTTTGGGCGACCTCGCCGGACTATGTGTTCGTGCTGGGGGCGGGGATGGCGCTGGTGGCGTTCGGTCTGATCTGTCTGATCCCGCGCCATCCGGAGCCGGGGTACGAGACGGTGTTCTCACGCGGGCTGCCGCAGCCGGCGGAGTAATCCCTTGGTGATCGGGCTGTAACCGGCGTTGGGTTGTGGCCGCGAGCGCCCTATATTCCGGATCAGAAACGGAGGTTCCTCATGTTCTTCACGCGCAAGTCGATGGAAATGGTCACGCCCGACAAGGCCCTGCCGGGGCGGCCGGAGCCGTTGCCGACAGCCGAGACGCATTTCCTGTCCGGTATTCCCCTGAAGTCCCCCGTGCCCGAAGGCATGGCCGAGGCGATGTTCGGGATGGGCTGCTTCTGGGGCGTCGAGCGGAAGTTCTGGCAGGTGCCTGGGGTGTGGCTGACGATGGTGGGGTATGCGGGCGGCTTCACGCCGAACCCGACCTACAAGGAGACCTGCACGCAGCTGACCGGCCACAACGAGGTAGTGCGGGTGATCTATGATCCGAAGGTGGTCAGCTATGAGGCGCTTCTGAAGCTCTTCTGGGAGGGCCACGACCCGACCCAAGGCATGCGGCAGGGCAACGACGTGGGCTCGACCTACCGGTCGGGGATCTACACCTATACGGCGGAGCAGGCGGAGGCCGCGAAGGCCTCGAAAGCGGTCTATGAGGGCGCGTTGAAGGCTGCCGGGATGGGGCCGATCACGACCGAGATCCTGCCCGCGCCGGTCTTCTACTTCGCCGAGGACTATCACCAGCAGTATCTGGCGAAGAACCCGGGCGGGTATTGCGGGATCGGCGGCACCGGGGTGACTTGCCCGATCGGGACGGGTGTTTCGGCCTGACCGGGGCACAATTCTTCTGCGAAGAATTGGGGTGTCCTGCTTGTTTGCCCGGCGCCTTCCGCGTAAGGCGCCTCGCACAAAGGAGTGCCGCCCCATGCCCACCTATTCCGCCCTGACCACTTTGCCCGGCGAAGAAGCCGCGCAGGGCCTTGCCGCCGCGATGGAGCGGATGGAGCCGGAGCCTACGGGTGTGGGCGTCTTCGAGATCGAGGATGGCTCGGGCCTTTGGGAGGTTGGCGGGTACTTTCTGGAGCCACCGGATACGGTGCTGCTGGAGGTGCTGGCGGCGGCTTTCGGGGCGAAGCCCTTCGCCCTGTCAGAGCTGCCCGAGATCGACTGGGTCGCGAAGGTGCGGCGGGAATTGGCGCCGGTCGAGGCGGGGCGGTTCTTTGTCTATGGAAGCCATGACGCGGACAAGGTGCCGCGCGAGGCGGGCCGGGTGCCGTTGCAGATCGAGGCGACGGTGGCGTTCGGCACGGGCCACCACGGCACAACGCTTGGCTGCCTTCGGGCTTTCGACCGGCTGCTGACCGCCGGAGAGCGCCCCGCGACGGTCGCCGATATCGGCTGCGGGACGGCGGTTCTGGCGATGGCGGCAGCGGCGACGTTGCCGGATGCGGTGGTCATCGCAAGCGACATCGACCGGGTGGCCGTGGATGTCGCGGAGGCGAACGTGGCGATCAACGGGCTGGAGGGGCGGGTCGAGTGCATCGAGGCGGCAGGCTTTGCGCACAAGCTTCTCTATGAGTCGGCACCGTATGATCTGGTCTTCGCCAACATCCTGAAGGGGCCGCTGATCGAACTTGCCCCGTTGGTCGCGACTCACCTTGCAACCGGGGGAAGAGCGATTCTATCCGGTTTGCTCGCGGAGCAGGCAGAGTCGGTCACGGCGGCTTACGTTGCGGCAGGTCATTGTTTGCTAAACCGCGACGATATTGGGGAATGGTCGACGCTTGTTCTACAAAAAGCATGAAGTTGTGGACAATCCTTGACCGAACGGCTGCTTAGATGAATACAAGATGAACGTGCCGCAATTTAGCCATAAGCATGCGGCAAACATTAATGGTCAGAGCTGCTACTCTGGGTGAAAAATATGTGGGTTGATCCAAACCTGAATGATTTCTACAGCCGCGTCTCGCGGATCGAGAAGTCCCATGCCAAAGGCTACGGTTTCGAAGCCGCCGGAACGATCAGTCGAAAGGCGTCGGGCCGGGTCGGACGACGGCTTCTGAAGCTGGCGAAACCGGTGGTGCTCGCACTTGCACTTGGTGTCTGTCTGAAGGGCGTTATCCACTACTTCGTGGGCCCGCAGACCTATGAAAGCCGCGTCAGCGCGCTGGCGGCCGGTGACGGGTTCGACCCGGTCGGCGCCTGGCTGATGCATGCGGATCCCCTGTCGCTTTGGGTGTCGGCACAGCTGCAGTCCGTACTCCCGCGTTGATCTTCCAAGGTTGATTGCAAAGATTGGAATGACGAAGGGCCGCACCTTTTAGGTGCGGCCCTATTCTCGTCTTTGGGATCATCCCGGCCCTTCGGGCTTTCGGCCGCTTAGCGGCCAATGAACTCGATGTCACCGCGGCAGAGGCCGATATCGTCAAGCTCACGGTCCGAGAGCTTGTTCAGCGACTTGCGGGTGATGCGCGCATCGTTCCAGGCAGCAAACGTCCGGGTGACGTTCGACAGGGCCACGATGGCACGGTAGGTGGTGATGGCGCCAAAGGGCGCCGGGCGGGTCGTCTCGACAGCGGCCATGGCTTTCATCCTTGTTCTCATACTGCACAAATCGGAGGCTTATTCCTCCATGGCTTGGCAGATAGCTGTGCTGCAGGTGCAAAGCAAGCTGAGCATAAGCAAGGCCGCCATGCAGCCGCTGCATGACGCGTGTCAAAATTTTGTCAATTTTTTCAGTCGGTTTTGGCAGAGAGCGCGAACGCTGTCGGTTTTCTGCCGCGAGGCGTCGGATTTTGCAAGTGCAAAATGAATGGGCAGATCGCGGGCGGAAATCGGAAAGCCATTGGCGGATGTTCGCTTTTCGTGCTAATTCGGACGCCAAGAGCAAGAAAAGGGGCAGGGATGCGTGTCATCGGGATCGATCCGGGCTTGCGGAACCTGGGTTGGGGGGTGATCGACGTGGCGGGCTCGCGCCTGACCCATGTCGCCAACGGGATCTGTCATTCGGACGGCGGCGACGGCGATCTGGCCGCGCGGCTTCTGTCGCTGCATTCGCAGCTGACCGTGGTTCTTGAGGCCCACCGCCCCGATGCGGCAGCGGTGGAGCATACCTTCGTCAACAAGGATGCGGTGGCGACCTTGAAGCTTGGTCAGGCGCGGGGGATTGCACTTTTGGTGCCGGCGCAGTTTGGCCTGTCGGTCGGGGAATACGCGCCCAATGCCGTGAAGAAGACGGTGGTGGGCGTGGGTCATGCCGCCAAAGTGCAGGTTGACCACATGGTGCGGCTGCATCTGCCGGGGGTCTCGATTGCCGGGCCGGACGCGGCGGATGCGCTGGCGGTGGCCATCTGTCATGCGCATCATGTTCAGTCGTCGGGACGGCTGGCGGCGGCGTTGAGGGCGGCGGAATGATCGGTCGTATCTCGGGGCGGCTGGACTGGCGGGGGCCGGACCATGTGCTGATCGATGTGCGGGGCGTGGGGTATATCGTTTACGTCAGCGACCGGACCCTGGCGGGGCTGCCGGGGCTGGGCGAGGCGGTGTCGCTATACACCGACCTTCTGGTGCGCGAGGACCTGCTGCAGCTTTTCGGGTTTCCGACGATGCTGGAGAAGGAGTGGCACAAGCTTCTGATGACCGTGCAGGGGGTGGGCGCGAAGGCGTCGATGGCGATCCTTGGGACGTTGGGGGCCGAGGGCGTGGGCCGGGCGATCACGCTTGGTGACGCGCGGGCGGTGCAGGCGGCGCCGGGCGTCGGGCCGAAGCTGGCGCAGCGGGTGATACTGGAGCTGAAGGCGAAGGCTCCCGGAGTGATGGCCGCGGGCGTGGGGCTGTCGGCGAAGGCTGGGGCGGATGATGTGGTGGTCGAGGACGCCCCGGTGGCCGCTCGCAAGCCGGTGCGGGTGGATGAGGGGGCCGCAAGGCGGGCGGGGGCGACGGCGGATGCGCTGTCGGCGCTTTTGAACCTGGGCTACGGGCAGGGCGATGCGGCTCAGGCGGTGGCGACGGTGGCGGGGGATCAGCCTGAGGCCGAGACGGCGGTGCTGATCCGGTCGGCGCTGAAGTTGCTGGCGCCGAGGTAGGGATGGAGCCGGACCCCGCCCTGCGCCCCGAGAAGCTGCCTGAGGACACCGACAGGGCCCTCCGCCCGCAGATGCTGACCGAGTTCATCGGGCAGGCGGAGGCGCGGGCGAACCTCGCGGTGTTCATCGAAAGCGCCCGGATGCGAGGGGAGGCGATGGATCATACGCTCTTCCATGGGCCTCCGGGTCTGGGGAAGACCACGCTGGCGCAGATCATGGCGCGGGAGTTGGGGGTGGGGTTCCGGATGACCTCGGGTCCCGTGCTGGCTAAGCCCGGCGATCTGGCGGCGATCCTGACCAATCTGGAACCGCGGGATGTGCTCTTCATCGACGAGATTCACCGGTTGTCCCCGGTGGTGGAGGAGGTGCTTTATCCCGCGCTGGAGGATTTCGCGCTGGACCTGGTGATCGGCGAGGGACCGGCGGCTCGGACGGTGCGGATCGATCTGCAACCCTTCACGCTGGTCGGGGCGACGACGCGGCTGGGGTTGCTAACCACGCCCTTGCGGGACCGGTTCGGGATACCGACGCGGTTGGAGTTTTACTCGGAGGCGGAGCTTTACGAGATCGTCACCCGTGGGGCGCGACTGATGGGGGTGCAGGCCGAGGCCGAGGGGTGCCGCGAGATTGCCCGGCGGGCGCGGGGGACGCCGCGGATTGCTGGGCGGCTTCTGCGCCGGGTGGTGGATTTCGCGCTGGTCGAGGAGGGCGGGAGGATCAGCCGGGCTCTGGCCGACCGGGCGTTGACCCGGCTTGGGGTGGACAAGCTGGGGCTCGACGGGGCGGACCGGCGGTATCTTTCCCTTTTGGCCGAGAACTATGGCGGGGGGCCTGTCGGGGTGGAGACGATCGCGGCGGCGCTCAGCGAGCCGCGGGATGCCATTGAGGAAGTGATTGAACCATTTCTGTTACAACAGGGGTTGATCCTGCGCACTCCGCGCGGCCGGATGCTGGGGGCGAAGGCCTGGCGGCATCTGGGGCTGGAAGCGCCGAATTCGGGGCGGGCGGACCTGTTCGACACCTGAAGGGAAGACCATATGTTGCCTGCCATCCGCCTTGCTGCCGTGCTTTGGTTTTCGGCAGCGGAGGGGGCGCGGGCGGCTTGCACCATTGCGCTGGTTCTGGGGCTGGATGTGTCGGCCTCGGTCGATGCCGAGGAGTACCGGTTGCAGGCCGAGGGTACGGCAGCGGCCCTTCTTGCGCCGCGGGTGGAGGCGGCCATCCTTGACGGCGGTCCGGTGGCATTGGCGATCTTCACCTGGAGCGGACCGGACGATCAGGGGCTGGTGGCCGACTGGGTGCTGATCGACAGTCGCGCCACTTTGGAGGCGCTGGCCCTCCGCGTCGCGGCCTTCCCGCGTCCGGTGGCGGTCAGCAGTCGGACGGCGACCGGGTCGGCGATCCTCTTTGCCCGCGGCCTTCTGGACCGGGCGCCGCCCTGCGACCGGCAGGTCATCGACCTGTCCACGGATGGCACCTTCAACGCGGGGCCCGCTCCGGAGGACGTCCGCAGCGCGGCGGCTTTTGCCGAGACGACGATCAATGCGCTGGCGGTGGCGGGTGGGCCGGTGCCGGACTGGCGCGACGTGAAGGACCCGACAACGGCGCTGGCGGTCTATCTGACCTTCCGGGTGATCCACGGCCCCGGCGCTTTTGTCGAGCGGGCGGCGGACTACACCGACTTTGCCCGCGCCATGACCCGCAAGCTGGAGAGGGAATTGCAGGGCGCCTTGCTGGGGGCGCTTGAGGCGTCGTCCCTGCCTTGAGGACGGTGAAAGGGGGGGTGATCGCCGGGGTTCGCGTGGGTGGGCACGGTGCGCAGTACTTTTGTTCCAATGATTGCAATGGTTTGGCTATGGCCATTCAGGGAATTTTAAGATCTGGCCACAAGCTGGGAGCCAGCCCGACTGCGCCCGGCCCGCCAACAGAAATGTCAGAAACGAATAACTGACGGGCCTGCGGCGTTCGGCCAGTAGACCCCATTCCGGGATCGCCAGGTTTTCGGGCATTTCATAACTGAATTTGGAGCAGCCATGTCTTTGCGCAGCCCGCGGGAGCGGTTCATCCAGACGCTTGCATTTGAGACCGGAGGCCTTCTGATGATCGTGCCGCTCTACATGCTGGTCACCGGCAGCGCTGCCAGTGAGGGCTTCCTGCTGATGATCACACTTTCTGCGGCGGTGATGATCTGGTCGCCCTTGCACAATGCGGTCTTCGACTGGGCAGACCTGCGAGCGACGGGTCGCCTTGCCAGCGACCGGTCGCACCGCTGGCGGGTGGTGCACGCGATCAGCCATGAAGTGACCGTGGTTGCGGTCACCTTGCCGATCCTGATCTTTCTGGGTGGCTTTGCACTTGAGCAGGCGCTTGCGGCCAATATTGGCATGACGGCGGTCTACACAGTCTATGCCTACGTGTTTCATCTGGTCTATGACAGGCTGCGCCCCGTGGGGCGACTTGAGGCCGGACTGATCATCTCATGACGAGGTGAGCGCGGCGGGAGAGGGCCATGCCGCATCAACACGCCGTACGCGTCTACTATGAGGACACCGACCTTGCCGGGATCGTCTATTACGCGAACTACCTGAAGTTCATCGAGCGGGCGCGGAGCGAGTGGGTCGCTTCGCTTGGGATCGACCAGATGGCGCTGCGGGCATCGCAAGGGATCGTTTTCGCGGTCCGGCGGTTGGAGGCGGACTTTCTGCGGCCCGCGAAGTTTGGCGACGATCTGGTGGTGGAGACGACGCTGCAGTCGCTGGGCGGGGCGCGGCTGGTGCTGGAGCAGGTGGTCCTGCGGGGCGGGGAGCGGCTGTTCGTGGCGGTCGTGACGCTGGTCTGCCTGACGGACGACGGCCATGCAGCCCGGATGCCGGCGGAGCTGCGGGCACGGCTGGCGGGGCAGGTGCATTAGGCCACGACACGCGGGATGGCTCGTCGATGGACTTCGTCCACTCCTCGCCGATGTTCCGACGAGGAGACGAAGTCGAACGAGGAGGGGCCACCCAAGATGACATCTTCCGTCATGTGGTAGCGAAACCCTGCCGGCCACAGACTTGTGTTGGCAATCCCGCTCCAATCTTGATAGAATCAGCGTTAACGGAGCCGAGAAACGGCCCGATCAACAAGAGCAGGCGTATGGAAACGGACACCCTTGCGATGGCGCAGGAGATTGATTTCTCCCTGTTCGCCCTTTTTGCACGTGCAACGCTGACAGTGAAAATCGTCATGCTGATGCTTCTGATCATGTCGTTCTGGAGCTGGGCGATCATCATCCAGAAACACATCCTCTTCCGGAAGGCGCGGGGCGAAGCATCGGTCTTCGACCGGTCGTTCTGGTCGGGCGAGCCCTTGGACGAGCTTTTCGAGAAGATCGGGCCGGACCCGACAGGTCAGAGCGAAAAGATCTTTGCCGCCGGGATGCTGGAATGGCGGCGGAGCCACAAGCAGGACGGCGGGCTGATCGCGGGCGCGCAGGCGCGGATCGACCGGGCGATGGATGTGGCGATCAACCGGGAAAGCGAGGCCTTGAACCGGGGCTTGAGTTTCCTTGCAACCACGGGGTCGACGGCGCCCTTCATCGGGCTTTTCGGGACGGTCTGGGGGATCAAGCACTCGTTCGAGCAGATTGCCATTAGTCAGAACACGAACCTAGCGGTCGTGGCGCCGGGTATCGCCGAGGCGCTGCTGGCGACCGGTGTGGGCCTGATCGCGGCTATTCCGGCGGTGGTGTTCTACAACAAGCTCAATTCCGACAGCGAGCGGATCGTGGGCGGCTACGAAGGTTTTGCCGACGAATTCGCGACGATCCTGTCGCGCCAGCTGGACGCCTGAGCCATGGGGGCCGGGGTCGTCAAAAGCGGTGGCAGCAGCGGCAGGCGGCGGGGGCACCGGCGTGGCAAGGCGGCGGCGATGTCCGAGATCAACGTCACGCCGTTTGTCGACGTGATGCTGGTGCTGCTGATCATCTTCATGGTGGCCGCGCCGATGCTGACAGTGGGTGTGCCGGTCAAACTGCCGGAGACGGCGGCGACCGCGCTGCCGACGGAACAGGAAGAGCCGCTGACGATCAGCATCACCTCTGACGGGCGGATTTCGATCCAGAACACCGAGATCGAGGATGATGAGATGATCCCGCGGCTGACGGCGATTGCGGCGGAGCGGACCTCGCGGAAGGTGTTCCTGCGGGCGGATGGCTCGATCCCCTATGAGCGGGTGGCGCAGGTCATGGGGGCGCTGAATGCGGGCGGGTTCAACGAGATTGGTCTGGTGACGGACGCCGAGGGGCCAAGCTTCGGGGCGGCTGGGACGTCCAACTCTGAAACTGGCACGGACTCGGGCGGCTGAGGCTTATGCAGACTGGCACGATCTTTTCCGGGATCGGGCACGCGGGGTTGATCCTGTGGGTCCTGGTCGGGGACTGGCTGTTTCCAGCCAAGCCCACGCAAGAGGTCGTGTCCATGCAGGTGAGCACCCTGACAAGCGCCGAGTTTGACGCGCTGCAGGCGGCCGCGACGGCGACCCCGTCGGAGGAACCGGCGCTGGTCAGGCCACAGGCCCGGCCCGAGGAGGTGGTGGAGCCTGTACCTGAGCCCGAGCCCATACCTGAGCCCGAGCCGGAGCCTGTACCTGAGCCAGAACCTGTACCTGAGCCGGAACCAGAGCCGGTTCCCGAGCCCGAACCGGAGCCTCTGCCCGAGCCGGAAGAGCCTCCGCCCAGCGATGCGCCGCAGGCAGAGGAGGAGCAGGCGCTGGAGTCGGAGTCGACCGAGATCCAGCCCGCCCCCGAAGCGGAAGAGATCATCGCGCCTGATCCGGTGCAGCCGGAGACCGAGACCGAGACCTCGGACACGCCCGAGCCTGCGGTGAGCGAAGAACCCGCCGAGGAGCCGGTGGAGGAGTCGCCGCCGACCGAAGAGACGGTGGCGGAGGACACGGGCGACGTGACCCAGACCGAAGCGACCGAAGAGCAGACGGCGGAGACAGGGATGACGACCTCGGTCCGCCCGAGGTCGCGGCCGGAACGTGCAGCTGAGCCGGAGGTGGCGGCGGCGGAGCCGGTGGAGGAGACGGCACCGGAGGCTTCGGCGGAACTGAACGTGCAGCCGGTGGATGATGCGTCGACGGAAGACGCGATTGCGGCACTTCTGGACGAGGCGGCGGATGAGCCGGTGACCGAACCCGCCTCCGAGGACACAGCCGCCGACACCGGCGGTCAGGACCTGCCGCAGGGCCAGCCGCTGACGGGAGGGGAGATGGGCAACATCTCGAGCGCGATTGCGCGGAAGTGGAACCTGGGTGCGGCATCGACCGACACGATGAGCACGATGATCGTGATCCGGGTTAGCTTTGCCCCCGACGGCAAGCCGACGGATTTCGAGCTTCTGGAGCAGGAAGGGCCAAGCCAGACAGGGATCGACAAGCTGTACGAATCCGCCCGGCGTGCAGTGAACCGGGCCTATGCGGACGGCGGACTTCCACTGCCTCCAGACAAGTACGACACGTGGCGCGTGCTTGACCTTGTCTTCGATGCCAATGGGATGAGGCTGAGATGAGGGGGTTTGGCCTTCGTCTTGCTCTGGTCTTGTCCGTGCTCGGTCAGCCCGCGCTTGCCGAGATCGATGCTGACGTGATGAGGTCAGAGGATGTTCAGGCGGTAAGGTCAAAGATCGCGCGGTACTGGAACCTCGGCTCGGTCGAGGGCGACGCACTGCAGAGCCGGATCATCATGCGTGTCAGCTTTGCGCCGGACGGAAAGCCGACGGATTTCGAACTGATCGAGGCCGATGGTCCCACGCAAGCTGGCATCGATGTGCTTTTTGAATCCGCCCGCCGGGCGATAATCCGAGCGCACAACGACGGCGGACTTCCGCTTCCCGAGGCAGCATACGACAGCTGGCGCGTGCTTGATCTGGTATTCGATGCCAGTGGGACGGTGTTGAGATGATCCGTGCCTCAAGGGGGCGTACGCCCGAGGAATTCCCCTGTGATCCCGCCGCGAGAGCGGGCAACGACACAAAATGAACGGAGCATGAGGCCGATGAGAACAGTGATGAAGACAGCCTTCCGAACCCTGATCGCGCTTGCTCTCGGTGTGACGGTGATGAGCGCAGGCCCGGTTCTGGCGCAGGACCCGCCGCGGATCGTGATCGGGTCGCCGGTGATCGAGCCGATGCCCATCGCCGTGCCGACCTTCATCGATGAAGGTGGTGCAGGCGATTATGCGAGCGAGATCAGCCGGGTGGTCATCTCGGACCTCGAGGGGACCGGGTTCTTCCGCAATATCGGGGAAGAGGCCTACATCAGCCGGGTGACCAGCTTTGACGGCGGGGTGGCGTTCGAGGACTGGAAGGCGATCAATGCTCAGGTGCTGGTGACGGGCGCGGTTTCCGTGGCGGGCGACCGGATCACCGTGAAGTTCCGGGCTTATGACGTCTTCAACGGCCAGACGCTGGAGGGGGCCGCGCTGCAGTTTGCGGGGACGACCGATGGCTGGCGGCGGATGTCGCACAAGGTGGCCGACGTGATCTATTCGAAGATCACCGGCGAGGGCGGGTATTTCGACAGCCGCGTGGTGTTCGTCAGCGAAAGCGGGCCGAAGAACCAGCGGCTGAAGCGGCTGGCGGTGATGGATTATGACGGGGCGAATGTCGCTTACCTGACCGATAGCGCGTCCATCGTTCTGGCGCCGCGGTTTTCGCCGACGGGGGACCGGATCCTTTACACCAGCTACGAGACGGGCTTCCCGCGGATCACGCTGATGGACGTGGGGAGCCTCGAGCGGCGGACGCTGGACGAGCAGGAGGGGACGATGACCTTTGCTCCGCGGTTTTCGCCTGACGGGGGAACGGTCGTCTTCAGTCTGGAGCGGGGCGGGAATACCGATATCTATGCGCTGGCCATCCGGTCGGGGCAGCTATCGCAGCTGACCAATGCGCCGTCGATCGAGACTGCGCCGAGCTTCAGCCCGGACGGCAGCCAGATTGTTTTCGAGTCCGACCGGTCGGGGACGCCTCAGATCTATGTGATGTCGGCGGGCGGGGGCGAAGGGACGCGGATTTCAGGCGGCGAGGGGCGCTATGGCACCCCGGTCTGGAGCCCGCGTGGTGACTATATCGCCTTCACCAAGCAGAACGCCGGGCGCTTCCACATCGGCGTGATGCGGACCGATGGCAGCGAGGAGCGGCTTCTGACGGCAAGCTTCCTGGACGAAGGCCCGACCTGGGCGCCGAACGGGCGCGTCTTGATGTTCACCCGCGAGACGAGCGGGGCGGGCGGGCAGACCTCGCTTTGGTCGGTCGATATCACCGGGCGGAACCTGAAGCAGATCCCGACCGAGGGGCCTGCTTCGGACCCGGCCTGGTCGCCGCTTTTGCCTTGAAATGTGACGCGCCGCCGGATTCCCACGGCGGCGCAAAGCTGTTAATGTGCCCGCAATCGAGCCAATAAGAAGGAAGAACCTCATGACCATTGCTGCGAAATCCCTGCTTCTGATCGCCGTCCTGGGACTGGCGGCCTGCAACAACCCCGACCGTTATGGTGCCGGTGGCGCGGGCGGGGCCGGTGGCACGGGTGGCGGAGGCGGAGGGATCGACACCACCGGGCTTGGTGACCCGAACAACCCGACCTCGATTGCCTATTTCAACCAGACCGTCGGCGACCGCGTGCTGTTCCAGGTCGACCAGTCGACCCTGACGCCGGAAGGCCGCACGATCCTGGCCGCACAGGCGCAATGGCTGAACACGAATACAGGGTATGCCGCGATCATCGAGGGCCATGCCGACGAGCAGGGAACCCGCGAGTACAACCTTGCCCTCGGCGCGCGCCGGGCGGCGGCGGTGCAGAACTTCCTGATCAGCCAGGGCGTGGCCGCGGGCCGTCTGCGGACAATCAGCTATGGCAAGGAACGCCCGATCGAGGTCTGCTCGGAAGAGGCCTGCTATGCCAAGAACCGCCGGGCGGTGACTGTGCTTTCGGCTGGCGCCGGGGTCTGACGCAATGCGGCTTGGTCTTGTCCTGATCCTTTGCGTGCTGCCGACCCTGGGCTTTGCTCAGGACCGGACCCAGACGCTGGCCGATATCCGCGCCGAGCTTGCGGCCCTTGCGGCCGAGTTCAACGCCCTGAAGGCCGAGCTTGTCTCGACCGGGGCGGCGACCAGCGGGGCTGCGGGCGGCGATGCGCTGCAGCGGATGGACACGATCGAGGCCGAGCTTGCCCGCCTGACGGCGCGGACCGAAGAGGTGGAGCTGAAACTGAACCGGGTGGTGGCGGATGGCACCAACCGGATCGGCGACATCGAGTATCGGTTGTGCGAAGTGACCGAGGGCTGCGATCCGACGTCTCTTGGCGCGACGACGACGCTGGGCGGGGATGCGGGCGGCGGTGCGGCCCCACCGGTCGTTGCGACCGATCCGGGGACGGGTGGAACCACGGGTGGCACCACGGGCGGGGCCGAACTGGCCGTGAGCGAACAGGCAGACTTTGACCGGGCCAAGGAGGTGCTCGGTCAAGGTGACTTTCGCGGAGCTGCGGACCTCTTTGCGACCTATGCCCAATCCTATCCTGGCGGACCGCTAGTCCCCGAGGCGCATTACCAGCGCGGTGAGGCGCTGAAGCAGCTGGGCGACACCTCGAACGCGGCCCGGGCTTATCTGGACGCCTTCAATGCAGCACCCCAGGGTCCGATCGCGCCCGATGCGCTGTTGAAGTTGGGTGAGGGTCTGGCGGCGCTGGGTCAGGTGCCCGAGGCCTGTGTGACGCTGGCCGAGGTCGGTACCCGGTTCCCCGGCAGCATCGCGGCCACGCAATCGACCGTGGCAATGCAGGGGCTTCAGTGCCAGTAGACCTGGCGGCGCGGCTGGTTGAGCTGATCCGCGAAGGCCTGCCGCCTGGGGAAACGATTGGGGTGGCGCTTTCGGGCGGTGGGGATTCCACCGCCCTTTTGCATCTGGCCTTGCGGGCGGGGTTCCGGGTTGAGGCGGTCACCGTGGACCATTGCCTACGGCCGGAAAGTGCAACGGAAGCGGCAGCGGTGGCCGGGGCTTGCGCGGCCCTGGGCGTGCCGCATGCGGTGCGGGTCTGGGAGCATGGCGAGATCAAGGGCAACCTGATGGACCAGGCGCGCCGGGCGCGGATGGCGCTGATCGCGGCCTGGGCGCGGGAACGGGGTGTTCGTGTGGTGGCGTTGGGGCACACCCGCGACGATCAGGCTGAGACCTTTCTGATCGGCCTTGGTCGCGCGGCGGGGCTCGCGGGGCTTTCCGGCATGCGGGCGGAGTGGGACGACGGGGGCTTGCGCTTCTGCCGTCCGCTGCTGGGTGCGGGGCGGGCCGAGCTCCGTGACTGGCTTCGGTCCGAGGGGATCGGGTGGATCGACGATCCGACGAATGACGATGAGCGCTTCACCCGCATCCGGGCGCGGAAGGCGCTGGCGGCGCTGGCGCCCCTGGGGATCACGCCGGAGCGTCTGGCTGAGGTGGCCGAGCATCTGGCCGCCGTGCAGGATGCTTTACGGGCAGCGGTCGCCGCGGCGGGCCGGTTGATCCGCGAGGAAGCCGGGGCGCTGCGGATCGATCCCGACATCGGGCTGGAACCGGCGGAGGTGCGGCGGCAGCTGGTCCTGGGTGCCGTGCGCTGGCTGTCTGGGGAGGAGTATGGCCCGCGGGCAGCGGACCTGGAGCGGCTTATCGTCGCAATGGCGGAGGGGCGCGATGCGACGCTGGCAGGCTGCCGCTTTCGGCAAGGCTGGCTGATGCGTGAGCCTCGGGCGGTGGGCGGGGCGGTGCCGGTCGGCGCTGTGTGGGACGGGCGCTGGCAGGTCGTGGGGGCGGAAGGCGAGGTTCGGGCGCTGGGGGCGGAGGGCTTGCGGCAATGCCCCGACTGGCGGGCAAGAGGGCTGCCGCGGCAGGTGCTTGAGGTCACGCCGGCGGTCTGGCAGGACGATCGCCTGATTGCCGCACCTTCGGCTGGTTTTGGCGCAGGCTCGGCCACATGCACGCCAGGATTTCATGCTTTCCTGTTATCGCATTGAACCGGCCGCTAAACTGACTATCTTTGCACCAAGCAGTTCGCGCCCCTTTTGGGCTGCGGACATTTCGGGGGATTCCTGATTTGGGTAACGCACGCAATATCGCCTTCTGGGTCGTGCTTCTGATCCTTGTAATGGCGTTGTTTCAACTGTTCTCGGGCAGTCAGACGACGATGTCGTCGCGCTCGCTGAGCTATTCGGACTTCATCGAACGGGTCGACGCGGGGCAGGTCAGCAAGGTTGTGCTGGACGGCGAACGGATTGTCGTCACTGGCAAGGACAACGTGACCTATGTCGCGATCAAGCCGGCGGGTGAGGATGTGACGGGTGCGCTGACCCGCGATCTGATTGCAAAGGGCGTCGATGTCGAGGCCGAGCCCCAGGCGCAGTCGGGCTTCGTCTCGGTGCTGCTGAGCTTCCTGCCGTTCATCCTGCTGATCGGCGTCTGGATCTACTTCATGAACCGGATGCAGGGCGGCGGCCGTGGTGGAGCCATGGGCTTTGGCAAGTCCCGTGCGAAACTGCTGACCGAAAAGCAGGGGCGCGTCACGTTTGACGATGTCGCGGGCATCGACGAGGCCAAGGAAGAGCTTGAGGAAATCGTCGAGTTCCTGCGGAACCCGCAGAAGTTCTCGCGCCTTGGCGGCAAGATCCCGAAGGGGGCGCTGCTGGTTGGCCCTCCGGGCACCGGTAAGACGCTGCTGGCGCGCGCGATTGCGGGTGAGGCGGGTGTGCCGTTCTTCACAATCTCGGGCTCGGACTTCGTCGAGATGTTCGTGGGTGTCGGTGCGTCCCGTGTGCGCGACATGTTCGAGCAGGCGAAGAAGAACGCTCCGTGTATCGTCTTCATCGACGAGATCGACGCTGTGGGCCGGGCCCGTGGCGTCGGGATCGGCGGCGGGAACGACGAGCGCGAGCAGACGCTGAACCAGCTTCTGGTGGAGATGGACGGGTTCGAGGCGAACGAGGGTGTGATCATCATCGCGGCCACGAACCGGAAGGACGTGCTGGACCCGGCGCTCTTGCGCCCCGGCCGCTTTGACCGGCAGATTCATGTGCCGAACCCGGATATCAAGGGCCGCGAGAAGATCCTGTCGGTCCACGCGCGGAAGGTGCCGTTGGGGCCGGATGTGGACCTGCGAACGATTGCCAGGGGCTCTCCGGGCTTCTCGGGTGCGGACCTGATGAACCTGGTCAACGAAGCTGCGCTGATGGCGGCGCGGGCGGGGCGGCGGTTCGTCACTATGATCGACTTCGAGTCGGCCAAGGACAAGGTGATGATGGGGGCCGAGCGTCGCAGCATGGTGCTGACGCAGGACCAGAAGGAAATGACCGCCTACCACGAATCCGGTCACGCCATCGTCGGCATGAGCCTGCCGAAGTGCGACCCGGTCTACAAGGCGACGATCATCCCGCGCGGGGGTGCCTTGGGCATGGTGATGAGCCTGCCGGAGATGGACCGCCTGAATTGGCACCGCGACCAGTGCGAACAGCGCATCGCGATGACCATGGCCGGGAAGGCCGCCGAGATCATCAAGTGGGGCGAGGATTCGGTGTCGAACGGGCCTTCGGGCGATATCCAGCAGGCGAGCGCCTTGGCCCGCGCGATGGTGCTGCGCTGGGGGATGTCGGACCTGGTGGGCAACATCGACTATGCCGAGGCGCATGAGGGCTATTCGGGCAACGCCGGGGGTTTCTCGGTTTCGGCCGAGACCAAGCGCCTGATCGAGCAGGAAGTGAAGCGCCTGATCGACGAAGGCTATGAGACCGCGCGCCGCATCCTGCTGGAAAAGAACGAGGAATGGGAGCGTCTGGCCAAGGGCCTTCTGGAGTATGAGACGCTGACGGGCGACGAGATTCGCAAGGTCATTGCCGGGGAAGCGCTTGGCGGCGACGACAACGCGGACAAGCCTTCGTCGGGCGGTGGGACCGCCTCGATTGCGGCCATCCCCAAGACCCGGGCGCGTCAGCCCAAGCCGGGGACCGAGCCGGAACCGGCGCCCTTGTGACCGAAGCCAAGGCCTCGCGGAAGCGGGGCCTTTCGCTTTCCGGGGCCGCCCGCTAGGATTCCGCGCGGACGGCAACAGGATGCGGACATGATCACGGCCTACAGGTCCAGAGGCGCGCGGCTGGAGCGGATGGACCTGACCCAGGACCATCTGCGCGATGCGTTGTGGATCGACCTCGACTGCCCCACCGGGGCCGAGGAGGACGCGGTCGAAGCGACGCTCGGGATCGACATTCCCACCCACGAGGACATGCAGGAGATCGAGGTCTCCTCGCGCATCTACCGTGAGAACGGCGTCTTGTTCCTGACCGCGCAGGTCGTGGCGACGCTGGATGCGCGGGAAACCGAGATCGGCCCGGTGACCTTTGTGGTCTGCCCCGACCGGCTGGTCACCGTGCACTATCATCATCCCGGATCGCTGGTGCATTTTGCCGAATGGGCCGCCCGGCATGACACGGCGCTGGCCACCGGGGTGGTTACCGTTCTGGGCCTCTTGGAATCGGTCGTGGACCGGTTGGCCGACATTCTGGAGGGTGAAGCGCGCAAGCTGGACCTGTTGTCGAAGGCGGTCTTCGCCGCGCATCGTCCGGCGGGCAAGGGTGAGACGTTGGGTGCGGTCCTGCAAAGGATCGGGCGGGCCGAGGACCTGAACGGCAAGGTTGGCGAAAGCTTGAACACGATCCAGCGGGTGGTGGGGTATCTTTCGGTCAGTTCGGAACACCCGGACCAGCACCTTCTGACCGAGGGTGAGCGGCCCCTTGCGCGGACGCTTGCGCAGGACATCCGGTCGCTCCGGGAGGAGGCGGCGACGCAGTCGGCGAAGATCAGGTTTCTCTTGGATGCGACGCTTGGGGTGATCAACATCCGACAGTCGGACGTGATCAAGATATTCTCGGTCGTGGCCTTCGTCTTCCTGCCGCCGACGCTGATCGCCAGCATCTATGGCATGAACTTTGTTCACATGCCCGAGCTCAAATGGCTCTGGGGCTACCCGATGGCCGTGGGACTGATGGTGGTTTCCGCGCTGGTGCCGTGGCTGATTTTCCGGTGGAAGAAGTGGCTGTGACGCCCCGAAGCTTGAGGTCCTGATGCCTGCCCTGATCCCCACCAGCTTTTCCGGTAAAGTCACCTGGCTTGGCGTGCAGCGCCGTCCGGTGGAAGACCTGGTGATTTTCGGCGAGCCGGTGGCCGAAATGCCCCTGACCTTTGCCGGGTTCGGGCCGGAGAGCCATGCCGGGCTGACCCGGCCCTCGTGCAGCAGGGTGCTGAAACAGTATCCGCGTGGGACCGAAATTCGCAACGTGCGGCAGCTGTGTGTCGTCTCGGAGGAGGAGATGGCCGAGGTCGCCGCGAGCTTGGGGATGGAGCGGATCGATCCGGCCTGGGTCGGGGCCTCGGTGGTGATCGCAGGGTTGCCGGATTTCACCCATGTGCCGCCATCGTCGCGGCTGCAGGGGCCGGACGGGGTGACGCTGGTTGTGGATATGGAAAACCTGCCGTGCCAGGAGCCCGCTGTGACGATGGCCAAGGCAACTGGGGGGCAGGGCAAGGCGTTCAAGTCTGCAGCCGAGGGCAAGCGCGGCGTGACGGCCTGGGTCGAGCGTGAGGGGACCCTGAGGCTTGGGGATGTGGTCACGCTGCATATCCCCAGGCAACGGGTCTGGGCGCAGCTGGAGACCGCGCGCAAAGGGGCCTGAGGCGTGCTCTTGGCCGGCCCCGGAGGGTTTCACACCCTCCGGACCTCCCGTGGGATACTTGCGCAAAGATGAATGACAATTTTAGGCAAATTGTCGGGGTTCTCTGGATTGGAGCGGCAGGTTTCCAATCGGAAACAGGCGCTGGCGAATTTCGCGGGGTTTAGGTCGGAATCCGGCGTCGCTTCGTCCATTTCCCCCGCTATCACGTCGCTAACAGAAAAATCTCGCCCTTTGGGAGACATCCATGGCCTTCAAGACCGACATCGAAATTGCACGCGAAGCGAAGAAGAAGCCGATCATGGAGGTGGGCGCGAAGCTGGGTATCCCGGCGGAGCATCTGCTGCCTTACGGGCATGACAAGGCGAAGGTCGGGCAGGAGTTCATCAAGTCGCTGGCGGGCCGCCCGGACGGGAAGCTGGTGCTGGTGACGGCGATCAATCCGACGCCTGCGGGCGAGGGGAAGACGACGACGACAGTGGGTCTGGGCGACGGGCTGAACCGGATCGGGAAGAAGGCGGTGGTCTGTATCCGCGAGGCCTCGCTTGGGCCGAACTTCGGGATGAAGGGCGGGGCGGCTGGGGGCGGGATGGCTCAGGTCGTGCCGATGGAGGAGATGAACCTTCACTTCACCGGCGATTTCCATGCGATCACCTCGGCGCACAACCTTCTGTCGGCGATGATCGACAACCACATCTACTGGGGCAACGAGTTGGGGATCGACGAGCGCCGGGTGGTCTGGCGCCGGGTCATGGACATGAACGACCGGGCTTTGCGGGATATCGTGGTGTCGCTGGGCGGTGTGTCGAACGGTTTCCCGCGGCAGACGGGGTTCGACATCACGGTGGCGTCGGAAGTCATGGCGATCCTGTGTTTGTCCAATGATCTTGAAGACTTGCAGAAGCGGCTGGGCGATATCGTCGTGGCCTATACCCGCGACAAGAAGCCGATCTATGCCCGCGATGTGAAGGCCGATGGGGCGATGACGGTGCTGCTGAAGGACGCGATGCAGCCCAATCTGGTGCAGACGCTGGAGAACAACCCGGCCTTCGTCCACGGCGGGCCATTTGCGAATATCGCGCATGGTTGCAATAGCGTGATTGCGACGAAGACCGCGCTGAAGCTGGGCGAGTATGTGGTGACCGAAGCCGGGTTCGGGGCGGACCTCGGGGCGGAGAAGTTCTTCGACATCAAGTGCCGTAAGGCCGGGCTGAAGCCTGCGGCGGCGGTGATCGTGGCTACCGTGCGGGCGATGAAGATGAACGGTGGGGTGGCGAAGGCCGATCTTGGGGCGGAGAACGTCGAAGCCGTGAAGAAGGGCTGCCCGAACCTTGGCCGCCATATCGGCAACGTGAAGTCGTTCGGCGTGCCGGTGGTGGTGGCGATCAACCACTTCTATTCCGACACCGATGCCGAGATCGCCGCAGTGAAGGCCTATGTGACCGAGCAGGGCGCCGAGGCGATCCTCTGCAAGCACTGGGCGCAGGGGTCTGCTGGGATCGAGGAACTGGCGAAGAAAGTCGTACAGATGGCGGAATCGGGTGCGGCGAACTTTGCGCCGCTTTACCCCGACGACATGCCGCTTTTCCAGAAGCTGCAGACCATCGCCAAGCGCATCTATCACGCTGACGAGGTCATCGCCGACAAATCGATCCGCGATCAGCTGAAGACTTGGGAAGCGGCTGGCTACGGCCATCTGCCGATCTGCGTGGCGAAGACCCAGTACAGCTTTACCACCGACCCGACCGTGCGCGGTGCGCCGACCGGCCACACCGTCCCGGTTCGCGAAGTGCGGCTTTCCGCCGGGGCGGGCTTCATCGTCGCGATCTGCGGCGAGATCATGACCATGCCGGGCCTGCCCAAGGTGCCGTCAGCCGAGGTGATCCGCCTCAACGACGCGGGTCAGGTCGAGGGGCTGTTCTGATAGGTCGCATTGCCCTTTCCGGGCCGCCCCCTTATCCACGAGGGCAGCCTGGAAGGGAGACTGATGATGCCGAAACCCGCCGATTGCACCTCGATGGCTGAGATTCGGGCCGAGATCGACCGGCTGGACGAAGAGCTGGTGCGCCTCTTCGCCGAGCGGGCGGGCTATATCGACCGGGCCGCCGAGATCAAGGCCGAGGTTGACCTGCCCGCGCGGATCGATGGGCGGGTGGAGGAAGTGGTGCGGAACGTCCGCCGCCATGCCGACACCTACGGGCTGCCGCCCGATCTGGTGGAGAAGCTCTGGCGGCGGCTGATCGACTGGTCGATTGCGCGCGAGGAAAGCCGGCTTGGGCCGGACAGTTTGCGGAAGGGATAAGGGAATGACGGCCAAGGTGATCGACGGCAAGGCCTTTGCGGCCACGGTGCGGGCGCAGGTTGCGGCGCATGTGGCGCGGCTTCGCGAGGAGCATGGGCTGACACCCGGTCTGGCCGTTGTGCTGGTCGGAGAAGACCCGGCGTCGCAGGTCTATGTCCGGAACAAGCATGCCTCGACCGTCGAGGTTGGAATGGCATCTTTCGAACATCGGCTGCCTGTGGAGACGGGCGAGGCGGAGCTTCTGGCGCTGATCGATCAGTTGAATGCGGACCCTGCAGTGCATGGGATCCTGGTGCAATTGCCGTTGCCGGGGCATTTGAACTCCGAACTGGTGATCAACCGGATCGACCCGGCGAAGGATGTCGATGGGTTTCACATTTCGAACGTTGGTCTGCTTGGGACCGGGCAGAAGAGCATGGTGCCCTGCACGCCGCTGGGCTGTCTGATGATGCTGCGGGATCATCATGGGAAGCTGGCGGGGCTGAACGCGGTGGTGGTGGGCAGGTCGAACATCGTAGGCAAGCCGATGGCCCAGTTACTGCTTGGGGATAGCTGCACGGTCACGATCGCGCATTCGCGGACGAAGGACCTGGCCGAGGTCTGCAAGCGGGCGGATATCCTTGTGGCCGCAGTGGGCCGTCCCGAGATGATCACCGGCGATATGGTGCGCCCGGGGGCGACTGTGATCGACGTCGGCATCAACCGGATTGAGCGGGACGGTAAGGCGAAGCTCGTGGGCGACGTCCACTACGAGAGCGCGGCCAAGGTTGCGGGCGCGATCACTCCGGTGCCGGGCGGGGTGGGGCCGATGACGATTGCCTGTCTTCTGGCCAACACGCTGACGGCCTGCTGCCGGGCGAATGGGCTGGCCGAGCCGGAAGGCCTGACGGCCTGAGTTCCACGAATTTTCTGCGAAAATTCGGGGCGCGCGGTCAGCGTGGCACCGGGATGGCCAGAACGCGGGGGCCGGTGAGGATGGCAAGTGCGTCGGCTGCCATGAGGGTGGTCAGCGCCTTGTCGTGTGCCGGAAGACCACCGGTATAGACACCGTAGGCCGGAAGGATCATCCGGGCGGCATCGGCCAGGAAGCAGGGTCTCGACTGTCCGGCCAGACGGGCCTTCGGGTGATAGTGACCTGAAATCTCTGCCCTTTCCGGCGCCTCGGCGATGTGGCGGAAGGTGAAGGGCTGGAGCTTCAGCTCGGCCCGGTGGGTGCCGCCGATCTCGATCGGACCGGGGTCGTGGTTGCCGGTGATCCAGGTCCAATCGCGGCCTGCCATCAGACGGGTGAGCCAGAGGCGGATGCTTTCGTCAATCGCCTCGGCGGCAGCTAGGTCGTCGAAGCTGTCGCCGAGGCAGATGATGGATTGCGCCTTCGTCGCTTCGAGGTCGCGGTCGAGTTTTTCCAGCGTGGCCTGGGTCTCATAAGGTGGCAGCAGCGATCCGCCTCGGCGGGCGAGGCGTTCGGATTTGCCGAGGTGGAGGTCGGAGACGGCAAGAAGTTTTCGCGCGGGCCAGTGGAGCGCGCCCGAGGGCATCAGGTGCAGCGTTTCGCCGTGGAAGAAGAGCGCGTGGTGCATCAGGGATGAATGCCCCGGCGGAGGGATTGCGGCAAGGGGCGGTTACGATAATGCGCGCTTCGCGCAAGTCTTTTGTCTCGCCTGCGCGCCTTCGCGCTTCGGCTCGGGCGCCTCCGGCGGGAGTATTTTCATAAGGAGCAAATGCTTAGGCGAGGCCAGCGGCTTCCATCAAAGCTTGCGCCTGATTGGCGGCGAGGCGGTCGCGGCCTTCGCCCTGGACCGGGATGCGGCCTGGTTCGAAGAAGAGGGGGGCGGCGAGGGGGGTGACGCGGGGGAGGCGCTTCAGCTCGATCCTTGGGCCGACGCGGGCGAGGAGGGTCTCGATCCGGGAGAAGTCGATGAGGCCGCGCAGGGCCTCTTCGCGGGTGATCTGCAGGAGGAGGTGGTCGGGGTCGTATTTCCGGAGGGTGTCGTAGAGGATGTCCGAGGAGAAGGTGGCCTGGCGGCCGGATTTGCGGCGGCCCTGATGGGAGCGTTCGATGAGGCCGGAGATCACGGCGGTGTTGCGGAAGGTGCGTTTCATGACGGCGTTGCCGGAGAGCCAGGTTTCGAGGCCGTCGCGGAGGGTTTCGAGGTTGAAAAGGGGGGCGGGGTCGGTGACGGGGTCGAGGCCCCAGATCAGGGTCGCGTAGTCGGTGGCGACGAAGCCTAGGGGGGCAAGGCCTTGGGATTCCATCTGTTTTGTGACGAGGATGCCGAGGGTCTGCTGGGCGTTGCGGCCTGCGAAGCCGTAGACGGTGAGGTGCTCGCGACCGTCGTGGGGGAAGCTTTCGAGGAGGAGGGCGTGGGGGTCGGGGAGGCGCGAAACCTCCCGCTGGAGGCTGAGCCACTGGGCGGTGTGGGTGGGGAGGTCGGGCCAGGTATCTTGCTGGAATATTTCAAGAATACGGTCCGTGAGGAGCGTGGAGGTGGCGAATTTGGTGCCGTTGAAGACGGCGACTTTCGGATCGCGGCCGGGGGTGCGGCTGACCTCGACTGTCAGTTCCTTGAGGCCCTCATAGCGGACAACCTCACCGCCGATCAGGAAGGTGTCGCCTTGGGTGAGGGAGGAGGCGAAGCCTTCCTCGACCTCGCCCAGGGGGGTGCCGCCGAAGCGGTTTTTGAGGCGGACTTTCAGGGTGTCGATGTCGATGATGGTGCCGAGGTTCTGGCGGATCACGCTGGCGGCGCGGGGGTCGCGGAGGTGCCATTTGCCATTTGTTAACTTTAATCGCTGCCAGCGGTCGTAGGCTTTCAGCGCGTAGCCGCCGGTGGCGACGAAATCGAGGCAGGCGTCGAATTCTGCTTTGGTCAGAAGGGTATAGGGTCCGGCGGTGATGACTTCCTGGTAGAGTTGATCCGCGTCGAAAGGGCCCGCACAGGCGGTTGCGAGGATGTGTTGGCAAAGGACGTCGCGGGGGCCGGGGCCTCTTGGTTCGCCGTCAAGGGTATGAGCGCGGACGGCGTCGAGGGCGGCCTGGCATTCGACGACCTCGAAGCGGTTGGCGGGGACGAGCAGGGCCTTGGAGGGGGCGTTGTAGCGGTGGTTGGCACGGCCGATCCTTTGCACGAGGCGTTTCACGTTCTTCGGCGCGCCGACCTGGATGACGAGGTCGACATCGCCCCAGTCGATGCCGAGGTCCAGGGAGCCGGTGCAGACCACGGCCCTGAGCGCCCCGGCGACCATCGCTTGTTCCACGCGGTCGCGCTGTTCGCGGGCGAGGGAGCCGTGGTGGATGGCGATGGGCAGGCTTTCGGTGTTTTCTAGCCAGAGGTTGTGGAAGAAAATCTCGGCCTGCGCGCGGGTGTTGTGGAAGATCAGCGTGATGCGGTGGCGGTTGATTTCGTTGAGAATTGCGGGGATCGCGTAGCGGCCGCCGCCACCGGACCATGGGGGGTAGGCGTCGGTTTCCAGCATGGAAATGTCGGGGTCGGGGCCGGAGTCGGCTTCCAGGATCTTGGTGTCGGGGGCGAGGAAGCGGGCGAGGGCCGGGGGGTTCTCGACCGTGGCGGAGAGGCCGATGCGGCGGAGATTCGGGTTCAGGGTTTGCAGGCGGGCGAGTTGGAGGGTGAGTTGGTCGCCGCGTTTGGATTCGGCGAGAGCGTGGATTTCGTCGACGATAACGCGTTGTAATCCATGGAAGATGCGGGGGGCGTCTTCGTAGCTGAGGAGGAGCGCCAGGCTTTCCGGGGTGGTCAGGAGGATGTGGGGCGGGTCTGCGCGCTGGCGGCGGCGCTGGGTGTAGGTGGTGTCGCCGGTGCGGTCTTCGACCCGGATGTTCAGGGCCGCGCCTTCGATGGGGGTGCGGAGGTTGCGGCGGATGTCGGCGGTGAGGGCTTTGAGCGGGGAGATGTAGAGGGTGTGGAGGCCGGGGGGTGGATTTGTGCCGAGTTCGGAGAGGGTTGGGAGGAAACCGGCGAGGGTCTTGCCGCCTCCGGTCGGGGCGATGAGGAGGGTGGCGGGGTGAGCGGCCCGGGCGAGCATGTCGAGTTGGTGGGGGTGGAGCGACCAGCCTTTGGCGGTGAACCAGTCGGAGAGGGCCGCGGGGAGGGTGGTCATGAACGAAGTGATAAAGCGGAGTGCGGGTTTGGGGAACAGGTAGTGCCAATCTAGAGGTTAATGCAATGATTTTGAAGGAAAATCGCTGTCTTCTTTCCATCTTCTTCGCGTCTTCTTTCCATCTCTACGCGCGGAAGACGAAGCGGGCGTTAACCTTCGTGAGCGAATCGGAGGCTTCAGCGGTTGGTCGGCGCTGGAAGGCTGCGGCCGGACGCGGCAAAGCTTGGCGCGTTTTGGATCCATCCCCACCAGTTTCGCAAGGCCGGATAGTGGCCGAGGATTGCGCGGCTTTCGGGCGCGGCGTCGAAGGCCGCGATCATCGGGGCGAGGTGGCAGTCGGCTAGCGTGAGGGTCGTGCCGTTCAGAACTGCGCCTTCGTTCGCTATGGCGTCAAGCGCCTCGAGGACGGTGGGGGCGGCGGCGAGGCCGGTCTTGATCTGCGCTTCGTCGGGGGGCAAGCCTTCGGCAGGGCGGAAGACGCGGTGGGCGTAGACTTGAAGGACGAGCGGGCGGAAGGCATAGGCGTCGGCGATGGAGATGACCTGCGCCATCCGGGCGGTGGCCTTTGCACCCGGCGGGACAAGTGGCGGGCCGGGGAACGCAAGGTCGATGTAGCGGGTGATCGCGGAGGTTTCATAGAGGGTGAAGGCACTATGTGACAGGACGAGGACGCGGCCGAAGGGATGGGGGTAGCCGTCGGGCAGGGGTGGTGCGAAGGGGTTGACCTCGACCTCGATGAAAGCCGCGCCCTTGGCGATGAGCGCCATGCGGGCGATGCGGGTACACACGCTGTGGCGGTAGCCGGTCAGGGTGACTGGGGCTGGATTTTCCATCTGAGGACTGTCTCACGACACGGACGACAGCGCCATGTGCGAGGGGCGACGATTTTTCTGCGAAAAATCTGATTGTTGGGCGGATTTTCTTCAGGCGGCTGCGAAGATCGGGAGCAAGGATTTTTCGCAGAAAAATCTTCCCGCGCGAGTGCTAAACCGCTTGCCCGTATGAAGAGCCGCGCCTAATCCCTTGGCGATGAGATTGCTTTTCCTTGGCGATGTCGTCGGTCGGTCGGGCCGGACGGCGGTGGTGGAGCGGCTGCCGGGGCTCCGGGCGGCCTGGGGTTTGGATTTCGTCGTGGTGAACGGCGAGAATGCGAGCCAGGGGGCGGGGATCACCGGGGACCACGCGAAGGAGCTTCTGGCGGCGGGGGCGGACTGTCTGACGCTGGGCGACCATGCCTTCGACCAGAAGGACATGCTGAGCTTCATCGAACAGGAGCCGCGGATCATCCGGCCGCTGAACTTCTCGAAAGTGGCGCCGGGCCGGGGGGCACGGGTGTTCGAGGCGACCCAGGGGCGCCGTGTGCTGGTGGCGCAGGCCTTGGGGCAGGTGTTCATGAAGCGGCCCTTCGACGATCCGTTCTCGGCGCTGGAGGCGGTCTTGAAGGCGCATACGCTGGGCGGGGTGGTGCAGGCCGCAGTGGTGGACTTCCATGCCGAGGCGACGTCCGAGAAGATGGGGATGGGGCATTGGTGCGACGGGATGGCCTCGCTCGTTGTTGGGACGCACACGCATGTGCCGACTGCCGATGCGATGATCCTGGCCAAGGGCACGGCCTACCAGTCGGACGCGGGCATGTGCGGCGATTATGACAGCGTGATCGGGATGGAGAAGCTGGAGCCGCTCCGCCGTTTCATCACCGGGATGGCCAAGGGCCGGTTCGAGCCTGCTGGGGGCGAGGCGACGCTGTCGGGGGTGTTTGTCGAGACGGATGACAAGACGGGGCTTGCCAGCCGCGTTCGGATGGTGCGAGTGGGCGGGCGGCTGGAAGAGGCGCTGCCTTGAGCCAGCGGTGGTTCTTCGTCCTGGTGCTGGTGATACTGGGCGTTGGATGGGGATCGACGCAGTCCCTTGGCAAGATCGCGACGGCCACGGGGCATCAGCCGTTCGGGTTGATCTTCTGGCAGCTGGCGGTGGGGTCCGTCGTGCTGGGCGTCGTGTCGGCGGTGCGTCGCAAGGGGCTGGTCTTCACGCAGGCGGCGCTGACGTTCTACGTGGTGATTGCCGTCATCGGCACGATCATCCCGAACGCGAGCTTTTATGCGGCGGTGGTGCATCTGCCTGCGGGGGTCATGTCGATCCTGATCTCGACGGTGCCGATGCTGGCGTTTCCGTTGGCATTGGCCCTGCGGCTGGACCGGTTCTCGCCCATGCGGCTGGGGGGGCTGATGCTGGGGCTTCTGGGTGTGGTGCTGATCGCGAGCCCTGAGTCTGCAGGGCCGGGCGTCGGGGCGGTGAGCCTGGGCTGGCTGATGGTCGCGATGATCGGGCCGCTGTTCTACGCGATGGAGGTGAATTACGTGGCGCGGGCCAGCACGGGCGGAATGGATGCGTTGCAGGCGATGTTTGGCGTATCCGTCGTGGGGATGGTGCTGGCCGCGCCGATTGCGCTGGTGACCGGGCAGTGGGTCGATCCGTCGCCGCTGGGTGGGGCGGAACTGGCTCTGGTGGTCCTTTCGGCGGTGCATGCGCTGGTCTACGCAAGCTATGTGTGGCTCGCGTCCAAGGCCGGGTCGGTCTTTGCTTCGCAATGCTCCTATCTTGTGACCGCGTCGGGTGTTTTGTGGGCAATGCTCCTTCTGGGCGAGCGGTTTTCGCCCATGATCTGGCTGGCGCTTGTGATCATGCTGGCCGGTGTGGCATTGGTGCAGCCGCGCGCGAAACTGAGAGAGGTCTGATGTTCGGCTTGTCGATTCCTGCCGAGGCAGCGCCTTGGGTCGCAATGGCGATCCTTGTGGTGATGTTTGCCCTGTTCATCTGGGAGCGCACCCCGGTCGAGGTCACGGCCATCGGCGGAGCGGCGGTGATGCTGGTGCTGGGGATCCTGCCGATCAAGGAGGCGACCTCGGTCCTTGCGAACCCCGCGCCCTGGACCATCGCGATGCTGTTTCTGGTCATGGGGGGGCTGGTGCGGACCGGGGCGGTCGAGATGATCATCTCGGTCGCCGAGCGGCATATCGGCGACAGGCCGAAGACGACGATCGTGGCCCTCTTCGGGCTGATCGCCACGGCTTCGGCGTTCATGAACAACACGCCTTTGGTCGCGGTCATGATCCCGGTGATCATCCAGCTGGCGGTGAAGCTGGGGACGGCGCCGTCGAAGCTGCTGATTCCGCTCAGTTATATGACGGTGCTTGGGGGGATGATCACCCTGATCGGCACTTCGACGAACCTCTTGGTCGACGGGGTGGCGGTCGATCAGGGGCTGGAACATTTCAGCCTGTTCGAGATTGCTCCCTTGGGGATTGCGGTGACGATTGTCGGGGGTCTGTTCCTGGCGATCTTCGGCGACAGGCTTCTGCCGGTGCGGCAGTCGATGGGGGTTCTCTTGAACGACCGGCGGAAGATGAAGTTCTTCACCGAGGTCGCGGTGCCCGAGGAAAGCTCGCTGATTGGCCAGCCGGTGCTGGACGTCGACATCTTCAAGCCCGATGGCGTGCGGGTGATCGACGTGCTGCGGGGCGATGTGTCGCTGCGGCGTGACCTTGCGTCCGCGAGGCTGGAGGCGGGGGACCGGGTGGTGCTGCGGACCGAGATGGCCGAGCTGATGGGTCTGCAGGCGCGCAAGGATGTGCATCTGGTGGACAAGCTGTCGTCGGTGAAGACCGAGACGGTCGAGGTGCTTATCGGACCCGGCTGCCGGATGGAGAGCCAGCGGCTGGGCGATCTGCGCCTGCGCCGGCGCTATGGGGTCTATGTTCTGGCAGTGCACCGGAGGAACCAGAACATCGGGCGGCAGCTGGACGATGTGATCGTGCGGGTGGGCGATACGCTGCTTCTGGAGGGCGGTATCGAGGATATCCAGAAGCTGGCGGCGGATATGGACCTGGTGGATGTGAGCCGCCCGCGTGTCATGGCCTATCGGCGGGCGAAGGCGCCGATCGCGTTGGCGGCAATCGGGTTGATCGTCGTGCTTTCGGCCTTTGACGTGGCGCCGATCCTGCCGCTGGCGCTGATCGCCGTGGCGGTGATCCTGATCACGCATTGCGTGGACAGCGACGAGGCGTTCGGCTTTGTCGACGGGCGGTTGCTGGCGATGATCTTCGCCATGCTGGCGGTGGGCCAGGGGCTGGACCAGTCCGGCGCGGTCGAGATGATCGTCGGGGGCGTGGCACCCTGGATGCAGGGGCTTCAGCCCTTCGCGCTGATCCTGGCGGTCTATTTCATCGGGCTTGTCCTGACCGAGTTCCTGTCGAACAACGCGGTTGCGGTGATCTACACGCCGATCGCGATCGAGCTGGCCGAGAAGCTGGGCCATGACCCGCGGCCCTTCGTCGTGGCGGTGATGTTTTCCGCGACGCTCGCCTTTGCGACGCCGGTGGGATACCAGACCAACATGATGGTCTACGGGCCAGGGGGGTACAAGTTTTCGGACTTTACCAAGGTCGGGCTGCCGCTGAACATCATCGTGATGCTGGTCGTCTGCGCGCTGATCCCGCTGTTCTGGCCGCTTTGAAGGGAGACGACGATGCGCTGGATGATCCTGGCCTTGGCCCTTGCGGGTTGCGCGACGATGGACACTGCACCAGCACCGCAGGCCGCGCGGCTGTCGAATGAGGTGCTGACGCTGGTCCTGTCCGACGGGACGGTGTGCCGGGCGAACTGGGCCGCTGCCGGAGGCGCGGGGCGGTTTGACGACTGCGGGCCGGGGTTTGGGTATTCGGTGAGTGTGGTGGAGAACCCTAACATTCTGCGCCAGCTTTTCACCGGGCTGACCGAGGCTTTGGGGGCCGAAGGTGCGGTGCCGCCGATGGCCGAAGTGGTGATCACCGACCCGATGGGGCGCGACACGGTCTTCGTCTCGCCGCCGCCGGTGGAGGAATAGCGGCTGGAGTGTCCGCGGAGCGGGGTGAACATTCGGCTGGTGCAACCGAGGATAACGCCTGACCGCCAGGTGTGCTTACCGCTGAACATCATCGTGATGCTGGTCGTCTGCGTGCTGATCCCGGTGATCTGGCCGCTTTGAAGGGACGGTTCCGTTTCAACTCATGTTCAGCGGCATCCAGCTGCCGCTGAGCATGATCTTCCCATCTGACGATCCCATGGAATGACGCATTCAAAGGGCTTCCCCGGCCCCGGGAGGCCCCGCAAAGCCCCTCCTATAATGTGGCAACGCGATTGAGGCCAAAATTCAATCGGGAACACTGAACCTCCAATCCAGCCGGCAAGCAAAGCAACAAGCGTCAGGCACACGTAAATCAGCGACTTCTTCATGATGACCACCCAAAGACGAATGCTGATTGTAGCAGCGCTGAAGACCGCCCGCAAAGGTCGATCGCGGAAGCCCGGTTGACCCAAACCTGTGCAGGGCATCGGGCATCGCTGGCGCACTTGGGGCGGAGGGCAGTTTGCCGCCGATGGCCGGGGTGGCGATCACTGATGCCATGGGGCGTGACACGGTTGTGGTGTCACGCCGCCGATGCCGCAACGAAAAAGCGAGCTTTGGCAGATAGTTGGCATGCATCGAATGGCACAAACCGGTCGGTATGCGCAATGAGTGTTAGCGTCCAGAATGACCTGACCACGCTGGCAGGCTACGACCGGCGTAAGGCGAAGAGCTGCCGATATTGGGGTGAAGAACTGCCGATGCGGTTTCCGGATTTTCAAGAATCGTCTAAGTCTGGACCAGTAGCGGTTTAGAATTCGGCAAACGACCACGCCTAAAAACCGTGCAAAAGAGCCGTAAAAACAACATTCGGAGCTGAAAAATGCTGACTGTTGAATTTCTTCGTGTCGCACTGATTCTGACGCATCTTCTCGCCTTCGCGGTGGCAATCTGCCTCGTCTTGCGCGAGGATATAAGACTGCTAATGTCCCGTCGGCTTAATCTTGAGGAATTACAGGCCACCGCGCATAATCTGACCCTGGCGCTAATTGCGCTTTTCGTCACCGGCGCACTATTGGTCTGGGTGGATACCGGATTTGATCCTGCCGTCATGGCAACCAAGCCGAAGCTTCTGGCAAAGTTCACAGTTGTGGGAGTTCTGACCCTGAACGGGCTTATTCTGCATTTCGTGATCTTTCCCAGACTTGCGCGTTCCGAAGGGACAGATCTTGGCGCATTGCCCTATTTCGCCGCGGCGCTTGGTGCGGTCTCGTCGGTATCCTGGATTTTCGCAAGCTTTCTGGGAGTCGCCAAGCCGCTGACCGAGAGCTTTGGCTATCTGGGGTTCATTACCCTTTATGCCGAGGTGCTGGCTGCGGGCGTCCTGTTCGCGACCATCGTGCTTGGTCCTCATGTCCGGCGCCTGATCCTTGCCGAGCAACGCGGCGACCCCTTCGCGCGGCTTCTGACGCTGCGCCGGGCTGGTGGTCGCGTCATCGGCAATGCCTTCCAACAACCCGTCTTCCGGTAAACGGTCGGTACCCTGTCAGGCAATGTCGCCCGTCACACCACATTTCGAAGATGCTGTGGTGCTTGCCCACCGCGAACCGTCGCTCTATAGAGCGGCGGTTCCGGAAGATTGGGGTTCAAGATCATGGCAGGCCATTCGAAATGGGCGAACATCCAGCATCGCAAGGGCAAGCAGGACAAGCTGCGCTCGAAGATGTTCTCGAAGCTCGCAAAGGAAATCACCGTGGCGGCCAAGATGGGCATGCCGGACCCCGACATGAACCCGCGGCTTCGGCTGGCGATCAAGGCCGCGAAGGCGGTGTCGATGCCGAAGGACGTGATCGACCGCGCGATCAAGAAATCGCAGATGGGCGATGCGGCGGACTACACCGAAATCCGCTATGAGGGCTACGGCGCAAACGGGATCGCGATCATCGTCGAGGCGCTCACGGACAACCTGAACCGGACGGCATCGAACGTGCGGAGCTATTTCACCAAGGCGGGCGGGAACCTGGGGCAGACCGGATCGGTGTCGCACGGCTTTGACCGGCTGGGAGAGATCTCCTATCCGGTGACCGCGGGCTCGGCGGACGACGTGATGATGGCGGCACTTGATGCAGGCGCCGATGACGTGGAGTCGGATGAGGACGGCCACTGGATCTATTGCAAGGTCGAGAACCTGTCCGACGTCTCGGACGCGCTGGAGAAGGCGCTTGGGGAATCGACCGAGTCGAAGATCGTCTGGCGGCCGCAGTCGCGGACCGAGGTCGATCTTGAAACGGCGCAGAAGCTGATGAAGCTGATCGATCTTCTGGAAGAAGACGACGATGTGCAGGAAGTGACGCATAACTTCGATGTGCCTGAAGATGTGGCAGCGCAGCTTTGAAGGCAGCGACGCATCGCCGGTTTGCATGATCTTTCCTTGATGCCCCTTGTATTCTAAGGCCGGAAGGCGCATCTGCGGGGGGTCAAAGCTACTTCTCTTTCGTCTTCTGTCCGCCCTTCGGCCTTCAGCACTTCGATCGCGACGACACTGGGCCGGGCCACCGCATGCTGCGGGTGGCGAAATCTAGGAGATATCACGATGGCCAGTGGCACCGTGAAAT
>NZ_JBOFBI010000073.1:0-13008 GCF_051645465.1 Tabrizicola sp. | reverse complement strand
TGATCACCGCCTCGAAGCCGAAGATCAGCCGCCCGGGGCCCATGAACGGATCGAAATTCGACCGGATCGCCAGAAAAACCCCGGCGATGGCAACGACGCCCAGGCACAGAGCCATGGCGCAGGCAAAGATGTGGCGTTTCTCGAGGCCCATCAGTTGCGCGATTTCCGCGTCGTCAGAGGTGGCGCGGAACGCGCGGCCAAGCGCTGTCCGATAGAAAAGGAACTGCAGACCAGCGATCACCGCGACCGCGGTGACAAACATCAGGAGCGGTAGATAACCGATTGAAATCGAACCCCCAAGCTGAAAGCTTGCGGTTTCCAGAGCGCCTGCATTCAGCTTGCGGCTGTCAGCGGTGAACACCTCCAGCAGCCCGTTCTGCAGGATTACCGAGAGGCCGAACGTCACCAGAAGCGGGGGCAGCAGGTCCTTGCCAAGCGTGCGGTTCAGGATCAGCCGCTGCAGCGCATAGCCGAACACGGCCAGCAACGGCACCACAACGACCAGGGACAGCAGGGGATGCAGACCGGTGGCCTGGACCACCACCATCGCGACATAGGCCGCCAGCACGATAAGGTCGCCATGGGCGATGTTGACCAGCCGCATGACGCCGAAGATCAGGGAAAGACCGGCAGCGAAGAGGGCGTAAAGCCCTCCAACCAGAATGCCTTGCACGATGATGTTCAGATATTCCATGAAGGTCAGGTTCCAAAATACGCAGCTGAAATCGCGTCGCGGCCATGATCACCTGGCGCACCGGCCAGCGCGACCTGCCCTTCGGCGAGGCAGGTAAACGACACGCAGGCCCCCAGCGCGCGGGTCACGTCCTGCTCGACCAGTATGGCCGACATGCCCTGCCCGGTAATGCGCGGAAGTTGGGTGTAGATGTCCTTGATGACGATCGGCGCGAGGCCGAGGCTCAGCTCGTCGAGCAGGATCAGGTCGGGGTTCGACATCAGCGCCCGCCCGATCGACACCATCTGCTGCTGCCCACCCGACAGCGACGTGGACGGCGCGTGGCGCTTTTCCTGCAGGATGGGGAAGAGGTCGTAGACCGTGCGGAGCGACCACGGCCCGGGACGGCGCACCTGACCGCCGAGGATCAGGTTTTCCTCGACCGAGAGGCTGGGGAAGAGCCTGCGCCCCTCGGGCACCAGCGCCACGCCCTGCGCCACGATCCGGTTCGGCGTTTGGCCCAGAAGCTCTGCGCCGCGCCAGCGGATCGACCCCTGACGGGCAGTGACCAGACCGCAGATGGATTTGAGCAGGGTCGACTTCCCAGCCCCGTTGGCCCCGATCAGCGCCAGAACCTCGCCCTGCCGCAGGCGCAAGGACACGCCATGCAGGGCCTGAAAGTCGCCATAGAAGGCATGAAGGTCATCGACTTCGAGAAGGTCAGACATGATCTGCCCCCATATAGACTGACTTGACCTCGGGACTGGCCAGCACGGCCTCGGGCGTGTCGTCGGCGATCTTGCGGCCGAAGTTTACAACGACCAGCCGCTTCGCCACTGACAGAAGCGCATGCACGACATGCTCGATCCAGACGATCGTCACGCCGGACGCGTGGACGTCGCGCACTGCCGACAGAAGCGACTGACATTCACGTTCCGTCAGGCCGCCCGCGATTTCGTCCAGGAGCAGCAGTTCGGGGTCCGTCGCCAGTGCCCGCGCGAGTTCCAGGCGCTTGCGCTCCAGCAAAGTCAGCGAGCCCGCAAGACTGTTGGCCTTGGGTTTCAGGCCTGTCAGCTCCAGGACTGTCGCCGCCCGCGCCTCGGGTCCGACCGCATGGGCATGGCGTCCGAACGTCGCGCCAACCAGCACGTTTTCAAAGACGGTCATGCCGGAAAACGGATGCGGGATCTGGAAACTGCGTGAGATGCCCTGCCGACAGCGTGCCGAGACATCGAGGCCGGTAATGTCCTGCCCGCGAAAGAGGACGTGCCCCGCATTGGGTTGCACGGTCCCTGCGATAAGGTTGAAGAGCGTCGTCTTGCCCGCCCCGTTGGGACCAAGGATGCCGAGGATTTCACCCGGTTCCACCTCAAGCGACAGGTCTTCGGTGACGACCAGCGCCCCGTAACGTTTCGAGAGGTTTTCCAGCGCGAGGAGGGTCATGGGGTATGGGCCGGGAGGCTGGACGCCGCCCGGCCCTCTCCTGTCAGCCAAGCAGAGTCAGATCGCCGGTGACCGGGATATCGGGGTTCTGCTTGTTGTTGACGATGACGAGTTCCAGCTTGCCGTCGCGACGCTTCCACTGGCCGCCGACCATCGGGGTCTTGGTGATGTTCTTCATCGGGCCATTGGCCCAGTTGATCGGACCGACCATCGTGTTGAGGTTGGTCGACTTGATCGCCTCCATGATCGACGCCGTATCCGACAGGTCGGTCGCGCGTTTCACCACGTCGAGGCCGACCTCGAAGATCGCATGCGAAAAGCCGAGGGTCGCCGTCCAGGGCTTGCCGCTTTCGGCGACATAAGCGTCGCCCAGCTGGCGCGCGGTCATGCCCGTCAGGCTGGACGAGAAGGGATAGTCCGGCGTCCACCAGATCTCGGTCGTCAGGCCGTCGCCGCGATCGGCGAGTGCGTCGACCGAGGATGGGAAGAGCAGCGCCTTGCCGATGGTCACGACCTTCGGGTTGAAGCCTTGCTGGGCGGCCTGGCTCCAGAACGTCGCAAAATCCGGCGGGATCATCACGCCGGTCACGATCTCGCACCCCGCGGCCTTGAAGGCTGCGATCTGGCTGGAAAAGTCATTGTTCATGGGCTGATAGCGGCCGGGGTCGATCAGTTCGTACCCGGCTGCCGCCAGCGGCCCCGGCAGACCAAGCTGCGGATCGCCCCAGGCGTTGCCGTCCGCGTCATTTGGAAACAGCGCCCCGACCTTCTTCGCGACACCTGACTGGTCCCAGATCGCGGTGAAGTTCGCGATGATGTCCTCAAGGCCCCAGAAGAAGTGGTAGGTGTAGTTGAAGCCCACCTCCGGGTTGCCGCCGCGGCCGAAGAAGTAAGGCTGCCACGGGCAGTTGGTGGAAATGCAGGGGATTTCGTTCAACTCGCACTGGTCCGCAACGGGGTTCGTCGTATCGGGCGTCGCATGGGTCAGCATCAGGTTGATGCCGTCCGAGAGGATAAGCTCGGACGCGACCTCTGCCGCGCGGTTGGGGTTGGACTGGCTGTCCTTGGCGATGATCTCGATCGTGACCGGCGCGCCGTTGTTGGTGATCCCGGCAAGCGTGTCCTTGAGGCCCGCGATGATCCAGTCCTGCGCCTCGCCAAAGCCCGCAAGCGGGCCGGTCGTGGGCGCGACAAGGCCGATCTTGAACACGCCGTCCTGCGCCAGAGCGGGGCGCGCCCGCATCAGGGCGGGGGCCGCCAGCATCACGCTTCCGGTCTTGATGAACTTGCGGCGGCTGAAAGTGGTTCTGTGCATGTCGTCCTCCCTGACGATTTTTCAGTGTGTGGTCGCGGGGTTTGCCCCGCCTTTATTCAAACGCGGCTCCGGCCCCAGCATATCCTGCAAAGCCATGAGATGCCTGGCGACGCGCGCCCTGAGCGCGGTCTTTTCCGCATCGGTCCAGGCGTGGAAGCCCTGCCCCGACTTGAAGCCGAGCTTGCCCTCCGCAACGAGCGCCCGCAGATAGGGCGATGGCGTGTGACTGTCCTCGATGTCGGCCAGCACGTTGTCATGGATGTCGAGCGTCAGGTCCGTGCCGACCATGTCGGCGTTCTCCAGGGGGCCCAGCACTGCAAGGCGGCGGCCAAAGCTGGCCTTGACCACGGTATCGACGGCCGCGGCGTCGCAGATGCCGCGCTCGACCAGACTGATCGCCTCGCGCCAAAGCGCGTGCTGCAGGCGGTTGCCGATGAAGCCCGGCACATCGCGTTCGACCCGTACCGGCGTCTTTCCCGCTTCATCGAGCAGAGCCATGGTCGCGTCGATCGCGGCGTCATCGGTCCATTCCGTCCGGATCACCTCGACGAGCGGCACGATGTGGGGCGGGTTCCACCAGTGCGTGCCGAGCGCCCGGTTGCGCAAACGTAGGCCGCCCATGATCTGGGTGATCGGCATCACGGAGGTGTTGGAGGCGAGGATGCTGGTGTCAGGCGCATGCGCCTCGACCTCGGCAAAGATCGCCTGCTTGAGGGCCATCTTCTCGGGTGCAGCCTCGATGACCACTTCGGCGCGGTGCACAGCATCGCCTACCGTCTCGCAGATTTCGATCCGTTTCAATGTCTTGGCGATGTCTGCAGGCCCTTGACCCAAGAGTTGCAGGCTGTCGGCGATGCGGGCAGCGACGCTTGCCCGGGCCTCGGGCACGGGATCGGTGATCGTGACATGATGCCCCGCCCGCGCCATGCAAAGCGCGATGCCGTGGCCCATCAGCCCCGCCCCGATCACCGCTATCTGCCGGTTTTTCATTGGATCATCCTGCCGTGTAGCCGCCGTCGGCGTAAAGGATGTGGCCGGTGTAGAAATCCGAGGCCTTCGAGACGAGAAACAGAAGCGGCCCCGCCAGGTCTTCCGGCTCGCCCAGCCGGCCTTTGGGGACGCGGGCAAGAAAGCCCTTGCGGACCGCCTCGGCCTCTGGGGTGTCGGCGAACATCCAGGCGGTCAGGGGGCTGCGAAAGACCGTGGGGGCGATGGCGTTCACGGTAATTCCGGTAGGGCCAAGTTCGCAGCCAAGCGCCTTGGTGATGCCGTCCACGGCGGATTTCGACGCGCAATAGGCGGTATAGCCCGCCGGATGGCCGAGGAGGCCGCGTGCGGAAGAGACGAAGACGATTTTCCCCGACCCTTGCGCCTTCATCTGAACCGTCGCCGCCCGTGCCAGAAGCCAGCTTTGGGTCACATTGGCGTCCATCACGGCCGCAAAGGTCTCCGGCGCCATGTCTTCGATCTTGGCGACCTTGTTCATGCCGGAGGCGACCACCAGGATATCGAGCCGCCCGTAGGCCTGCTCCACCGACGCGACCATCGCCGCGCATGCCGCTTCGGTCTCGGGGCGGGCGTTGACCTCGGTGACATCGGCCCCAAGGGTCCGGCATTCTGCGGCGATCGCGGCCAGTTCCGTGGCCTTGCCCGCCGCCAGCACAAGGCGGCACCCTGCCCCGGCCAGCACCCGCGCCGCCACCATGCCGAATGCGCCGGACGCGCCCGTGATCAGGGCAACCTTGCCCGCGACATCAAAGAGGCCGACAGGGGTCATGCAGACACCTTTGGCGGATAGGGGATAACCACGACCATCTTGCAGACATGGTTGCTGCGATTGACGATTTCGCGCACTTCGCCGGGTGGAATAGTGCAGCTGTCCATCGGACCGAGCACCGTCTCTTGCCCGTCGACGAAGACGGTCATCTCGCCCTCGATCACCAGATAGACCTTCTCAAAAGGAGTCGCGTCGGGTCCGGCCCCGCCACCCGGCAGGAATTGGGAATAGCCCAGCCACTGGTTTGTAGGCCCGCCCTCCTCCCACCCCTGCAGGCGCAGACCGACGACGCCCCGGTGGTTCGGGGCCTCGTAGGGCTTGGCGTCGGCAAAGCGCTTGACCAGCATCAGAAACTGGCCCCCGCCTCGATCCGGTAGTTCTGTGATTTGTCGATCATCGCGACCAGCCGGATGATGCAGCCATCGCCGCGGTCCCAGTTCCAGGGAAAGAACGCAAAGGTGCAGCGCTTGCCGGTGACGGCATCCAGATCGCCTCCGACGTTCTCGATCCCGAGGATTCCGTTCTTGAACAGGATCTGGTGGACCGGCTCCCAATCGGGGAAATCCTTCTTCCAATCACCCCCGCCACTGTGGTCGCGCCATTCCTGTTCCAGATGCGGCAGGAGCGGACCGTTGCGCTGCGGACCGATAGCGGTCGCCAGGGGATGGTCATTGGCCTGCGTGTCATGGCCGACGACCTTGACGCCCTTCTTCACCATCCACTCACCCGCCGAGGGCACAAAACCGGGGCAGTAGGGGAAGTAGTCGCCGTCCTCATACTGGTGATGCCAGCCGGTGTTGATGATCAGTACATCACCCGGCCGGATCGCGTGACCGCAGGCCTTTTCGAGGTCCTCGCCGGTGATGAAATCCCATTTCTTCTTCGGCAGCGATACTACGATCCCGGTGCCGAAGAAATGCGGTAGGGGAACTTCGTCGATGAACGGCGTGCCTTGCACCACGTGGGCGGGCGCGTCGATGTGGGTCGTGGCGTGCATGGTCGTGGTGATGCGTTGGCTAAGCACGCCCGACTTGGCCATGTAGTGGATACGCTCGATCCTGACGTCCTGGAAATAGGGCCAATTCGGGTGCTGGAAGCCGAAACGGTGGGACAGGTTGTAGAACTCCAACCCCATTGGGTTGTCGAGGTTTCCCTGAAACTCGATGCCGCGCACTTTCACCATTGGCCCGTCCCCCGTTGCACCGCCAAAGCGGTGTCCAGCCGTTCAAATCCTGCAGAATGGTTCCTCCATCTGTACCGTAGGTTGATACACATGGCCCACATTGCGGTCAAACAATTTGTCCTGTAGGAGTCGTCTGTACCGCATCGCGGGTTGTGACGGCGAGGCGTTTCGCGCATCGGGTCCAAGTGTGACAGACAGGACGGCAGGCCATGGACGACAGCAACGGCGCTTCGCGCAGCGGCATACAGGTGATCGCACGGGCCGCCGCCGTGCTGCGGGCGCTGAAGGACGATCCCTCGGGCCTGAGCCTTGGGCAGATTGCGGAACGCGTGACCCTGCCCCGCTCGACCGTGCAGCGGATCGTCGCGGCTTTGCAGGAGGAACGGCTCGTCATTGCTCAGGCCATGGGGAACGGTGTCAGGCTTGGGCCGGAACTTCACGCGCTGGCCCGTGCTGCGCGGTATAACATCGTGGACCGGTGTCGCCCGTACCTGACGCGGATGCGCGACCAGCTGGGCGAGACGGTCGATCTTTCGGTGCTGCGTGGCGGGCAGATGATCTTTCTCGACCAGGTGCCCGGCAGCCACCGTCTGCGCACTGTATCCTCGGTGGGCGAACTGTTCCCGCTGACCACCACTGCCAACGGCCGCGCCTGCCTTGCGATGCTGCCCGAGCCAGAGGCCGAAGCAATGGCGCGGGCCGAATGGGGCCGCAAGGGTGGCGACTGGCCCGCGCTGAACGCCCGGCTTAGGCAAATCCGTGCCGCGGGACTGGCCGAGGACATCGACGATCACACGGACGGGATTTCCGCGCTGGGGATCGCCTTTGCCGATCTGGCGGGCGACCTGCATGCGATTTCGGTGCCGATCCCGTCGACCCGTTTCGCCGAACAACGAGAGGCAGTTGCCAAGGCCCTTCTGGCGTTGAAGCCCGAACTTGCCCGGGTGCTGGAGGGGTAGCATCCTCATGCCGCCCGCAGCCCCAGCATTTGGCGCGCCTCGGCACAAGTGGCAACGGGGCGATGGTGCCTTTCACATATCTCCACCGCCCGCCGGACCAATGCCGCGTTCGACGGCGCGAGCGTCTGCCGGTCCAGCCGGACATTGTCCTCCAGACCTGTGCGGGTGTGGCCGCCCTTGGCAATCGCCCACTCGTTAAGGGTCAGTTGTGCGGGCCCGATCCCCGCCGCGCACCAGAGCGCATCCGGCGCAAGCCGCTGCAAGGTCGCGATGTAGAAATCAAGGATCGGCTCATCCGCCGGCATGGCGTTCTTCACTCCCATCACGAACTGCACGTAAAGAGGGCCAGCCAGCCGACCGTCGCGCGCCATCGTCGCGGCCTGCACGATGTGCGACAGATCAAACGCTTCGACCTCTGGCTTGATGTCATGGGCCTGCATTTCTGCCGCCAGCCAATCGACCAGATCTGGCGGGTTTTCATAGACGCGGGTCGGAAAATTGTTCGACCCCACCGTCAGCGAGGCCATGTCGGGGCGCAGGGGCAGCATGCCGCCACGTTCGTGCCCCGCACCCGAACGCCCCCCGGTGGAGAACTGGATGATCATGCCCGGGCAGTGCTTGCGAATGCCCTCTTGCAGCGCTGCAAAGCGATCGGGATCCGACGTCGGCCGTCCCACGTCATCGCGCACATGGCAATGGACGATGGACGCCCCCGCCTCAAACGCCGCATGCGTGCTTTCCACCTGTTCGGCGATGCTGATCGGCACCGCCGGATTGTCCGCCTTGGTGGGCAGCGATCCGGTGATCGCGACACATATGATGCAAGGCGTCGTCATTTGGCCCGTGCCAGGGTGAAGTCCCAGTCGAGCGCCCAGTAGGGATTGGTGAAGCCCAGCCGAGCCGCCTCGGCCGCGTCGTCCACATGGCGGAAATCGCCGATCAGCGTTTCCTTCACCCCAAAGACCGCATCGGTTTCAAGATAGGGGCAATCGGGCGGAAAGACGTGAGTAATCACCTCCTCGAGGCCCGGCGCCTTGACCTTGAAATGGATGTGGGCCGCACGGTTCGGACCCCGGCCCATGGCGGCCAGCAACTGGCCAACCGGCCCATCGTCAGGAATGGGATAGAAGCGTGGCTTGACCGTGCGGAACCAGTAGCGGCCGTCAGCATCCGTGGTGAAGATACCGCGCAGGTTCATCTCGGGCTGGACGCCCTTTTGCTGCACGTCGTAGAACCCGTCCTCATTGGTCTGCCAGGCGTCGATGGTGGCCCCGGCAATGGGGTTGCCGTCCGTGTCTAGGACGCGTCCCCGCACGACCAAAGGCTCGCCCTTGCCATCTAGGCAGATATTCGTGCCATTGGGATAGTGCGGAGGGTTCTCGACATAGAACGGCCCGAGGATCGTGTTTTCCGTCGCCCCATCGCCATGGCTGTTGTTGATCGCATCGACCAGCATGGTGACACCAAGGGTATCGCTGAGCAGGATGTATTCCTGCCGCCAGTCGGTGCTCATATGCCCGGTCCGCGTCAGAAACTGGATCGCCGCGAGCCATTCCTTGTGGTTCGGGCGCACCTCTTTGACGAAGGCGTGGAGATGGGTGATCGCCGCTGTCATGACCTGCCGCAGGCGCGGGTCGATGTCCGTACCCATCCGGGCGATCACGACATCGGCTGAGGTTTCTTCCTCGAAATAAGGGTACTTCGTCCAAGTGCGCGTTGCCATCACGTCCTCCGCAGGATTGCGGTCAGGACCCGGCGCAGATCGGCGGCGGGGTCGGCGGACAGCGCTTCGGACCGCCAGGCGACATGATGGTCGGGGCGGACAAGGATGCAGCCCGCGTCCGCCACCTCCGATGCCCGCGCCCAGGCCCCGGTATGGTCAAGCCAGGCCCGGCGGGGACCGATCACATGGATGCGGAGGGACAGGCCGAGTTCCGCCCCGATGGCGTCGGCCGCTGCAACCCAAGGCTCTCCGCCAATGCCGGTGAAAAGGGTAAAGGCCCCGTGCCCGCACAAGTCCAGCGTGGAGTGCTTTCCACCGTGGGCATCGAACAGCCAGACATGCGGCAGCCGGGCGCCGGGCCATGTGGTGGGCTGGTAATGAAGCTCGGCGTCCAGTTCGAACGCGGGCTCCATCTGGCCGTCCGTCACCACGGCGCCGGACCGGTAGCGCTGGTTCATCTCGACACCATGGGCGTCGAATTCGTATTTCTTGAAGGCGATCGCCTCGCGCAGGGCGGCGCGCTGGGTGACGGCGGCTGCGCCTGTATCGCAGCGAGCATCCATGTTCGCCTTGATCTTTGCGTGGTCGGTGCCACCCGTCATGCCGAGCGCCTGAAAGATCGGGCCGAATTCGCCGATGGACTGGTTGGCGCGGGTAACGATCTGGCGGGCAATCGGCGCGCGTTCCGCGCTGTAGCTGTCTAGAAGCGCCGCGCCCGCCTGCCCCTTGACCACTGCGGCCAGCTTCCATGCAAGGTTGAACGCATCCTGGATCGAGGTGTTTGACCCAAGGCCGTTTGATGGAGGATGGCGGTGGGCAGCATCGCCCATGATGAAGACGCGCCCGTTCTGCATGTGGGTGGCAAACATGTTGTTGACCGTCCACGTGCTGGCCGAAATCAGCTCGATCTCCAACTCCGGATCGCCGACCAGCTGGCGCGCCACCTGGGTCGCCATCGAGGCATCGACCACCGGGGCGGGCTGGGCGATGTCGTAGCCCCAGACGATCAGCCATTCGGTCCAGGGCTTGACCATCCGCACCAGGCCCATCCCGATGCCGCCGACATCCGCGCCGGGCTGCATAACCCAATAAAGAACCGACGGACGATGCGCTACATACCGCGACAGGTCGGCACGGAAGAGGATGTTCATGCTGCCGCCGACGCCCATCTTGCCCTCGAACGGCAAGCCCGCGTGTTCGGCCACCAGCGAATTGCCGCCATCGGCCCCGACTAGGTACTTCGACCGGATCGTCAGGTCATGCCCCGTCAGGCGGTCGCGGCAGGTCGTGGCCACGCCGCCTTCGTCCTGCACATGGCTGACGTACTCGGTGGACATCCGCCCCTGTGCCCCGCGACTGCAGGCGGTCTTGTAAAGCAGCGGCTCCATCAGTGTCTGGGGCAGGTCGTTCATCTGCGTCGGCGACGACAGAAGGTGTTCGGCCTTCGACATCGGATGCGTGCCCCAGGAATTCATCCGCCCGATTTCCTCGCCCGCGAGGCTTTCGCAAAAGATGTTTTCGCCCATCAAGTGCTGGGGTGTCGCGAAAAGGTACGCCTCATCCTCGATTCCAAGGTCGCGCAGGACCTCCATCGTGCGCTGGTTGGTGATATGCGCGCGCGGCGTGTTGGCAAGCCACCGATAGCGGTTGATCACCATCACGTCGACGCCATAGCTCGCCAGCAGTGCGGCCGTCGCGGATCCGGCGGGCCCGGTGCCTATGACCAGAACGTCGGTGGTGATATCAGCGGTGGGCATGGGTCTCTCCTCCCAGAGATCGGTGTGTCAGATGGGCGCGTCGCCGGCCCAGGCGGCCTCCAGCAGCGCCCGGATGCCGGGGCGGGTCAGCGGTGCGGGGTTCCAGTAGGGATTCTGCAGGGCGATATCGGTTGCGCGGTCCAGGTCGGCCTTGGTCAGCCCAAGATCGCGAAGCGCAAGGGGGGCGCCCAGGCTTCGGGCGAAATCATGAAGGCCCTTCCCTGGTGGGGCGGCCAGCATCGCTGCCAGCGGAGACAACTCGGTCGCGGCAGCGGTGGCGTTGTAGCCGATGGTATGGGGTAGCAGGATCGCGTGAGTTTCGGCATGCGGGAGATCAAAGCTGCCACCCAGCACATGCGCAAGCTTGTGGTGAAGCGCCATGCCGACCTGGCCCAGCACCGTGCCGCAGAGCCACGCGCCATATAGGGTCTGCGACCGAGCGGTCAGGTCGGAGGGATTGGCGAGCACGGCAGGAAGGCCATCGACCATCGCCTGCAAGCCCTGTACGGCCAGGGCCGACGACAGCGGGTTGCGGTCGCGCGCGTAAAGCGCTTCGACGGCGTGGGCCATGGCGTTAAGTCCGGATGCCACAGTCAGCGGGACCGGAAGCGTTGCCACCAGCGAGGGGTCATAGATGATGACCTCAGGTTGGACCCGGGGGTCGGTGATGGTGGTTTTCCGGCCCCCCTCGGTCTGGCCAAGGATCGCGGTCGCCTCGGAGCCCGCGTAGGTAGTGGGCACCACGATCTGCGGCAGATCGGTCCGCAAGGCCAGCGCCTTGCCAAGGCCGGTCGTCGACCCGCCGCCCACAGCGACCAGACAGTCCGCCCCGAGGGCACGGAGATGGGCGAGTGCGCTTTCGGTCACCTCCGTCGGTGTGTGCATGCGTGCATCGGTGAAAACCCCTGCCGCATCGTCGCCCAGAGCCTGCGCAAAGCTCTCGGCCATGTCGGCCTGCGTATGAGTTGTGAGGACCAGCGCGCGATGACAGCCAAGGCGGGCGACCTCGTCTTTGATGACCGCCAGCGCGGCATCGCCGAACCGCACCCGGACCGGCGCGATTGTGACGGCGAACTTAGGTTGAAAGGCGGGCATGCGTGGATCGCTCATAGATTCAAATACCAGCCTAGCGGCCAAACAAGCGAAACTTGATGCAAATTTGGTGCCACTATATACCACAGTGTTATGAAACTTGACCCCCGCCAACTGGAAGTGCTTGCCGCCATTGTCGATCATGGCGGGCTGACCGAGGCCGCTGCGGCGCTTGGCAAGTCGCAACCAAGCCTGTCGCGAAGCGTCTCGACGCTGGAGCAGCGCGTGGGTGCGGCCCTGTTCCTGCCGGGGAAACGCCCGTTGCAGCCGACCGAGCTTTGTCTGCGTCTTGCGGAAGAGGGGCGCCGGATCGGTCTGGCCAACGCCGCCGCCTCGCAGACCGTGCAAAGCTACCGCGCGGGCAGATCGGGGGCCGTGCGGGTGGGCGGCACGCCGATCTTCATGGACGGCGTCATCTCTTCCATGCTGGCGGGGTTTCAGTCGAGCAATCCCGGGATCCGGATCGACCAGACTTATGGTTATGCCGTTGATCTGGCCGAGCGGGTGCAAAGTGGCGCCCTTGACCTGGCTGTTTGCCCCATCCGCACCGAGATGGTGCCGCCGGGCCTGCAGTTCGACAGCATCCTGCGCGGCCGCAACGTGATTGCGTGCCGCGAAGGCCATCCCTTGCTGCAGGCCCGTGGCCTGACGGAAAGCGACCTGAAGCGCTTTCCATGGATTTCACCGCCCGAAGACAGCCCGCTGTTCCAGGACATGCGGCTGATGCTGGAAAAACTGGGCAACGCAGACTTTCGCGTGAGCTTTTCGGGCGGCGGCTTGTCTGCTGTCCTTAGCGTGCTGACCGGGTCGGACGCGCTGACGATCCTGCCGTACGCTGTGGTTTTTGGCCTGCGCAAGCGCTATGGCATCGGACTTTTGTCGATAAAGGTCGATCATCCGGACCGCGATCTGGGGCTGTTGTATCTGCCAGGCCCCGGGCGGACGCCGGCCACCTTGCGTTTGCGCAACTACGTTGCCTCCCAGTTTCAGAACCTGGCCGCGACCATACAGCATCACGAGAAGCAGATGTTATGGCGGCGATGAAGGGGCGAGCTGGCCACAGCCGGTGACGCCCTCGGGATAATC
>NZ_JBOFBI010000072.1:0-2207 GCF_051645465.1 Tabrizicola sp. | reverse complement strand
TAGAGGCCTGCACAGAGGCTGCCCAGGCCTTTCCCGAGGTCCGGCGGCTGCACTTTCAGCTGGGTCGCGCGCTGAATCGTCTGGGTCGGTTCGACGAGTCGTTGAAGGCTTTTCAGACCGCAGCCGATCTGGGCTCGATTGCCGCGCTGAATGACATCGCGACACAGCACGAAAATGGCGAGGGCGTACCTTCGTCGCCGGAGACCGCTTTCTCGATCTATGTTCAGGCGGCAGAAGGGGGCGATGTGATGGGCATGACCAATGCCGCGCGGATGCTGGAATACGGTCGCGGCACGACCAAGGACGTCGAGGCCGCTGTAAAGTGGTATCAGCGCGCGGCCGACGAGGGTGACGGTTTCGCGATCACGAAGCTTGTGCCCTACTACATCGGAGGCGGCCCCGGAATTGAGCCCGACCCCCAAAAGGCGCTCGACATGCTGAACAAGGGGATCGAACTGCGTGACCCTCTTGCAATGGCGACGGCGGCAGTTCTGCTCGACACGAACGTGGGCTTCAGCGAGTTCTTTCCGGGGTTGACCTCGGAACAGTTGGCTCTTGACCTTCTGTCTTTGGGAGAAATTGGCCTGGAGGCTCTTGTCGCCACAACCAATGATGCCAATGGTCTGAGCCCTGACACGATACGCGGCCTGCAGCAGACGCTGACGGACAAAGAGTTCTACGGTGGCGAAATCGACGGCACGTTCAACCCGATGTTCATCCGGGCGCTGGATGCCTACGCCAGTTCTGCCAGCAGCCAGGCCAATGACTAAGGTCGCGGTCCTGCTGAAACCGATGACGGTATCGCTGGCCCTCGGGCTGGCGGTACCGGCCAGCCCGGCGCTGGCCGAGGATGCAATCCGCGATCTGGTCGATCAGCTTGCGGATTGTACCGGGGCCACAGCTCCCCTGCGGCTGGTCGTGGCAGGGTTGCCCAATTCGCAGACCGTCCTGACCGTTGACGCGGCGGCCCGGCTGCGGCTGGATGTCGAGGCGATGTTGTCCGACACCGGGGCGGTCGAGATCAGCGCTGGCAGGGATGCCGAGAAACTGCGCGGGCTGGTCGATGGGCTTGATCCTTTGGAGGTGGAGGCCGTGGTGGCCACCGGCTCGACGGGCGATGCGGTGGTGTTCATCGTCGATCCGGTCCGCAAGGACGAGGTGGTTGCGTTCCGGCTGCAGGCGATCACCCAGGATGCGACCTGCAAGGTCACGAGCGACGGTCTGGAGATGGCCCTCGTTACCGAAGGATCGGCCAGCTATGACCGGGTGATAGACGCGGCCCTGGACGATCTGTTGCGCATTGCGCCCGAGGTCGACAGGCTGGAAATCTGTCCGATTATCAGTGAGGCGGGCTACAGCGGCTGCGGCTCCGCCCTGACCGACAGCCTTGCCGCCGCCGCCGCTGCCCGCGCGCTAGATGCCAATCGCATCCTGGCCGGGCGTGAGCTGGCCGTGGAACGACCGGGCGTTGCCGCATGTGCGACGGCTGTGGCCCCCGGCGCAGACACCGGTCAGGATACCCTCCGTTCGGTGGGGCGTTTATCCCAGGATGCCAGCGGTTCGGTCTGGCTTGATCTCGAATTCCGCCGCCAGGCGCAGGTCGTATCGGCGAAACCGCGGACGCAGGTTGATCTGACCGGCCTCGGCTGCGATGCCGCTGTCCGCCCTCTGTTGGACTTCGTCTCGATCACCGCCAACCGGGATGCAACGCGCCTTGACCTGACGGCCCCCGCGTTCGAGGCGGGCCAGCGGCTTGAGGTCCGGGTGGACATGGCCAAACCTGGCCCCTTGTACTGCTGGGTGATGGCCCCGGACGAGACGGCCTTCGTGGTGCTGCCCGTCGGCGAGATGGCCACCGTGGAGTCCGGCAGCTACAGCTATCCGGCCGATTTCGGCCTGGCTGACATCGTGCTCTCGGGCGCATTCGAGAACCTCTTTCACTGCTTTGCCCCCGCCGAAGCCCTGCCTGCAGCCCTTGAGCAAAGCTGGCGGAACGCCGGGCCACAGGCCACAAATCAGGTTTTGCTGGACAGCGCGGCCATTGCGGCCATGTTGGAGGATATGCGCGCCCAGCCCGGTATGGTCGAGGCAACGACGCGAATTCTGGTGAGATAGCGATGGACGGCATTGACCCCCGCGACCTGCCGCTTGGCCATGACGAGGCCTGTGCCGCCGACCTGCACTCCGTCGCCGATGGCAGGATGCTG
>NZ_JBOFBI010000071.1:0-9213 GCF_051645465.1 Tabrizicola sp. | reverse complement strand
CCGCCCATTACGCCACGCTTGGAGCACAACGGGCGCTGCGCATTCTGGGCGTCTTCTCTAGGCTCTGCCTCGTCGCCGGGAAACCGCAGTACCTCCGCCTGATCCCCCGCGTCTGGGGCAAGCTGCAGCGGAACCTCGCCCATCCGGCTCTGAACGACCTGCGTGCCGTCTGCGACACGCTTCTGCCCCAACCCACCCCCGCCCTCCAGGAAAAAATAGAACGCCAATGCCCACCTACCCCTTCCCGCTGATGGTCTTCGCCGCAGGCTTCGGCACCAGGATGGGAGCGCTGACCGCCGACCGACCGAAGCCGCTGATCCCCGTCGCCGGCCGCGCGCTGATCGACCATGCCCTCGGGGTCGCCGAAGCTGCGGCTGCCGACCGCGTGGTGGTCAACACGCACTACCGGGCCGACCAGATGGCAGCCCACCTGGCAGGGCGCGGCGTGACCATCAGCCACGAGCGGGATCGTATCCTCGAAACTGGCGGTGGGCTGAAGGCCGCGCTCCCGCTTCTGGGCGAAGGCCCGGTCGCCGTTCTGAACAGCGACGGCATCTGGACCGGCGCAAACCCCCTTCTGGAGCTTGCTGCCCATTGGGACGGGACCAGGATGGAGGCGCTCCTCCTCCTTCTACCGCTCGACCGGACGCTCGCCCACGGCCCGAAGGGCGACTTCCGGCTTGATACCGAAGGCCGGATTTCGCGGGGGACAGGCGGCGAGGACCAGGTCTACATCGGGGCACAGATCATCCACCCGGCCCGGGTGGCGGCCACCCCGCTGGACGTGTTCTCGTTCAACCACAGCTGGAACGAGATGATCGCGGCGGGCACTGCCTACGGTCTGGTGCATGACGGCGGCTGGTGCGACGTGGGCCAACCCGAAGGGATTGCCGAGGCGGAACGGCTCCTCCAGCATGCCCAGCATGGCTGACCCGATCCTGAACCTCTTCGCCCTGCCGCCCGGCGTGGACTTCCCGTCCGAACTGGTGGCCGGGCTTCTGGACCGGATGTCGGACAAGCCGCCCGAAGCGCTGGCGCGGGTCACGCTGATCGTGAACACCCAGCGCATGCGCCGCCGGGTCATCGAATGCCTCCAAGCCCAGGGCCCCCGGCTTCTGCCGCGCCTCCTTCTGGTGACCGAGGTGGCGGCGCTGTCGAACGCCCCGCTTCCCACGCCGATCTCGCCCCTCCGCCGACGGTTGGAGCTTTCGGTGCTGCTGGACCGGCTTCTCGCGACAGGCACCACCCAGTTCCCCCGCGCAGCGCTCTACGATCTGGCCGACAGCCTTGCCGCCCTGATGGAGGAAATGCAGGGCGAGGGCGTCCTACCCGAACGGATCGCGGCGCTGGATGTCGCGAACCACTCGGCGCACTGGGCGCGAACCCAGGCGTTTCTCGGCATCGTCGCCGAGGCTATCGGCGGTGGTCCATCTGACGCCGAGGCGCTTCTACGGCAGGTGGTCACCGATCTGGCCGTTGACTGGGCTACGAAACCGCCCGGCGATCCCGTGATCCTCGCGGGCTCTACCGGCTCTCGCGGCACGACCGCACTTCTGATGCAGGCGGTGGCCCGGCTACCCGGCGGCGCCGTGATCCTGCCCGGTTTCGACTTTGACCAGCCCAAGGCGGTCTGGGACAGCATGAACGACGCGCTGACCGCCGAGGATCATCCGCAATACCGCTTCCGGCGGCTGATGGAGGGGCTTCAGTGCGGCCCCGACGCCGTGCAACGCTGGACAACGACCGAACCCCCTGAACCGGGCCGAAACCGGCTGATCTCGCTCTCGCTTCGCCCCGCGCCGATCACCGACCACTGGCTGACCGAGGGGCCTGACCTGCCCGACCTGCCGCCGGTGACAAAGGGCCTGACCCTGATCGAAGCCCCCGGCGAGCGGGCCGAGGCGCTGGCGATCGCGCTGATCCTGCGGCAGTCGGCCGAGGACGGCACGAAGACTGCTCTCATCTCGCCCGACCGGAACCTGACGCGCCGGGTGACAGCGGCGCTGGACCGCTGGGGCATCCGGCCCGACGACTCCGCCGGCCGGCCGCTGGCACTTTCCGCGCCGGGGCGGCTGATGCGGCAGGTGGCGGCGCTGTTCGGGCAGAGACTGACGGGTGACGCGCTGCTGGCGCTGCTGAAACATCCGCTGGCCTTCTCCGGCCCCGGCAGAGGCCCGCACCTGATCCTGACGCGCGAGTTCGAGCTTAACCTCCGCCGCAATGGCCCTGCCTTCCCCACGGCAGAGGCTCTGCGGCACTGGGCCGAAGCTTCCGGCATCGACCGTGCCGAGGATTGGGCGCGGATCGTGGGTGCAACGCTCTGCGGGCATGAGACCACCTCCCGGATGCCCCTTCAGGCCTTTGTCACTCGACACCTCGACATCACCGAAACCCTGACCAGAGGATTTGCAGAAACCGGCTCCGGCGAGTTCTGGGAGAAGGAAGCAGGAAAGAAAGCCCTCGAAGCCCTCACTGACCTCCAGCGCGAGGCAGACGCCGGGGGCGATATGACCCCCGCCGATTACTCCGCCCTGTTCCACGGCCTCCTCCAGCGCTACGAGGTCCGCGAAACCGAAACCGTCCACCCCAACATCATGATCTGGGGCACGCTCGAATCCCGCGTGCAGGGGGCTGATCTGGTGATCCTGGGCGGGCTCAACGACGGCATCTGGCCTGCACAGACCCCGCCCGATCCCTGGCTGAACCGCGCGATGCGCAAGGCGGCGGAGCTGCTGCTGCCCGAACGCCGGATCGGCCTTTCGGCGCATGACTACCAGCAGGCCGTGGCCGCGAAAGAGGTGATCCTCACCCGCGCCAAGCGGGGGGCCGAGGCGGAAACGGTGCCCTCGCGCTGGCTGAACCGGCTGGTGAACCTGATGGAGGGCCTGCCCGCCCGGCAGGGCCCGGAGGCATTGGCGGCCATGCGACAACGCGGCGACCATTGGCTGCACATGGCCCAGGCCTTCGACCGCGCGCCCGAGGTCGAAGCCGCCAAGCGCCCTTCGCCCCGCCCGCCGGTCACGGCCCGGCCCAAACGCCTCTCGGTGACCGAGATCAAGACGCTGATCCGCGACCCTTTCGCGATCTACGCGCGGCATGTTCTGAAGCTGAAGCCCCTCGACCCCCTCCGCCCCGAGGCCGACCCCCGCCTCCGCGGCAACGTCCTGCACGAGATCCTGGAGATCTACCTGCGCCACGGTGGTGGCGGGCGCGATGCGCTGATGGCGATCACCGATGCCGTCCTTGCCGAGCGTGTCGCCTGGCCCCTTGCCCGCACGATCTGGCGGACCCGTATCGCGAAGGCGGCGGATGCCTTCCTCGACTTCTCCAATTCGACCGGCGGCACCCCTGTGCTGCTGGAGGAAAAGGGCGCCGTCCGGCTTCCCGGCCTCGACTTCACCCTGACCGGCAAGCCCGACCGCATCGACCGCCTGGAAGACGGGCGCCTTCTGCTCATCGACTACAAGACCGGCGACCCGCCGTCGAAGGATCAGCAGAAGCACTTCGACAAGCAGCTCCTGCTGCTCGCAGCCATGGCCGAAGACGGCGGGTTCAAGGCGCTTGGCCCCGAAGAGGTCGCGCGGGTGATCTATGTCGGCCTGAAGGCCGAGCTGAAGACGGTGCCGATTGACCTTCAGCCCGGCGAAGTGGCCGAGGTCTGGGCCGAGTTCGCCAAACTGATCGGCAGCTACGCCCGCCCAAGCCAGGGATACACGGCAAGGCGGGCGCTGGAGTCGACAAGGGACACCACGGACTTCGATCACCTCTCGCGCTTCGGCGAATGGGACCTGACCGACGACCCCACCCCGCAGGACGTCGCATGACCCCCGCTGCCGCCCGCCAGATCGCCGCCGCGAACCCCGCCCGCAACACCTGGCTTTCGGCCAACGCGGGCTCGGGCAAGACGCGGGTGCTGACCGACCGCGTGGCGCGGCTTTTGCTGAACGGGGTCGAGCCCCAGCACATCCTCTGCCTCACCTACACCAAGGCCGCCGCGTCCGAGATGCAGAACCGCCTGTTCCGCCGCCTCGGCGAATGGGCGATGAAGCCGGACGCCAACCTGCGCGACGCGCTCCAAGAGCTGGGCGAGGAGGAACTGACCGCCCAGCGCCTCTCCCGCGCCCGCCAGCTTTTCGCCCGTGCCATCGAAACACCCGGCGGTCTGCGCATCCAGACGATCCACAGCTTCTGCGGCAGCCTCCTCCGCCGCTTCCCGCTTGAGGCAGGCGTGCCCCCCGGTTTCGCCGAGATGGACGACCGCGCGGCCAAGCTGATGCGGGCCGAGATCGTCGAGGAACTGGCCGACGGCCCCTCCGCTGGCGTGGTCCGCCGACTGGCCGAGGTCCAGAACGGCGAGGATTTCGGCAAGCTCGTCGAACAGATCTCCAGCCAGCGCGCGGGCTTTGCCAAACCCGTCGGGGCCGCCGACATTTGGCCGCTCTACGACCTTCCGCTGGGCTTCACGCAAGGCGATATCCTGGCGGACGTCTTCTTCGGCGACGAAGCGCGCTGGATGTCGGGCGTGGTCGATGTCCTGGCAGGCGGCAGCGTCACCGACGCCAAGGCCGCCACCGCTCTCCGTCCGCTTGACTTCACCGCTCCCGCCTCCTCGACCCTGACTATCCTGGAAGACTGGCTCCTGACCAAAGACGGCGGCAAAGACCCCGCAACCCACTTCACCGCGAAGATCGGCTCTTTCCCGACCAAAGACACCCGCCCCCGCCTCGGCGACCTCATCGACCCCCTCAACAACCTGATGGCCCGCGTCGAAGCTGCCCGCGCCAAACGCATCGCCCTCGCTGCCGCCGAAAAGACCCTGGCCCTCCACGACTTCGCCGCCGCCTTCCTGCCCGAATACGCTGCCCGCAAGTCCGCAAAGGGCCTTCTGGACTTCGACGACCTCATCACCCGCGCCAAGGGGCTTCTGACCGATCCCTCGCTCGCCGCATGGGTCCTTTACCGGCTTGACGGCGGCATCGACCATATCCTTGTCGACGAAGCCCAGGACACGAGCCCCGAGCAATGGGAGCTGATCGAAGCCCTCGCCGCCGAGCTTATTGCAGGCGAAGGCGCCAACATCCGCCCCCGCACGCTTTTCGTCGTGGGCGACAAGAAGCAGTCGATCTACTCCTTCCAGGGCGCCGATGTCGCGGCCTTCGACCGGATGCGCGGCCATTTCGGCGCGCGGCTCGCCAGCGGAGCAACCCTTGTCGAAAGCGCGCTGGAACATTCCTTCCGCTCCTCCCCGGCGATCCTGTCGGTGGTGGACCATACCTTCCGCGCCACCGATCCGACCGCGCTCGGCGGCGCTTCGCATCATGAGGCGTTCAACACGGGCCTTCCCGGCCGGGTCGACATCTGGCCGGTGATCGAGAAGGCCGAAAAGGACGACCCCGCCCCTTGGTACGACCCGGTCGACGCCCCCCATGCCGAAGACCCCCAGGTCGCCCTGGCCAGACGCATCGCAGAATGGATCCGCGACCGGGTCGAAGGCGGCGAGCAGATCCCGCAGCCCCCCCGCCACGGCGGACCAACCGAGCGGCCCATCCGCTACGGCGATTTCCTGATCCTGGTCCAGCGCCGGTCCGACCTTTTCCACGAAACGATCCGGGCCTGCAAAGCCCTTGGCCTGCCCATCGCCGGCGCCGACCGGCTGAAGCTGGGGGGTGAGCTTGCCGTCAAGGACCTCTCCGCCCTCCTCGCCTTCCTCGACACGCCCGAGGATGACCTTTCACTCGCCGCCGTCCTCCGCTCGCCCCTCTGCGGCTGGTCCGAGGCCGATCTCTTCCGCTTGGCCCACCCCCGCAAGGGCTATCTCTGGGAGGCGCTACGCGACCACAACAGCCACCCCGAGACCAACGACTTCCTTAATGACATGCGCGGCCAAGCCGATTTCCTCCGACCCTACGACCTGATCGAACGGGTCCTCCACCGCCACGACGGGCGCCGGAAACTGATCGGGCGGCTGGGGGCCGAGGCCGAGGACGGCATCGACGAACTCCTCAGCCAGGCCCTGGCCTTCGAGGCCTCCGAAGTGCCAAGCCTGACCGGCTTCCTCGCCTGGATGGAAACCGACGACATCGAGGTGAAGCGCCAGCTGGACGGCGAAGGCGACCGTATCCGGGTGATGACCGTCCACGGCGCCAAGGGGCTGGAGGCGGACATCGTGATCCTGCCCGACACCTGCGACCGCACGCACAAGGACGGTGGCGAGATCTACCGCCTGCCCGACGGCCCCCCCGTCTGGAAAGTCGCGAAAGAGGAAAGCCCCCCGCTGATCGCAACTGAACGCGCCGCCCGCCGGACCCGCGAAGCCGCCGAACGCCTGCGCCTTCTCTACGTCGCCATGACCCGCGCGCGCTCATGGCTCGTCGTCGCCGGGGCGGGCAAGACGACGCAAGACGATTGCTGGCACAACCTCATCCGCGCCGGGGTCGAAGCGGCGGGGGCTGACCATCTGACCGCAGGCGCCCTGCGTCACAGCTTCGGCGACTGGCCTCTCCCCGTTGCAGGCACGCCGCCCGTGACGGTGGACGTCCCCTTGCCGCCCTGCGCTTCCCAACCAGCCCCCGAAGCCCCGCGCACCGTCCAGGTCCTATCACCCTCCGATCTCGGCGGAGCCAAGGCGCTTCCCGGCGAAGCCGAGGCGGAGGCCAAAGAACGCGGCACGGCCGTGCATGTTCTGCTTGAGCGCCTCCCAGGAGCATTGCCTGCGCTCTGGCCCGAGCTTGCGGCCTCGTTCATCCCCGACCCAGCCTTCCTGCCCGACGCCTTGGCCGAGGCGCGACGCGTTCTTGAAGACCCGACCCTCGCACCCCTCTTCGCCCCGGACACACTCGCCGAAGCCGCAGTCACCGCCCTTTGGGGTGATCGCATCCTGGCAGGCAAGATAGACCGCCTGATCATCGACCCCGACCGCATCCTGATCATCGACTACAAGTCCAACACCGTCGTCCCCGACCGGCCCGAAGCCGTGCCCGAAGGCATCCTCCGCCAGCTTGGCGCCTATGCCCATATCCTGTCCCAGATCTACCCCGACCGCCGGATCGAGACCGCCATCCTCTGGACCAGGACCCCCCACCTGATGCCCATCGATCCCGACATCGTGAGGCAGGCCTTCCTCCGCACCACGATCCCTTGACGTTCGAGGTCCGGCTCCATACCTTCAATGCCTGACAAATCCCCTCAGGAGACAGGATCATGGGCGCTGCCACCGTCGCCGTTACTGACGCCACTTTCGACACCGAAGTCCGCAAGTCGACCATCCCGGTCGTCGTGGATTTCTGGGCCGAATGGTGCGGCCCCTGCCGTCAGATCGGCCCGGCGCTTGAGGAGCTTGCCACGCAATACGCAGGCAAGGTCAAGATCGTGAAGGTAAACGTCGACGAAAACCCCGACAGCCCCGCTGTCCTGGGTGTGCGCGGCATCCCGTCGCTTTTCATGTTCAAGGACGGCCAGGTCGTCTCGAACAAGGTCGGCGCCGCCCCGAAAGCCGCGCTGGAAAACTGGATCAAGTCGGCGATCTGACGGCCTTTTCGGTATCACCGCCCGGTCGCACCAGCTGCGACCGGGCTTTTTCATGCGCCAACAGCGGCCAGCGAATGCCTGGTGATTGATCTGTTCCGGATGCCAGACCACGTCTGGACCCGTCCGAACCGCTCCTCGAGCACTTCGTGCACTCCTCGCTGTGGCCCTCCGACGAGTGCACGAAGTGCTCGAGGAGGTTGCGATGGGAAACCTGCGAAGCGCCTTCCCGATCACGTTCCGTCCGATTCGATCTTGATCTAGACTGACGGCATGACCTCGCTTGATGTCCTTCTCCTTGGCGGTACCGGCACCATCGGTTGCGCCACGGCGCATGCTCTTCAAGCCGCGGGGCATCGGGTCACCGCATTGGTTCGGCCCTCCGCGAATGTCGGGCTCCTCCCCGGATGCACCGTAATCCCGGGCGAGGTGACCGACCAAAAGGCCTTGGAAGCCGCCTTCGCGAGCACCCGCTTCGATGCCGTTGTCTCCTGCCTCGCCAGCCGCACCGGCGCGCCCTCCGATGCCTGGGCCGTCGACCATGGCGCTAACAGCGCTGCCCTGAAAGCCGCAGTGCAGAGCGGCACCAGCCACTTCGTCCTCCTCTCAGCAATCTGCGTCCAGAAACCACGCCTCGCCTTCCAGCACGCGAAACTCGCCTTCGAGGCCGAACTTCAGGCCGCCCCGCTAAACTGGACCATCGTCCGCCCCACCGCCTATTTCAAATCACTCTCCGGCCAGGTCGCCCGCGTCCAAAAGGGCCGCCCGTTCCTCGTCTTCGGCAACGGCCGCCTCACCGCCTGCAAGCCCATTTCGGACGACGACCTCGGCCGCTTCCTCACCCTCTGCCTCACCGACCCCGACAAACGGAACCGCATCCTTCCCATCGGCGGCCCCGGCCCCGCCATCACCCCGATGGATCAGGTCGCGATGCTGGAACGCCTCACCGGCCACCCCGTCCGCGTCAAACGCGTGCCCCTCGCCCTCATGTCCGGGATCATCGCCACGCTCTCCACCCTCGGCCGCCTCTCCCCCCGCCTTGCCGCCAAAGCCGAGCTCGCCCGCATCGGGCGCTACTACGCCACCGAATCCATGCTGGCATGGGACCCGGAAGCCAACCGATACGACGCCGATGCCACCCCCGAATTCGGCACCGACCGCCTCGAAGACCACTACGCCGCCCTCCTCTGCGGCGAGGTCCAAGACGACCGCGGCGCACACGCCGTTTTCTGACCGGGTCGACCGGCAGCAACGTCCCCGCTTTCCATCTGACACGAATTCCTGTATGGCCCCCGCCATCTGAGACGTGAGGCCAGCCCCCGGGGCCCGTGCGAAGGATCGGGGGATAGGCGGCAATGGGGCCGCCAGATGTTCGAGGGCACCGGCAGGGGCCGGGTCCTCAGAGGAAACGATACATGTTCAATGTGACGAAAAAATCCATCCAGTGGGGCAGCGAGACGCTGACACTGGAAACGGGGAAAGTTGCGCGTCAGGCCGATGGGTCGGTGATCGCGACGCTGGGCGAAACCCAGGTGATGGCCAACGTGACTTTCGCGAAATCCGCGAAGCCGGGCCAGGACTTCTTCCCCCTGACGGTCCACTACCAAGAGAAATACTACGCCGCCGGCAAAGTGCCTGGCGGCTTTTTCAAGCGTGAAGCGCGGCCTTCCGAAAAGGAAACGCTGACCT
>NZ_JBOFBI010000070.1:0-13277 GCF_051645465.1 Tabrizicola sp. | reverse complement strand
GACGGCTCGGACGAGACCCGCGTCGCCGCTGCCCGCGCGCAATGGAAAGCGCTGACCGGGGCAGGGCATGCAGCGCAGTACTGGTCGGAAGAGGGCGGGCGCTGGGAAAAGAAGGCGGAAAGCGCCGCGCGCTGACGGGACCCAAATTTCTTAAGTAAGAAATTTGACAAAATCCTTACTTAAGGATTTTGGTCCCAGGTTGGTTAAGCGCGTACTAACGCGGACACCAGGAGTTATTTGAAATCAATTCGTTGCGGTCTCTGGGCACGGTGCCCACCTACTGCCGAAGGACCATCCGGTTGCCGACAAACTCCATGTGGAACTGGTCCAAATAGTCCATCCCCAGAAGCGAGCCGTCCATCTCTCCCTCGGTCACATAGGCCCGGAACCCCTCGTTCCGGAAGGGTCCAAGCTCGATCACCGGCAGGGTGACCTGCGCGGTCCGGACGATCCCGTTGGCAGTCGAAGCCTCGCCCGTGAACATCAGGCTCTCGGGATCGATCCCGAGGGCGCTGGCGTCGTCCAGGCTGAGGACCAGCCCCGAGGCACCGGTGTCGACCATGAAGGGCACGTCCGTCTCGTTGATCCGAAGTGTCAGGTAGTAGTGCCCGTCCTCGGCCCGCGGCACCTCGATCGCGCCACCCGCCTGGATCTGCACCGGCATGATGTCTTGCCGGATATCGGTCCAAAGCCCGTAGCCCGCCATCATGCCCAGAAAGATCAGCCCCCAGGCCAGCGCCATCCGCAGCGCCTGACCCATGCGCTGGCGGAACTCGACCAGGACCCAGCCGCCAAGGGCCACCAGGATGATTGCCAGATAAGCCACGCGGGCCAGGGTATCGCCGTCCATCAACGTCTCCGGTTTTCGCTCATATGGGGGTGGGAGGGTGTCATGAAAAGATCAGCCGATGAGCCCGGTGCCCCGCACCCCGTCGATCACGAACTGCACCGACAGGGCGGCCAGCAGCATCCCGAGAAGGCGGGTGATCACGATGGTTCCGGTCCGGCCAAGCATCCGTTCCAGGGGCGGCGAGGCAAGGAGGAACGCATAGGTCACCGCGATCATCCCCAGCATCAGCCCCAGCACCGCGATGGTGCCGCCCCAACCTGGTCCCGATTGCCCGACAAGAAGGATGACCGACGCAATCGCCCCCGGCCCGGCGATCAGCGGCGTGGCCAGCGGGAAGACCGAAGGGTCGTGGTCAGGCTCGGCATGCTGCCCCTCGCGCCTTTGGGTGCGCCGTTCGAAAAGCATGTCCAGCGCGGTGAGGAAGAGAAGGATCCCGCCCGCGATGCGGAAGGCGGGCATCGAGATGCCGATGAAGGTCAGGATCGCCTCGCCCGCGAGCCCGAAGAGAAGAAGGAGCGCCGCCGCGATGATGCAGGCCCGCTGCGCCATCGCCTGCCGCTTCTCCGGCCCCATCCCGCGGGTCAGCGCGATGAAAAGGGGGACAAGGCCCGGCGGGTCGATCACCACGAAAAGCGTGGCGAAGGCCGTGATCAGGAAGGCGGTCTCGGGCATTGGCTCTCCGGTCTGACGGGCAGGGTAGTCCGGCAGACGGGGCTTTGGAAAGTGGAACCTGCGCGGCTGCGAAACCTCGGCCAGGTTGCGGGATCTGGGGTAGGGGCAGCGGCTTGGTAGACGCGGACCAAAGGACTATAGATACGTTTGTATATACAGGCCGTAGATATGCGCTAAGCCGCTGCTTCTTCGAGCTTTTCCTGCGCCGCAAGCCACATCGCCTCGGCCCGGTCGAGAGCTTCCATCACTTCCGCGTACTTCCTGTTCCAGGTCTCAAGCTCGCCCTTGCGGCTGTCCTCATAGAGAGCCGAGTCGGCAAGCTTGGTGGCCAGCTTGTCCCGCATCTCGTTCAGCTTCTTGAGCCGGTCTTCGCATTTGCGGACATCGGACTTGAGCGCGAGCAGCTCGTCTCGACTGGCTTTCTTTGGCTTTTCAACAGGTTTAACGGCGGTCTTCGTATCCTCATCGCCCGCAAGAAGCTGGCGGCGATAGGCTTCGAGGTCTTCGGTGTAAGGCGTGACCGCGCCGCCTTTGACCAGCCACAGCCGGTCGGCCACAAGGCTGAGAAGGTGCATGTCATGGCTCACCAGGATCACGGCGCCGGGGTATTCAGTCAGCGCTTCGACCAAAGCCTCGCGGGATTCGATGTCGAGGTGGTTGGTGGGTTCGTCCAGGATCAGAAGGTGCGGGGCGTCGATCGTTGCCAGAAGCAGCGAAAGCCGCGCCTTCTGCCCGCCAGAGAGACGACCGACGACCGTATCGGCCTGATCGGCCATCAGGCCAAAGCCCGCAAGGCGGGCACGGAGCTTTGCCTGCATCTCGGCCGGGCGGAGGCGCTGGATGTGCTGCAGCGGCGTCTCGTCGATGTGGAGCTCGTCGACCTGATGCTGGGCGAAGTAACCGATCCGCAGTTTGGAGGAGCGGGAGAGCGTGCCTTCGGCAGCTTTAAGTTTGCCCGCCAGTAGCTTGGAAAGAGTGGATTTTCCTTCACCGTTCTTGCCCAGAAGGGCAATGCGGTCATCCTGGTCGATGCGCAGGTTCAGGCGACGCAGGACCGGCGGGCCGCCGTAGCCGACCGCAGCGCCGTCAAGGTTGATGATCGGGGGCGCAAGTTCCTCGGGGGCAGGGAAGGTGAAGACCACCTTCTTTGCATCCTCCGGGGCGGTGATCGGCGTCAGCTTCTCCAGCATCTTGACGCGCGACTGCGCCTGCACGGCCTTCGACGCCTTGGCCTTGAAGCGGTCGACGAAGCTTTGCAGATGGGCGCGGCGCGCCTCGACCTTCTTTGCTTCGGCCTGCAGCACGGCGCGGCGCTCGGCCATCTGGCGGGCGAACTGGTCGTAGGGGCCGGTCCAGTACGTCAGTTTTTTCTGGTCAAGATGCAGGATGCCCTGGACTGCGCGGTTCAGAAGGCCGCGGTCGTGGCTGATGATCAGGACGGTGTGGGGGTATTTCTGCAGGTAGCTTTCCAGCCAGAGCGCGCCTTCAAGGTCAAGGTAGTTGGTCGGTTCGTCCAGAAGCAGATAGTCAGGCTGGGCAAAAAGAACCCCCGCCAGCGCCACGCGCATCCGCCAGCCGCCCGAGAAGGCCGAGCAGGGCATAAGCTGCTGATCCGCATCGAAACCAAGGCCGTTCAGGATGCTAGCGGCGCGACCCTCGGCCGACCAGGCGTCGATGTCGGTGAGGCGGGCCTGGATCTCGGCGATGCGGTGCGGGTCGGTGGCGTGGTCAGCCTCGTGCAGAAGGCTCGCGCGCTCGGTATCGGCCGCAAGGACGGTGTCGAGAAGCGAGGTTTCCGACGACGGCACTTCCTGTGCCACGCCGCCGATCTTGGCACGCTGGGGCAGGGTGATCGTGCCGCCTTCAAGCGCAAGCTCGCCCCGGATCAGGCGGAAGAGCGTGGTCTTGCCCGCGCCGTTGCGGCCGACGAGGCCGACTTTGTGGCCGGTCGGAATGGTAGCCGAGGCGCCCTCGAACAGGGGGCGGCCTTCGACGTTATAGGTGATGTCTTCGATCTTCAGCATAGGGCGCGAAGTGCCCGATCAGCGCGCCAAGGTCAATGCCGGGGCCTTTTCAATGTGGGCCGGGCATGCTAGCAGCCGCGCGTCCCATTCCGGCGCGTGCCGCCGCAACTCATGGAGAGCCCTATGGCCACCGAACGCACCCTGTCGATCATCAAACCCGATGCGACCAAGCGCAACCTGACCGGCAAGATCGTTGCCAAGTTCGAAGAGGCTGGCCTGCGGGTCGTGGCCTCGAAGCGCATCCATCTGACCGCGGCCCAGGCCGGTGCGTTCTACGCCGAGCACAAGGAGCGTGGCTTCTATGGTGAGCTGTGCGCGTTCATGGCATCTGAGCCGGTGGTCGTGCAAGTGCTGGAAGGTGAAGGCGCGATTGCCAAGAACCGCGAAGTGATGGGCGCAACCGATCCGGCAGCTGCGGCCGATGGCACGATCCGCAAGGAGTTCGCGCTGTCCAAGGGCGAGAACTCGGTCCACGGCTCGGACAGCGAGGCTTCGGCTGCGCGCGAGATCTCGTTCTTCTTCTCGGGCCTCGAACTCGTAGGCTGAGAAGGGTGAATTTCTGGAAGCGGCCCGGTCGTCCTGTCCGGGCCTTTTTCATTGGCAAGGGCGCGTCCGATTATCGCATAATCAGTATTATGTAATGCAACTGAGGCTGGAAAGGCCTGGAACTGCGGGATATGACGCCGCGAAAGCTTTTGGAGCCTCGCCTCATGCCCTTCAGCCGTTCGATCAAGATTGCCCCGTCGATCCTTGCTGCCGACTTCGCGAACTTTGGCGCGGAATGCCGCGCGATTGAAGCTGAAGGTGCGGATTGGGTGCATGTCGATGTGATGGACGGCCATTTCGTGCCGAACCTGACTTTCGGCCCGGCGATGTGTGCAGCGCTTCGTCCGCACATCAAAGGCGTGATGGACGTGCATCTGATGATAGCACCCGTGGACCCGTACCTTGAGGCGTTCGCTGCGGCCGGTGCGGATATCATCACAGCGCATGTCGAGGCTGGGCCGCACATTCACCGCACCTTGCAAGCCATTCGTGCGCTTGGAAAAAAGCCGGGTGTCGCGCTGAACCCTGGCACTCCGGTGGAAGCCGTGGCCGAGCTTCTGGACATGGTCGACATGGTTTGCGTGATGACGGTAAATCCGGGCTTCGGCGGCCAGAGCCTGATCGAAAGCCAGCTCACGAAGATCGAACGGCTGCACGCGATGATCGGCGACCGGCCGGTGCATATCGAGGCGGATGGCGGCATCACACTGGCGACGGCGCCCGTGGTGGCCAGGGCGGGAGCGGATGTGCTGGTGGCGGGGTCTGCGGTCTTCAAAGGCGGTACGGCGTCGTCCCCCGCGGCCTACGGCGTGAACATCAAGGCGATCCGCGCGGCAGCCGAGGCAGCGGCCCACTGAGCAGCCAATCCCGGTTTTCAGGGCACGCTATCGATCGCAGGCATCGAAAGGCCCCTGCCGACTCGCTTGGGGCGGCTGATTTTCGACGATCAAGCCACCCTACCCCGCCTGATTGCGCGTTTGGCGCCCCGGTTGTAGCCCTCAAAATCCGCAATCTGGGCGTGTTTTGGTGACATCTTCCGTCATCTGGCCCAAATGGAGCACTGTTGCGGACCATTCGTCTCGACAATCCAAGGAAAGCAGACTTATCTCCGTCCAAGTCAAAGGTGCCCCAAGGTCAACCAGGACCGGCGGGCACGGCAGATGACAAGGAAACGAACCATGAGCGAGACCACGATCCTTGCCCTCCTGAACCGCATCGCTGCGTCTTCCAGCATCGACGACGTGTGGGAGCTGACGACCGCCTACTTCGCCAAGCTGGGCTTCAGGCGGGCGAACTATGGCTTCACCCGGTTCCGGCATCTGAAGACGATCGGCGATCCCGATGATGCGCTGTTCCTGACGACCTGCGATGCAGACTATGTGAAGCGCTATTTCCAGGGCGGGTTCTACGCCAAGACCCCGGTCTTCCGCTGGGCCGAGCACAACTCGGGCATCTGCACCTGGGCCTGGGTCAAGCAGGCCTTCGAGGCAGGCAGGCTTGCAGCGGACGAGGCCGAGGCGGTGCGGCAGAACATGGCTATGGGGGTGAACGCAGGCATCTGCGTCAGCTTCCCCGAAGTGTCGTCGCGGTCGAAGGGTGCGCTTGGCCTGATCGCGGACACGACGCTAAGCCACGCCGATGTCGAAGCGATCTTTGCCGAGAAGCGCGAAGAGATCCTGGCCGTTGCCAACATGATGCACCTGACGATCGTGCATCTGCCGCAGTTGTCCCGTCACCGGGCGCTGTCACCCCGCCAGCGCGAGGCTCTGGAATGGGTGGCGGATGGCAAGACGACGCAGGATGTGGCGCTTCTGATGGGCGTCTCGCCTGCCATGGTCGAAAAGCACCTGCGGCTCGCGCGTGAGGCGCTGGCGGTGGAAACCACAGCCCAGGCCGTGGCCAAAGGCGCGCTTCTGAACATGATCTTTCAGCGCCTGCCCGAGCTCGCCCAGGCCGCGCGGTAACCGCGGGGTAAGGAATTCCGCACTGGCTTGACCCTAGGTCATGTGCGACCAATCAGCCGTTCCTGAACGGTTGGCAGCTGAAAGGAACCCGGAACGGCGTGGTTTTTTGCTCGCTCCGGTTCTTTGGTCCTAAGGCCCAATATTTCAAAAGGGCCGACTTCATGTCTTGCCTGCTCATCCCCTTATCCCCAAGGGAGGTGGCGAGACCAGCGGCGCAGTCCTTCCCCGGGACTGCGCCGCGTTCATTTTGGGGGTCCGCTTGGCCACGGCACAAATGAAAAGGGCCGGCGCGACGCCCGCACCGGCCCCCTGCCCTCATTTCCGACAATCAGCCCTGAAGCGCCTTCGCCACTTCGGCGGCAAAGTCTTCCTGCTTCTTCTCGATGCCTTCGCCAACGGCCACGCGGGCATAACCGGTGATCTCGACGCCCGCTTCCTTGGCCGCGGCTTCCACGGTCAGGTCGGGGTTGATCACGAAAGCCTGGCCAAGCAGCGTGTTCTCCGCCAGGAACTTCTTCATCCGGCCCGGGATGATGTTCTGGTGGATCACCTGCTCGGGCTTCGGCTTGGCCGAGGTTGCGTTTTCTTCCAGCGCCTTGGCGGTCTGGACGGCAAGCTCACGCTCGACCACCACCGGGTCAAGGGTGGCTTCCGACAGCGACAGGGGCGAGGTCGCGGCGATGTGCATCGCGAACTGCTTGCCGATCTCTTCGGCCTTGGCGGCATTGCCCTTCAGCGCAACCAGCACACCGATCTTGCCCATGCCCGCGGTCGCCGCGTTGTGGACGTAGGACACGACCGTGTCGCCTTCCAGCACGTGGAGGCGGCGGAAGGTCATGTTCTCGCCGATGCGGGAAATGGCTTCCTGCAGCACGGTTTCCACGGTCTTGCCGTTCAGGTTCGCGGCCTTCACGACCTCGACCGAGTCACCCGTGGTCAGTGCCACGTTTGCCACGTCACGGACCAGCGCCTGGAAATCGGCGTTCTTGGCGACGAAGTCGGTTTCCGAGTTGATCTCGACCGCGACGCCGCGACCGGTGGTCACAGCCACGCCGATCAGGCCCTCAGCGGCTACGCGGTCAGCCTTCTTGGCGGCCTTGGCCAGGCCCTTGGTGCGCAGCCAGTCAACCGCGGCTTCCATGTCGCCGTTGACCTCGGTCAGGGCCTTCTTGGCATCCATCATCCCTGCGCCGGTCGATTCGCGCAGTTCCTTCACCATCTGGGCGGTGATCGTCATGTTTCCCACTCCTCGGAATAGATGTCCCGGCGGGTAGACCCGCCGGGTGACAGTAATGTGACGCGGGAAGCCTTAATCAGGCTTCGACAGCGGCTTCAGCGACGGCTTCTTCTTCCGGCGCCGCTTCCAGCGCACCAAGATCGACGCCAGCGGCGCCCATCTGGGCCGACATGCCGTCAAGCGCCGCACGGGCCACGAGGTCGCAGTACAGCGCGATGGCGCGCGCTGCGTCGTCGTTGCCCGGAATGATGTGGCTGACGCCCTTGGGCGAGCAGTTGGTGTCAACCACGCCCACGACCGGGATGCCCAGCTTCTGCGCTTCCAGCACCGCGAGGTCTTCCTTGCCAACATCGATGATGAAGATCAGGTCCGGAGTGCCGCCCATTTCGCGGATCCCGCCAAGCGAGGCCTGCAGTTTGGCCTGGTCACGCTCCATGCCCAGACGCTCTTTCTTCGTCAGGCCTTCGCCGCCCGCGCCCAGAACTTCGTCCAGTTGCTTCAGGCGCTGGATCGACTGCGACACGGTCTTCCAGTTGGTCAGCGTGCCGCCCAGCCAGCGGTGGTTCATGTAGTACTGCGCGCACTTTTCGGCGGCTTCCGCGATCGGCTTCTGGGCCTGACGCTTGGTGCCGACAAAGAGGATGCGACCGCCCTTGGCGACCGTATCGCGCACGACCTTCAGCGCTGCGTCCAGCATGGGCACAGTCTGCGTCAGATCGAGGATGTGAATGCCGTTGCGGTCGCCATAGATGAACTCGCCCATGCGGGGGTTCCAGCGCGCCGTCTGGTGGCCATAGTGAACGCCAGCTTCCAACAGCTGACGCATGGTGAACTCGGGAAGAGCCATGCCTTATCCTTTTCCGGTTTGATCCTCGGTGAAGCCGTCTTCAGAGCTTGCGCCCCAACCGGCGGACCCTACGGGATTTCTCCCCGCAAAAGCCCAAGCCCCACCTGTGAAGTGCGGGGGCCTTACCCTGCCCGAACTGGCGGTGCAAGCGAAAATTGCCCGCTTTTCCCGCAAAAAGCGTCTTCAAGCCAAATCCGGCCAGCCGATGTCGCATCCCGTGGCGCGAAGCCGTTCCGCCGGACTACCTTGCGGCGATGTTCGCACGCCGGAAGTGAAAGTCATGAAGATCAGATCCATCACCGCGACGCCCGTCAACATTCCGTTCCGTGCGCCTTACCGGTTCAGCTATGGCTCCATCGCGTCGCTGACGAAGACGGTGATCGAGCTTGTCACCGAAGACGGCGTCGTTGGCCTTGGCGAATGCGCCGATGGCGACCGGGCGGCAGATGTGATCGCTGCCGGGCAGAAGCTCATCGGCCTCGACCTGCGCGACATCGCCGCTGCCGAAGGCCGGATCGTCCCGGCGATGCGCTACACGCCCTGGGGCAACGTGACGGCCGCCCGGCGCGTTTTCGGCGGGATCGAGATGGCCATGTGGGACGCGCGCGGCAAGACCGAAGGCGTGCCCCTTCATCTCCTCCTCGGCGGCGCCGTCCGGACCGAGATCCCGCTTACCGAATACTTCAGCTACCGCTTTCCCGGCATTGACCCGGGCGAGGCCTCCCCCGCCGATGTCGCCCGCTACTGCGCCACGATGATCGAACGGCACGGGTCGACGGTCTTCGAGGGCAAGGTCGGCACCGTTTCGCTGACCGAAGAGGTCCAGATGGTCCGCGAGGTTCGCGCGGCCATCGGCGACCGCCCGCTGCAACTGGACGCCAACGGTGGCTGGACCGTCCCCACCGCCCGCGACGCCCTTGCCCGCTTCGCACCATACAACATCAGCTGGTTCGAGGAACCCGTTGAGACCTATGAGGAAATGGCCGACCTGCGCCAGCACTGTCCCATCGCGTTCTCTGCCCATGCAATCGATCTGCCGAAAGCCGTAGCTCTCCGCTGCCCCGACGCCATAGTCACCAACATCAACGAACACGGCGGCATCCGCCGCACTGTCGATTTCATCCGCTCCTGCGAGGCCTTTGGCGTCGGCTTCCGCTTCCACTCCGGCGAGACCGGCATCGCCAGCGCCGCCTATCTCCACCTCTCCGGCGCGCTGGAGCATGTCCGGGGCGCCAGCCAGACGCTCTTCCACTGGTATGCCGACGACGTCATCGAAGGCGGACCCTTCGCGCTGGAAAACGGCGTCACCCGTGTCCCCGACGGCCCCGGCCTTGGCGTCACCCTTGACCCGGTCGCCCTCAAGCGCTGCCACGAACGCTTCCTGACCGAGGGCACCTTCCCCAGCGGTCGCGACGGGGGCTACGGCAGCGGCTTTCGCAAACGCTGACCCTTGCACGGGCCGACGGCATCGGCGAGACAGGCGGCCATGACGGCTGACATCCTCTGCATCGGCTCGGTCCTCTGGGACATCATCGGCCGCTCTCCCACCGCGATGCGGCTTGGGTCGGACGTGCCGGGCCGGATCACACGGCTGCCCGGCGGGGTCGCCATGAACATCGCCATGACGCTCCGCCGCTTCGGCATGACCCCTGCCCTCCTCACCGCGATCGGGCGCGATGCCGAGGGGGATGAGCTTGTCGCCGCCTGCGACCGGATGGACCTTCTGACCGCCCATGTCTACCGCTCCGACGACCTGCCGACCGACCGCTACATGGCCATCGAAGGCGCAAACGGCCTGACCGCCGCTATCGCCGACGCGCATTCGCTGGAGGCTGCGGGCGACAAGATCCTCCGCCCCCTCGCCGATGGCCGCCTTGGCACGACTGCGGCCCCCTGGACCGGCCCCATCGCCCTTGACGGCAACCTGACCGAGAGCCTTCTGGCCGAAATCGCCGCCTCCCCCCTCTTCCGCGCCGCCGATCTGCGCGTGGCCCCGGCCTCACCCGGAAAAGCCGGGCGGCTCTTGCCGCTTCTGAAGCATCCGAACGCCACGCTCTATGTGAACCTTGAAGAGGCCAACATCCTCTCCCGCACCGACAGCACCACTGCGCCCGAAGCCGCCAGCGCGCTCCTCGCCCGCGGCGCGCATCATGTGCTGGTGACAGACGGAGGCCAGCCTGCGGCTGAGGGACGGAGGGGGGAAGGCGTGATCGAAGGCCATCCCCCACCGGTCCTTGTCACCCGCGTCACGGGCGCGGGCGACACGTTCATGGCGGCGCATCTGGTGGCCGAACGGGCGGGCAGCAGCCGTCAGGCCGCACTCGACCACGCGCTTCGGGCTGCCGCCACCTATGTGTCTGGAGATATCGGTTCATGACCTTGCCCCTCAAATTCTCACCCGAGGTCGCCAAGGCCCGCGCTGACGGCGCCCCGATTGTCGCGCTGGAAAGCACGATCATCACCCATGGCATGCCATTCCCCCAGAATGTGGAAACGGCGCGCCTGGTGGAAGCCGAAGTCCGCGCCCACGGAGCCATTCCCGCCACCATCGCGATCATGGATCGCCGCATCCACATCGGCCTGACCTCCGTTCAGCTTGACCAGCTCGGCCAGGCCACAAACGTCGCCAAGCTCTCCCGCGCCGACCTCGCGGCCTGCCTGGCCAGCGGCGGCACCGGGTCTACGACGGTTGCCGCGACGATGATCTGCGCCAAACTTGCGGGGATCGAGGTCTTCGCTACCGGCGGTATCGGCGGCGTGCATCGCGCGGCCGAGACAAGCTTCGACATCTCGGCCGACCTGCCCGAACTCGCCCAGACCCCCGTCACCGTGGTCGCCGCCGGGGCCAAGGCGATCCTCGATCTGCCGAAGACGCTGGAATATCTGGAGACCCATGGCGTACCGGTCATTGCCTTCGGGCAGGATGACTTCCCCGCATTCTGGTCGCGGTCATCCGGTCTGAAGGCCCCGCTCCGCATGGACGCCGCCGCCCAGATCGCCGCTGCGCACCTCCTGCGGGGGCGCCTTAACATTCCCGGCGGCCAGCTTGTCGCCAACCCGATCCCGCCCGCGGACGAGATCCCCCGCGCCGAGATCATGCCGCATATCGAGGCCGCCCTGGCCGACGCCGAAGCGCAAGGCATCGCCGCGAAGGCCGTCACCCCTTTCCTTCTCAGCCGCATCTTCGAGCTGACCCAGGGCCGCTCTCTGACCGCAAACATCGCGTTGGTCCTCAACAATGCGCGATTGGCCGCGCGGATTGCGGTGGAAATCGGCAAGGCGCGCCGCGATTCCTGAAAGCCCCCCTTTGCAAGGCCGAAGCCGACCCATAGATTGCACCCGTCCCCGCCCGCCGGAGCCTGAATGACAGACCCCCTACATCCCCGACGCCGCGGTCTTCTCGCCGGACTGCGGGCCAGCTTCCTGACGGGTCTGGTCGTCGTTCTGCCGGTCGGCCTGACAGCCTATTTCGCCTGGACGCTTGTCGGCTGGATCGACGGCTGGATCCTGCCCCTCATCCCGGCCTCCTATCAGCCCGAAGCCTGGATGGAATGGCTCTTTGGCCCCCAGGCGAACTTCCCGGTCCGCGGCGTCGGCGTTCTGGTCTTCCTGGTCTTCACCGTGATCATCGGCTGGATGGCCAAGGGCCTCTTCGGCCGGTCGGTGATCCGCTGGGGCGAGGATGTCGTCGACCGGATGCCGATCATCCGGTCGATCTACGGCGCGATCAAGCAGGTGGCCGAGACCTTCTTCAACAAGAAGGAACAAAGCTTCGACCAGGTCTGTCTGGTAGAGTTTCCCCGACAGGGCAGCTGGGCGCTTGGCTTCATCTCGACCCGGCCCAAGGGCGAGCTGGCGCAGCGACTGGCAGCACTTGGCCCGGATTACTCGGCGGTCTTCGTGGGGCTTACGCCCTTCACGTCGGGCATGCTTCTTTTTGTGCCGACGAAAGACCTGGTGATCATGGACATGAAGATCGACGACGCGGCGAAGCTGATCGTGTCGGGCGGGCTTGTCTATCCGATGCCGAAGGAACCGGCTTAGGGGTCAGACTGGTTTGCACCTAAGCCCTAGTCTCCGGCGAGCAGCTCGGAAATGCTGACACCTGCGGGCGTCTTCTCGCGGCCCAGGAACCTTTCGGCAGCCGCCTGACCCGCCGTCTTCAACTGCTCCAGAAGCTGAGGTGAGGGTGACAGCTTCGTCGCGGCCGAAAGCTCGTTCATCAAGCGGTCGTCCGAGATCATGTGGATGCGTATCTCCTTCATCAGCCCCCGCTCCATCCGGCCTTCGGCGATCAGACGGCGGACGAAGTTTATGGCGCGAAGTTCACCCAATAGGCTGGAATTGAAGCTGATCTCGTTGATGCGGTTCTGGATTTCGACCGGCGTGTCCGGCACCTCGTCGCGCCGCAAGGGGTTGATCGATACGACGATGATATCGTCGGGAAGGTCGGCCACATAAAGCGGGAACAGCGCCGGATTGCCCGCATAGCCGCCGTCCCAATAGGCCTGCCCCGCGATCTCGACCGCCTGAAACACCGTTGGCAGGCAGGCCGATGCCATCAGCGCCTCGGGCGTGATGTCGTCGCCCCGGAAGACCTTGATCTTGCCGGTCCGTACATTCGTCGCGCTGACAAAGAGGCGCGGCTCGTCCCCAACGCAGACCCGGCCGAAATCGAGATCGCGGATCACCGGTTCCAGCGGATTTTGCCAGCTCTTGCCCCAGGCGTAGGGCGAGTAGAACTGCGCGGCCATCCCCTGCGGTGAGACCGGGAGGATAGCCTCCATCGTGTCCTGCCAGAACCGCACCGCCGGCATGAACGGCTGGAGCCAGGGCACCATCCGGAAATCGCTGATCGCGCCGATCCGGTGCCAGAACTCGTCCAGCCGCTTCCGGGCCGCTTCGCGACCGCCGGCCATCAGCCCGGCCTTCAGGGCGGCACCGTTCAAGGCACCGGCCGACGTCCCCGATATCCCGGCAATCTCCAGATCTTCTTCCTGCAGCAGCCGGTCCAGCACCCCCCAGGTGAACGCGCCATGCGCCCCGCCCCCCTGCAGCGCCAGATTGACACGCCAGGTCATAGCGCCGTCCACCCGCCGTCGACCGATATCGTCGTGCCGGTTATCTGGTCGGCCGC
>NZ_JBOFBI010000069.1:0-7226 GCF_051645465.1 Tabrizicola sp. | reverse complement strand
TCGGCGAAGGCCTCGAGCACCGGGCGGCCATCGGCCCAGTCCGGCAGGTTCATGATCCGGGCGCGGTTGAAAAGGTTTTCGACGTTGAAAGCGGCAATGCGCATGGGGCACCTGAATGGCTGGTGGAAAGGGATACAATAGCTAACCCTAGCACCCGTTTGTGAAAGTCTTGCGCGAATAATCCGCGAGAAGCGGCGTCAGCCCCGCATTTCCTGCGGGCGCAGCCAAAGCCAGATCAGCGCACCGCCTGCAAGCACAAGGAAGGGCAGCATGGCGAGGTTCACCATCTGCCAGCCGGCCTGAACCGAACCGCCGGCGCAGTTCATGAGCCCGCCCGAGGAGAAGCTGGCCAGGGTCACACCGCCGAAAACGACAAGGTCGTTCAGGCCCTGGAGGCGGCCGCGCTCCTCGGGGCGTTGGGCAGAGGTGAGCATGGTGGTCGCCCCGATGAAGCCGAAGTTCCAGCCGAGCCCCAGCAGGATCAGGGCGACGTAGAAGTTCTGGAGCTCGACCCCCGCCATCGCCACCGCGCCCGCGGCAGCCAGAATGGTCAGGCCCGCCGCGATGATGCGTTCGGTTCCGAAGCGGGCGATGAGATGGCCGGTGAAGAAGCTTGGCGCGAACATTGCCAGCACATGCAGCGTGACCACGTCCGAAGCGTCTGACTTGTCGAAGCCGCAGCCGACGACGGCAAGGGGCGATGAGGTCATGACGAGGTTCATCAGCGCGTAGGAAACGGTTGCGCAGATCATCGCGACGAGGATCGTCGGGTTGCGCAGAAGTTCGGCCCGGCTCCGGCCGACGGGGGCGCCTTCGACCGGGGGTTTTGGTTTGGGGATGTCGAGCGCGACGAAGACGAGCATTCCGACAAGGTTCAAGGCGATGATCACAAGGTACGTCCCCAGGATCGGCACCGCGAGCACCTCGACGGTCGCCTTGCCGACCTGCCAGCCGATGATCGCCGAGAAGAGCCCGCCCGCCATCACCCAGCTGATCGCCTTCGGGCGGAACGCATCGGACGCAGTGTCGGCGGCGGCGAAGCGGTAGAAGCCCTGTGCCGACATGTAGATGCCTGACAGGAAGGCGCCGATGCAGAAGAGGACGAAGCTGCCGGCGGAGAGGCCCCAGGCGCTGACCGCGGCGCCAAGCGCCCCGCCAAGCGCGCCGACGACGAACCCAGCACGGCGGCCATAGACCTGCATGAAGGCGGAAATCGGCGTGGCGGTCAGCATCGAGCCGATGACGGTCAGCGAAATCGGGAGGGTGGCCCAGCAGGCATTCGGCGCCAGCGACGACCCGGCCAGACCGGCAAAGGTGAAGATCATCGGCATCTGCGCGCCAAGGATCGCCTGGGCTGCGACGAGGACAAGGACGTTGCGGCGGGCTGTGGTGTCTTGGCTCATGCGACAGCCGTAGCCCTGGCACGGCGCGGGGGCAAGTGGTTGCGGCGGATCGCGCGGGCTGGCAGGAAGGGGCATGGTTGGACGGATCATCCATTCTTTGGACTGTGTCGCCGAGGGGGCCGAGTGGCTTGCCGCGCGCGATGCTCGCTTTGCCCGCGCCTTGCCGTTGGTGGGGACGTTGCCTCTAAGGCGGGAGGAGGACGGGTTCGCGGCTCTTCTACGGGCGATCGTGGGCCAGCAGGTCTCGGTCGCGTCGGCGCGGGCGATCTGGGGGCGGCTGGAAGGGGCCGGGCTGACTGAGGCGGCGGCGATGGCGGTTGCGTCGGATGAAGCGCTACGAGAGGTGGGTCTCAGCCGTCAGAAGGCGCGGTACGGGCGGGCGCTCGCGCAGGCGGGGATCGACTTTGATGCCTTGCGGGGGATGCCGGATGGTGAGGTGATCGGGCAGCTGGTGGCGGTGCCGGGGATCGGGGTCTGGACGGCGGAAATCTACGCGATGTTCGCGCTGGGGCGGGCGGATGTGTTCGCTCCCGGCGATCTGGTGTTGCAGGAGGCGGCGCGGGTGCTCTTCGGGCTGGAGGCGCGGCCTTCGGAGAAGGCGCTGCGGGGGATGGCGGAGGAATGGTCGCCCTGGCGGTCGGTTGCGGCGCGGATCTTGTGGGCCTACTACCGGGTGGCGAAGGAACGGGACGGGGTGATCTGATGCGGGAGTTGAGGTTCGGGCGGAAGGGGCCACCAGTGGGCGAGGCGACGGCGCTGGTCGTCTTCGTTCATGGCTATGGAGCGGATGGGGCGGACCTTCTTGGGCTGGCCGATGTCCTTGGCCCGCATCTGCCGGGGGTTGCGTTCGTGGCCCCCGATGCACCGGAGAGGTGCGTAGGGGGTGGGTTCGGGTATCAGTGGTTTCCGATCCCATGGCTGGACGGGTCTTCGCAGGCCCTGGCCGAGGCGGGGTTGGAGGCGGCGGCGGTCGATCTGAATGGGTTCCTCGACGCTCGGCTGGCAGAGGAGGGGTTGACGGCTGACCGGCTGGCGCTGGTGGGGTTCAGCCAGGGGGCGATGATGAGCTTGCATGTGGCCCCTCGTCGGGCGGAGGCCGTCGCGGGGGTGGTGGCGATTTCGGGGCGGTTGCTCCGGCCGGAGGTCTTGGCGGAGGAGGCGGTGGTCAGGCCTCCGGTTCTGCTGGTCCATGGGGATCAGGACCCCGTGGTACCGTTTTCGGACATGGGGACGGCCGGGGATGCCCTGGTTGGGGCGGGGTTCCAGACCTTTGGGCATGTGATGCAGGGAACCGGGCATGGGATTGCCCCGGACGGGCTTGGGGTGGCGCTGCAGTTCATCAAGGAGCGGCTGGGGTAGGGTATGGGCACGGTGCGCATCGATTTCGGTCAAATGAAATCAATGGGTTATACGCGCCCGTTAGAGAATAGTTAAGGTTTCGTGGGCGTCGGGCCGTAGTGAGGGCTGCTCTCAGGCGACGCTATCCAGATAGGCCGCGCAGCCGGTCAGGGCGGCGTAGTCGTCTTCGACGACGGTCACCGAGAAGTCTTCTTCCAGAAGGTCCACCCGGCGCGGTTCGCGGAATTGCTGGCCAAGGCCGAACGTGGCCATATGCGGGGTCATCGCACGGGACATGCCGCCGATTAGGTAGATGCCGCCGTAGGGCAGGTGGATGAGCGCGAGGTCGGCAAGCATCTGCGCGAGGATGTGGATGTAAAGCCGTGCTGCGTGCGAGGCGGTCGCATCGCCCGCCGCTAGGGCTGCCAGAACCTCGGCTGAGGTCAGGGTTGCGGGCTTCCCGGCCTCGGCGGCCGCGAAAGCGTGGAGATTGGCGAGGCCGCGCCCGGCGAGCACCTCTTCCACCCCGGCATGCGGGGCTTCGCCTTCGGCTTTCAGCAGCGCCTCGATGAAGCGGACGAGGCGGAAGTCTTCCTCGGTCCGGACCGGCATGTTCACGTGGCCGCATTCCGAGGGCGGGACGACGCGGCCTTGCGCGCCGGGATGGACGGGGGCGGCGTTGACGCCGGTGCCAAGGCCGACGACCAGCATCGATGCGCCATGCTTGACCGGGCCGTCGACCACCCGGCGCAAGTTGGCCGCCGGGATGTGGCCAAGGGCCTGGCCCTGCGCCTGCAGGTCATTGAGAATGGCAACCTTTGCGGCACCCGTAGCACCTGAAAGCTTGGCCGCGTCCATCACCCAGTCGAGGTTGGTCATGGTGGCGACGCCATCCTGAACCGGACCAGCTGCCGCAACGCAAACGCCTGTGACCGTGGCACCGGTCTGAGCCAGATAGTCGCGCAGGACCTGGGCGATGTCCTGGCCCCGCGCCTGGTATTCGGCATTCGGGAAGCGCCGGATCGAATCGAGCCGGACATGGGCGCCGTCGGCAAGGGCCACGCGGGTGTTGGTGCCGCCGATGTCGGCAAGAATCGCAAGGGTCATCGGCGCATCCTACTCGTTTCGCGCCAGGGCGCGGGCGAGGGCGTGATACGAGGATTTGGGAGTTCTTGCCAGCGTTTCGAAGTCGACATGGACGAGGCCGAAGCGTTTTTCGTAGCCCTCGGCCCATTCGTAGTTGTCGAGAAGCGACCAGTAGAAGAAGCCTTTGACGTTGGCCCCATCGGCGATGGCCTGTTTCGTGGCGGCGAGGTGGGAGAAGAGGAAATCTTCGCGAATACGGTCGGTTACGGCACCATCTTCAAGTTGGTCGGCATTGGCCATGCCGTTTTCGGTGACATAGATCGGGGTCTGGCCGACATAGTCTTTCGCCATTCGGGTGAGGAAGTGGTGCAGGCCTTCGGGGTAGATCTCCCATCCCATCTGGGTCTGGGGAAGATCGCCCGGCACGGGGCGGAGCGATGGCCAAGGGGTGCCCGGCGCATGAGCCACGATGTGGCGCGTGTAGTAGTTGACGCCCAGCCAGTCGAGTTTCTGGCCAATGACCGGCATGTCGTCCTGCCAGTTCGGCGGCATATGGGGGTCAAGGCCTTCGAGCACGTTGGCGGGGTAGCTTTGGCGGGTGATGCCTTCGATGAACCAGCGGTTGAAGATGCCGTCCCAGAGGTCCGACGCCGTCTGTTCCTCGGGGCTCGCGGGGGCGCTGTAGTCGAAGTTGAGAACGATGCCGAGGTTCGGCTGGCCCATGCCCCGCAGGCGTTCCACCGCAAGGCCGTGGGCAAGGAGGATATGGTGCATCGCGCGGGCGGCAGCGCGGATGTCGCGGAGGCCGGGGGCGTGGATGCCCATGAAGTGGGAAAGCCAGGCGACGCACCAGGGTTCGTTGATCGTCGCGATGGCGGCGACGCGGTCTCCAAGCCGGCGGGTTATCGTTTCGGCGAAATCGGCGAAGCGGTGGCAGGTGTCGCGGTTGGTCCAGCCGCCCTTGTCGGCGAGGGCGGAGGGCATTTCCCAGTGGTAGAGGGTCTGGAAGGGTTTCAGGCCTCGTGCCAGCATGCCATCGACGAGACGGTCATAGAAATCAATCCCTTCCGGGTTGACGTTCACACCATCCGGCATCACCCGCGCCCAGGACGTGGAGAAGCGGTAGGCATCCATATTCGCGGATTTCAGGAGGTCGAGGTCGGCAGGCCACTGGTGGTAATGGTCGCAGGCTTTGGCGCCATTCTCGGCGCGCACCACGTTGCCGGGGGTCGCGGAGAACGTGTCCCAGTGGCAGGGGCCGCAGTTGCCGAAGGCGCTGCCCTCGATCTGATAGGCGGCGGTGGCGGCGCCGAAGATGAAGCCTTCGGGGAAGTCGAAGCGCGAGAGGGACATGTCAGCCTTTCGGTGCGGGGCCGGTGGACTGGCCCATGATCAGTTCTGCCTCCAGAAGCTGATGGGTTGGCCCGGAGTCCGGATTGGCGATACGGTCAAGAAGCATTTTGGCGACGAGACCGCCAGCCTCCCGCACGGAAGATCGCATGGCGGTGAATATCGGCGTCTCCTCGCCGTTCTTCATGTAGCTGAGGTCGTCGTCGAAGATGATGATCGAGACGTCGTGTCCGGTGCGCAGGCCCGCGCTTTCGACCGCGCGGCGCACGCCCATGCCCGAGAGCATCGAGGCCGCGACAAAGGCGGTGGGAGGCTTGGGCAGGGCAAGCATGGTGCTGGCGGCGCGGAAGCCCGCGATCTCGGTCATTTCGCCGGAGAACATGAGGGACGGGTCTGGTGGTATGCCGTGGGTGGAAAGCGCGTCGAGATAGCCGGTGCGGCGGCGGTTGGCGAAGTCCATGAACTCAAGGCCGTTCACGAGCGCGATCCGGGTATGGCCGAGGCCCAGGAGATGTTCGGTCGCGCGCAGGATGGCGCGGCGGTTGTTCACGTCGAGCCAGGAGTAGGGTTCCGTGGCGCCGGTCGCCCGGCCGTGGACGACGAACGGGAGGCCGATCTCGCGCAGGAGCGGGATGCGAAAATCGTTTTCACGGGGGCCATGCACGATGACGCCGTCGACGTTGCCCTTGACCTTGAGGTTGCGGTAGGTCTGCGCCTCATCCTCATCGGGGACGACGGAGAGGAGCATGTCATAGTCGTTGCGGCTGTAGGTCTCTCCCGCGCCGGCGACGAAATCGGCGAAGATCGGGTTCACCAGTTCGTGCCGGTTGGCGATCGCGATGACGTGGCCGACGGCCATGGCCCGGCCCGTCGCCAGCCGGATCGCGCGGGTGTTCGGGTGGTAGTTGTGCTTCTTGGCCGCCGCGACGATCCGTTCGCGCGTCGCCTCGTTCACTTCGGGGTAGCCGTTCAGCGCCCGCGACACCGTCGTCGGCGAAAGTCCGAGCCGGGTGGCGAGTTCCTTCAGATTCATTGTTTTGCGGCACTCAATGCGGTTTGGAACGGCGCGACCTTAGCTGTGGTTCGGTGAGGCGTCAAAGCCTAAGGTTGGGGTCAAAGCCGGATCAGGGCGAGGACGGCAAGCCAGAGGAGGCAGAGCCCGAGGGCCATGAGGACCGGGACCCAGAGCGTGAGCCGGGGCGTGGGTGCTGGGGTCTTTCGCAGGGGCGCGCGTTTCATGGGGCCAGTTAAGGACATGGAAAGGTTTCTGGTCCGTTAATGGCCGCATGTTCGATTTCGGCGCCTTTGAGACCTTCCTGCCCTTGCAGCAAAGCGAGCCCTATGCGGCTGCCGTGAAGGCCTGCGGGGCGCGGGTGGCTTGGCACGACCTGGGCTGCGGGCAGGCTTTGGCGGTCGAGCGGGGGCGGCTGCGGCTGGTGTCTCGCGGGCCGGTCTGGGAGGCGGGGGTGACGGAAGAGGAGCGGCGGGGTGCGCTGCGGAGGCTGGCGCGCTGGCCGGGGGTGACGGTGGTGACGCCGGAGGAGGGGGTCTCGGGCTTTGGGCTTATCCCGCTGGTGACGCCGATGCATCATGTGGTCTGGGAGCTGGGCGGCGATCTGCGGGCGGGGATGGCGGGCAAGTGGCGGAACCGTCTGGTGGCTGCCGAGGCGGCCGGGGTCGGGGTGCGGCTGGGCGGGCTGGAAACGCTTGAGCGGCTGGTAGCCGAGGAAGGGCGGCAGCGGCGGGCGCGGGGGTATCGGGCGCTGCCGGAGGGCTTCACGCGGGCTTTGCCGCATGGGTGCCTGCGGGTTTGGGAGTGGCGCGGTCGGGGTGAGGTGGGGGTAGCGATGGCGTTTGTCGTGCATGGGTCTTCGGCGACCTATCACCTTGGATGGGCGTCGGATGCGGCGCGGGCGGCGGGGGTGCATGGAGTGATGCTGACCCGGGCGGCGGAGGCCTTGGCGGCGGAGGGGGGGCGGTGGCTGGACCTTGGGTCGGTGGATACGGAAGCAGCACCAGGGTTGGCGCGGTTCAAGCTTGGGACGGGGG
>NZ_JBOFBI010000068.1:0-21090 GCF_051645465.1 Tabrizicola sp. | reverse complement strand
TGCGTTGCCGGGAGAACGGCATCGAGCACCGACTGACCAGGATCAAGCATCCCTGGACCAACGGCCAGGTCAAGCGCATGAACCGCACAATCAAGGACGCAACGGTCAAGCGCTTCCACTGCGACGACCACGATCAGCTTCGCCGCCATCTCGCGGACTTCATCGACGCCTGCAACTTCGCACGGCGCTTGAAGACCCTTCGCGGCCTGACCCCCTACCGGTTCATCGTCAAAGGCTGGGCTTCACAGCCGGAAAGATCCACACTCGAACCAACCCATCAAATGCCGGGAATGAACTCCTAGATCTTCGGCTTCGCACTTTCGGCATACTGTTTGGCGATGTCGATCATTCGGGCCAACTCTTCATCCATCAGAAGGTAGACCTGCCCCAGCCCCTCTTTGCTTGCTTGCCCTTCTCCAATCACCGCCTGAAGCAAGGCTTTGGTCTGCCCCCAGTCCGCAGCGGCCGCGGCAAGCTTCTCGCGCAGCTCGTCGTTCGGCGGCGGTTCAATCCCCGCCTCGGGCATCCCGTTCAGCAGCGCGTTCAGCGAGGTTTCGTACAGGCCCATGGTCTTGGCCAGCTGCTCGGCCGTGCCAAGGTCTGCATTGCCAATAACCACGCCACAGGCCTCTTTTGCGATCCTTTGCGAGAGCATGCGCTGGCGGGCCGAGATGTCGACCGCCAGCGCCTGCGCCTGTGTCATTTCCGCCGGGTTCGAGTATTCGGCAGACACTTCGCTTGTCAGCACGTTCGCCAAGTTGAGCAGCGCCAGGTTGCTTTGGGCCACATGCGCAAAGTTTGCCTCAACGTCCGTGCCCGCGACGATCGCGTCCAGCGCGGCCTCATAGGGCGTCCACTGGTCTCTGACAGCCTGGATCGCCTCAAGCGTGCGACGCTGGCTTTCGGCGCCGATGATTCCAAGGCTTTCATCGCCGTCAGTCAGCGCGGTCAGGATGCTGTTGTACTCGGCCTTCGCCTTCAGCAACGTATCAAGCGACTTGTCGGTCGCCACGTCCGCCGCGTAATGACAGGCAGAGGATGCGATCCGCTGGCTCAGCATCCGCAGCTTGCCCGCCAGGGCGATGCGCGCGCTTCCCCCAACGTCCTCGAGGAAGCGATTTCCTTCGGTCAGCTGGACTAGTCCCGCGTACTCGTCGCCAGTCGGCCGCGATGTCGTATGCTGGCCCGCACCGCTGGAACGTATAGCTTGAGCCGAGGCGGAGGTCTGGACCGCAAAGGCGGCTACAATGGCAAGCGCTGAAAGGGCCGCAAGACGGTTGGGCATGTTCATAAAAAGTTGTCTCCTAAGGTACGGTTCTGTTCGACGGCGCGGTGCTGCATGTCAGATCTTGAGTGCGGCAAAGTCGCGATAATCCTCGACGATAAGCTTCATGTGTTCGCGCAAGACTTCGAGGCGGTCGTAAAGATCGGTCTCTGACCCGTCGGGTCCTTTGCCGGCGACCGCGAAAGCCTCGATATCGACCTTTATACCGTCCCATTCCTCTTTGATCGTCTGTAGATCAGCGGCAATCTTGGGCGTCGGCGGCGGCATGACCCCAGCCTCTGGCATGCCGGTAATCAAGGCGTTCAGAGACACATCAAAGAGAGCGGCCGTAGCGCGCAAGTCTTCAACGGTGCCGAAAGCCGGATGGGCAGTCTCAACACCGCAGGCTTCTTTCCCCATCTTCTGTGTCAGCATCCTCTGCCGTCCGGCGATGTCGATTACCATTGCATTTGCTTGGGTCATCTCGGCCGGGTTGGCGTATTCCGCATTGATATCTGAGGCGAGATCGCTGGCAGCCTTCAACAGAATTTCATTGTTTTCAGCAAGATAGTCGAGGTTCTTCTCGATATCCTGGCCCTCGGCGACCGCTTCCGCCGCCGCGCGGTATGGCTTCCAGATCACCAGGAGCGCCTCAATGTCCCTGAGCGTCTTAGCGCGAGGTTCGGGACCGAAGATACCGATCGATTCATCGCCGTCACGAAGGGCGATGATGAACTTTTCGTACTGCGCGATCGCGTCGATCAGGATCTCTTTGTGCTGAGCGTCCTGGTGCGTTGCGAACTGGCAGGCTTTGCCAGCGATCTTCTGGCTAAACATCCTGAGACGCCCTGAGTAGTCGACGCGGGCAGAGGCGCCGACGTCCTCAATGGCGAGCTCAGCCTTGATGACAAGATCCGCCTGTAACGGTGCCCAGTCATTACGGAGCATATCGGCGCGCAGGGGCTGCGCCGACAGCACGCCGAGTCCGTCACTTCCGACAATCTGTGCGGTCAGCGGCAGAGGCGACGCCCCGCCGACCACTGCGGCAAGCGCCAGAATGCAAGCTGCCTTGCCGAGGGGTCTTTTGGGTTTGGTGAACAACTTAGTAACTCCTTTGTGGCGGGCTTACGTGTTTGAGGCGGCGGGCGTCTTTGCACGAACAACGTTGGGCAGACGGTTATCCGGTGAGGTACTGCTTTCTAGTGTTTTCTCGGTCGAGGGACGCGCTTCCCATGATTGTGTCACTTAGCAAATCGAGCCGTTCACGCGGAACCGCGCGGGCCTCTGCAGGAAGCTGTTCGCCACTTGTATCCAGCATGGGACAGGCCCTGATCTGCGTGATTGGCACATCGTCACTTCTTAAGAGCGGCGAATTCACGATATTGCTCGGTCGTCTCCTCCATCATCTCCTGCAGCTCCTCTACGTCCGAAAAAAGCTCGCTCTCTTCGTCCTGGGGAGGGGCGGCTTTGTCAGCGACTTCCTGAATCATGGCCTTTAGAGGGGCCCAATCCGCCAAGGCGGCCTGCAGTGCATCCGAGATTTCCGACGTGGGAGGTTCGATCACGCCCACTTCCGGCATGCCGGTGGCCAGGGCGTTCAGCGACACGTCAAACAGGGCAATCGTTTCCCGCAAACCCTCTGGCGTTCCGTAAGCGGCGTTTCCGGTGTCGACCCCGCAGACTTCTTTCAGCATCTTCTCGGTCAGCATCGCTTGCCGTCCAGAGATGTCGATCACCATCGCATTCGCTTGAGTCAGCTCTGCCGGGTTTGCGTATTCAGCGTTTACCGCCGAAGCCAGAACGATGGCCGTCTCCAGCAAGGCTTGGTTGTGTTCGGCCAGATAGACGGAATTCTGTTCGACGTTGTCTCCGGAGACAGCCCCCTCGGCCGCAGCTCTGTATGGCCCCCACAGCGCCTCGATCTCATCAAGAAGCCTAAGCGTTTTAGCTTGCGGTTCCGGGCCGATGACGCCCATTTCTTCGTCGCCGTTGCGCAGCGCTTCGACAATCTCATCAAATTCCTCAATCGACTCGATCAGGTCGGCCTTGGTGTCCTCGACACTCACTCCGGCGAGATAGAAGCATGCGTTCGTGGCAAGCTCCTGGGTAAGAACACGCAACTCGCCCGAGATTTCGACGCGGGCCGAGGCACCGACGTCTTCTATGGCGCTCTTTGCCGGAGCCTCTGCGGCTTCCTGGGCGGCCAGCGGAAGAGCTAGGCATCCACACGACAACGCAACTGCCAGAGCGGCTTTGCCGACGACGATGGTTGAACAAGACTTATGGGTCATTTCGGCAAACCTTTTGAAGCATGAGGCACTGAACACATGTGTTCGCATTTGAGTTTCTGTCGAAACTGGTGAAGGTGTAGGAACTTTGGGGGGCAAGTGGCTGCCCGGCGGGGGGGTGGCCACGCCTTCTGTCGGCAGGCATTTCAGGCGACCTAATCCGGCGGCCAGCAGCCGCTGTATGCTGGACTCGCGAAAAATCGCGGCCAGAAGCCAAGCGCCGACGCGTGCAGCAAGGATTCGATCGCTTATGGCCCGCAATTCTCTGTCTCCTGGGACGATCAAGCTTCGGGTGATGGTGGTCACCAGATCATTTCACAGATGCTGTTTGGCAAAGGTGCGGTACTTGTCCACAACTGCCTGCATCGTCTGACCGACGTGATCCAGGTCCTCGAAAAGCTTCACCCGTTCTTCGTCGGGGATCACCTCCATCGCTTCGACGGACAGCAATCGTTCCCTGATTGGTGTCCATTCTGCCGACACGGCCTGAAGGCTGGCCAAAATCTCGGGCGTCGGCGGCACCATGACCCCAGCTTCGGGCATCCCGTTCAGCAATGCCGTCAGCGATACCTCGAACAACTCAACAGTCTTCTTCAGATCTTCCTTGGTCCCGAGAGTCGGATTGCCCGTCTCGATGCCGCAAAGATCCTTGGAAATGCGCTGGATCAGCATGGTCTGACGGCTGGCAATTTCGATCACCATAGCATTGGCCTGCGTCAGCTCGGCGGGGTTCGCGTATTCCGCGTTCATATCCGTTACAAGGATTGCGGTACGCTCCAGCAGGGTCATGTTGGTCGAGCTGATCAGGGCCACGTTCTTTTCGATATCCTGACCCGCGATTATCGCTTCGGCAGCCGCCTTGAAGGGCTTCCAGACCGCCTCGACTTCGTCGATGTGCTTAAGGGTCTTTGACCGCTCTTCAGCCCCGATGATCCCAAGCGAGGGGTCGCCGTTCCGCAAAGCGGCGATGTACTGGTCAAACTCCGCGAGTTCCTTGATCAGCAGCTCTTTTGCAAGATCGGCATCGATGCCGGCGGCGAGGTAGCAGGCGTTGGCGGCAATCTGTTGGCTGAGAAGGCTGAGCCGGCTTGCATAGTCGATACGCTCCACCGCGCCCACGTCCACGATGTCAAGCTTTGCCGGAATCAGCGTCGCTTCGCCAAGCTGCGCGCTTTCCTGGATCAGCAAGGCTTCCTGCGCAAAGGTCGGCGAAGACGCCGTGCTTTCGATCGTCATGGCTGCCAGAGCGGCTTTGCCAAAGCTGAATGCGGAAGAATCGCCGCGACCGATCATGACTGCATGCCTTTCTGTTGCGGGAAAACGCGATTGGGCGCCCGATGTTAAGGTGCTGCCGGACCCGAAGGTCCGGCCCGATTTAAACTTCTGAGGGACGGCGCGGCAGGAATGGCCGACCGCGCCAGGCCCCGGTCAGCCTTGCGGACGGCTGATCCACACTTCAACCCGGCGGTTGATGGCGCGGCCAGCTTCCGAGCTGTTGCAGGCCGACGGCGCGATGACACCGTAGCCCAGAGCATCGAACTCGATCCCGGCAAGTGTCTCGCCGCCCGCTGCCTTGACCTCGTCCACGACCTGGCGCGCCCGTTCCCGGCTAAGCGCCAGGTTCGACTCGAAGGCGCCAATATCATCGGTGAAGCCGACCATGGTGACCTTGGTGCCCTCGGGCGAGCCCGCCAGATAGTCGACAAGCCGCTTCATGTCGGCAATGCCGCGTTCGTCAAGCGACGTCGATCCCAGACGGAAGCGGAACGTGGTTGACAGACGGTCAAACTCGCTCATCACGCCCAGCATTTCCCGGATGACGTTGCCCTCGAAATCATCGACATCTGCCGTCAGCAGCGCCTTTGCACGCGGGCTTTCCATCGACTGTTCACGTTCCTTGATGCCGAGGTCGATGAAACCTGCCTTGGCGACCACCGCGTCCGACGCCTCGTTCTGCGTGAACTCGACGAACTTCTTGGTCGCTTCGTCGGCATCCGCGGTCGTGTAGAGATAGAGGCGGCGCTGAAGGGCGTATTCTTCGGTCTTCGCCGAGAACGGGTCCGGCTCGGCCGGAATGCCGCATTCGTTGATCAGGACCAGAGGCTTGGCGCCGCGCTGGAAGGCGTAGCCGACATAACCGATGGCGCCGGGCGTTTCGTTTACAAGGCTTGCGACTTCGTTGTTGTCGTCGACGACCTTGAACGCTGGGTTGGCCGCGGGCGCGTTTTCGCCGAAGATGCGGTCGTTGAAGACGGCCAGGGTGCCCGAGCCTTCGGCCCGCGTAATCACTGTGATCGGCAGATCCTCACCACCCAGTTGCGACCAGTTGGTGACTTCGCCGGAATAGATGCGCTGCAGGTCCTGGATCGAGATCTGCTCCATCTTGTTGGCCGGGTTCACGATCAGCACAAGGCTGTCGACCGCGATGATGTGTTCCTGGCCGATGCTGACCATGTTGCCCTTCTGCGCATCGCGCAGGGCACGCGCTTCTTCAGGAGTGATCCTGCGCGAGGACATGCCGATCTGCGCGCTGCCGTCCAAGAGCGTCTTGAAGGCATCACCCGACCGCGTCGCGGTCACCAGGATCGAACCGAGATCGTCGCCGAAGCCCGCATCGCCTATGAAGGACGCGAGGATCTGGTTTTCGACCTGGGTGTTGGTGATCGTGGCTTCGGCATTCAGGTAACCGGCATATCCGCTCATCAGAAGCGGCATCAGGCCAAGACCCACCGTGTCAGAGCCCGCGATGCGCACATTTGCGGTCGCCGTCTCGAATACCGGGCAACTTGCGCCTTCGCAACGCACCCGGCTGGCGGCGATACGAAGTTCGCCAAGCGCGGTGCGAATGACATAGTTGTCATCGTTGAACTCGACGAACTCGCCAACAAGGTTCACAGTGCCGTCGGCCGACTTCAGTGTGACCTCCTCGGAGAACGCAATGCTTGGCATAAGGACCATCGCCGCGACCCCAATGGCGCGAAGCGCGACACCACCTGTATAGTTCAAGACATTCCTCATGTTACTGTCTCCCAGAAATTAAACAAACCGACATCTGCGCAACGATTTCCCTGCGCCCGTGACACTTGTCGCTGCACCCGAATCAAGGACAGCCTGCCACTTCCAGTGCTGATCAAGCTCTGATTTCATGTGGAATCTTGGGCTGAATTGCGGTCTAATTGGGATGATTGTCGCGCTTTTGGAAAACAATTCAGCATGATGGCGCTTTGAGGTGTCCAAGCCGCTTGGTGCCATGGCCGCCGATTGCTTCCGGCGCTGCTTGAATGCAATCTGCCAAAGCTGCGGTCAGGCCAAGACTCTAATGGATTCCAGATACTTGTCCGCCAGAACTCGCCTGCGCATGCGCACTCGGCCCTTGTTTTGCCCCGACCATGCTCAGCGACGTACAGCAGCATCGGCCGCCTCTCGTGGCTTTCCATTTGGTCAATGCTATCGCTCAGCTCTGCCAAATCATTCCTCACCATGCGTCGGGCGAGCACTTCTTCGGTCTGCTGCGGAATGGCATGAAGCCAATTCAGATCTCCGCATACTTTACGCTCTTCTTTACCAGCAGGTCGTCGACTTTCATCTGTTACATTGGATGGCTCGGAGGGCTGATTTCGCATCAGACTGCCATTTTCCGCAATCAAAGGTTGGGCCGCAACTCGCCCGACAAGTCAGCTGCCCTTCACAGGCTTCCTGGCGCAAGCGTCTTTACATCCGTGTGATGCGACTTAAGCAGGCAACACATATTCGTCGCGAACTGCTTGCTTCCAACATCATCGTGCGGAGGGAGGAGACGCCACGTCATGCCAACCCCGAACCGTCCTCAATCAATCCCTTTGCTTGATCCTTGGGTAGCATCGGATCACTGCCCTTCGGTCAGTGTGAAGAAAGCGACGAAAAGGCTGCCATTGCGGTCGACCGCAAAGCTGAAGGTCCTGACGCCGTTTCCAAGCTCCCGTGTCAGGATACTGGCCAAGGTCTTCTCTGCGTCCAGCCGCTCTTGGGTTGTCGCATAAGCGACCAGAACGTCGCCGACCTGCAGGTCGGTTTCGATGGCTTCGGGAATCTCGGCAACCGAAACCACGGGACCAGCGGCCGAGGGAACGATATCGAAGGTCATCCCGTTCTTCAGTGCGACCCGCTCGACGACCGGGAGCATTTCGGTCTTCCGGATGATATCTGCACCGGGGAAAGCCTCGACCCCGAAGATGGCCTGCACTTCAGTCGTTGCCGACAAGTCCTTGCCGTCCGCAATCAGCGCGCCCATGTCCGAGTCGCCGCGCACGGGCGCACCATTGACTTCGACAATTCTCTGGCCCGGTTGCATCCATGACGGCGCGCCCGGAAGCACTGTACCGACAAGCGCAGCATTCTCCCCATCGGCCAGGAACGGCACGCGAACCGCAGGCGCAATCGACAGACCTGCCGCGGCTTCCGGTGAAATCGGATCGGTCCCAACCTCAGGGGCCTCTTCGACTACCGCCGTTACTTCGGAGGCGGGCGAAGGCGCCGGCGCTTCCGCAGGCTCGTCCGCCGACTCCAACGAAGCGGTGCTTTCGGCGACCGGCGCGGGGACAGGCTCAACCGCCGGCTCGGCGGTCGTACTGGCCGCAGTCTCCACGACACCGGTATCGGCAGGCGCAACGGGACCGGCATCAGCGGTGGCCGTAGGATCAGCATCGGCGGTGGCCGCGGGACCTGGATCGGCGGTGGCCGTGGGACCGGCATCGGCGGTGGCTGAGGGACCGGCATCGGCGGTGGCTGAGGGATCAGCATCGGCGGTGGCTGAGGGACTGGCGTCAGCGGCTGGATTGGGGGTCGGCTCGACCACGCCGGTTTCCGCCACAGGTTCCTCGACAGGTTCGGCCGCGACGACAGGCTCAACAGGCGCGGCGTCGGGCGTGACGGACGCAACCTCCGTTTCTTCCGCGGCATCGCCGCTGATCGCCGGTGTTTTGGGAACCGACGGGTCGGATGCCACAATCGCAGTTGCCGTTTCCGCTACTTCCGAGACCGCTTCGCCGCTGGCGACTGTCGTTTTCGGGATCGACGGAGCAGAACCAGCACTGGCCGTCACAGTCTCCGGCACTTCCGGGACCGCATCGTCCCTTACAATTGATTGGCCTCCGGTCCAAAGCGTGCCCACGGCGATCATTACCACAACCGCAAATGCGGCGACGAGCACAGTCTGTGAACCGCGCGGCTTAACGGCCGGCGTCTGTGTCTCAGTCAGCGTCTTTGTCCGGGGCGTGGCAGTTTGGCCAAGCGGCCTTGATGCCGGCCTTGGAGCCGCGGGGGGATCCAGCATCTCCAGCCAGGCTTGCGCCGAAGGAATTCGGTCCTTTGGAAACATGCTCATCGCCTGGTCGATCGCGCGCAGGAAGACCGGCGGATAGCCCTCAATTCTGCCGTCAAGCGGTACGTAAGGATCCGGTTCGCGCATGGCGACGGCCGAAAGCCTGGCCTGCGCGTTCGGGGCCGTCTCGCCGGATATCAGATGATAAAACGTGGCCCCAAGCGAGAAAAGATCGCTCGACGGGCTCTGTTCGCTGCCGTTGATGTAGAACTCTTGCGGCGAGTAGCCGTCCTTGACGACCCGCAGTGCCGACAGAGCCCGTCCTGCAGTTGCGACCTCTTCTTTCGCGGCGCCGAAGTCGATCAGAACCGGCTCGCCGGTAGCCTTGTTCAACAGGATGTTGTCGGGCGAGATGTCACGATGCAGAACGCCTTGGGAGTGGAGGTAGCTAAGCGCACCAAGCAGCTTCTTGAGCATCCCCATGATCTGGTCAGCAGACAGCTTCTCCGCGCCATCCTCCAGCATCTCAAAAAGGTCGCCACCCTCAATGTAGTCCAGCGCCATGTATGCGGTGTTGTTGTCTTCGAACACCTGGTGCACGCCCACGATGTTGGGGTGCTTGAGCTTCGACAGGCTGAAAGCCTCGCGCACGAACAGCCCGACAAGCGAGCGGAACTCACCCTGATGCGACCGTGACCGCGCGCCGACCGACGTCTTGGACCTGCGGCAGAACGACCCGTGGAAGCATTCCTTGATCACGACGCGTCGATTGAGCGAGTCGCGGGCAAGATAGGTGATGCCAAAGCCGCCGCTGTTCAGAAACTCTTCAATAGTGTACTGGCCCTGCAACAGAGAAGTGCCTGGCTTCAACTCATCGCCGTCAATACCGTCGCCGTTCTTGTCCGATTTTAGCGCTATTGGCAACATTCCGAACACACTCCATACGCTGCCGCACCGAAAGACAGAATCACTTATGCTGCGTTATTGCTTCTAAAGTAGCCTAAAGTATGAACACCAGATCAATTTGGGGCAACAGGTGAGTGCGGCGAACGCGCAATCCAAGGTTGTGGGCGCTTCGGTCTCCGAGGGTTTTTCTTGGGATTATCGCCGTTTGGTGAACAACTCTCGGGTAACTGGTCGAATCCGGGCCAAAATACATACAACCTTAAGTTGCATAGAATGTGTTCTTTTTCAGACATGCAAATTGTCGCATGGCTGATTTGAAAGGCGATTTGCCACCTTTTCATTCAGCAGCAGACCAGCAGGCAGTCCGGGCCACGTAACCTGCCAGAGAGCCATGAGGTCGGAGAGGCGATGTCGCGAAGTCTGTTCTTCGAGCCGCCGGTTTGGTCGGATCGACATTCCTTCAAGTGGCTGTGGCAGGACCCGGTTGCGCTCTTCTAAGGTCGGCTGGGCGGCGTCATGACGCCTTGGAAGCTTGCGGCAGGTACCCTTCGGAAGCCGTCAGAAGCGCGCGCGTATAGCTTTGGGTAGCGGCTCGGGATTGCAGGTTTTCGCGCGTCAGCTCCTCGACAGCCATGCCGTGCTGCATGACGAGAAGCCGGTCGCACATGTGCGACACGACGGCCAGATCGTGGCTGACCAGCACGAAGGTCAGCCCGCGTTCGGCGCGCAGGCGGTCGAGAAGGTTCAGCACCTCGGCCTGGATCGAGGCGTCGAGCGCGGAGGTGGGTTCGTCAAGTAGCAGCACCTGCGGTTCCAGGATCAGCGCGCGGGCGATGGCGACGCGCTGACGCTGGCCGCCGGACAGCTGATGGGGATAGCGGAAGCGGAAGCCGTGACCAAGGCCCACGTCCTTCAGCGCCTGTTCGATGCGGGTTTCGGCGTCGGAAAAGCCATGGATCGCAAGGGGTTCCGACAGCACCCGGTCCACCGTATGGCGGGGGTGCAAGGACGCATAGGGGTCCTGAAACACCATCTGGATGCGGCGATAGAACGCGGGCTCGCGCGGATGGCGGAGGGGCGTGCCGTCAAGGCGGACCTGACCGCCGCTGATCGGGGCGAGACCGCAGATCGCCCGCAGGATTGTCGACTTGCCCGATCCGCTTTCGCCGACGATGCCGTAGCTTTCGCCCTTGGTCACCGACAGCGACACCCCGCGCACCGCCCTGACCCGGTTGCCCGCCGCGCCAAAGGTCACCTCAAGGTTTTCGATGTCCAAGAGCCCCATCAGCGCGCCCATTCCGCATCGCGCTGCAGGGTCGGCAGCGGGCGGGCGCTGCCGGTCACCTGAGGCAGGCACTTGAACAGGCCCTGCGTGTAGGGGTGCTGGGCGCGGGCAAGGTCAGCGGAGGCCAGTTCCTCGACCACCCGGCCCGCATACATCACCAGCACCCGGTCGCAAAAGCTGCTGACCAGCCGCAGGTCGTGGCTGATGAAGATCAGGCCCATGCCGCGGTCGGTCACCAGCCGGTCAAGGATGCGCAGAACCTCGATCTGTACCGTCACATCGAGAGCCGAGGTGGGCTCGTCCGCGATCAGAAGGTCAGGTTCGGTGATCAGCATCATCGCGATCATTGCCCTCTGTCCCATGCCGCCTGACAGCTCATGCGGGTAGGCGCGGAAGACGCGCTCGGGGTCACGGATTTGCACCGCCTCAAGCATCGCCATTGCCTGATCGCGCGCCTCGGCCCGGCCAGCTGTGCGGCGGGCGGCCTCCATCAGCTGGCGGCCGATCTTCATCACCGGGTTCAGCGAGAACTTGGGATCCTGCATGATCATCGACATCCGGATTCCGCGCAACTCGCGCCAGCGTGCGGGGGTGGCGTGGCGCAGGTCGATGCCGTCGAACTCCAGCCGTTTGGCGGTGGCGATGCCGGGGGGTGGGGTCAGGCCCAGAAGCGCTCGCCCCGTCTGCGACTTACCCGACCCGCTTTCGCCGACGATCCCAAGGCGTTCGCGGCCCAGGGCGAAGGTGACGCCGCGCACCACCTCGGAGGGGCCTTGCCGCGTGGGGAAGGTAACGCGCAGGTCTTCGACGTGAAGAAGGGTCATTTGCGCGCCTTCGGGTCAAGGACGTCGCGCAGGCCGTCGCCCAGAAGGTTGAAGCCAAGCGCCACGATGAAGATCGCAAGGCCGGGCATGGTGGCGACCCACCACTGGTCGATGATGAACCGCCTGCCGCCCGCGATCATCGCCCCCCATTCCGGCTGCGGCGGTTGCGCGCCGAGGCCGAGGAAGCCCAAACCGGCTGCGATCAGGATGATCCCCGCCATGTCCAGCGTCACCCGCACGACAGCGGATGACAGGCACAAGGGCGTCACATGGCCCCAGAGGATGCGCAGCGATGAGGCGCCCTGAAGCCGGATGGCATTGATGTAGTCGGTGTCGCGGATGGTTAGCGTCTCGGCCCTAGCCAGTCTCGCATAGGGCGGCCAGGCGGTGATGGCGATGGCGATGATGGCGTTCTCGATGCCGGGGCCGAGGGCCGAGGCAAAGGCCAGCGCCAGAATCAGGCGGGGGAAGGCCATGAAGATGTCGGTGATCCGCATCAGCACCACATCGACCCAGCCGCCGAAATACCCCGACGCCGTGCCCACCGCGAGGCCGATGGGCGTGGCGATCACTGCCACCAGAAGGACGACCAGCAGCGTGATGCGCGCGCCGTGGATCACCCGGCTAAGGATATCGCGCGACAGATCGTCGGTCCCAAACGGATGCGCCCAGGACGGCGGCTCCAGCCTTGCGCCGCGCAGGCCGCCGATGCCCTCTACCGGGCTATATGGCGCAAGCACGGGTGCGAAGATGGCAAGCAGGATCAGGACGATCACGATCCACAGGCCCACCATCGCCAGCCGGTTCGATTTCAGCGCCAGCCAGGTGCGGTAGCTTTGCCCCCAGCGGGCCTGGCTCCGCGACGTGGGCGCATCGGACAAAAGCCACTCGCGGCGGGTCATGACTTGCCCCCGCGACGGCGGACCCGGGGGTCGAGAAGGTTGTAGAGAAGATCCGACAGCAGGTTCAGCCCGACGAAAATCGCTCCGATCACCAACGTGCCGCCAAGAACGGCATTCATGTCGGCCACCTGCAGGCTGTTGGTCAGGTAAAGCCCGAGGCCCGGCCAGGCGAACACCGTCTCGGTCAGCACCGAACCTTCAAGCAGACTGCCATAGGAAAAGGCGATTACCGTGACCAGCGGCACGGCTGCGTTGCGCAGCGCATGGACCCAGATGATCCGCCATTCCGGCACGCCCTTGACCCGCGCGGTGGTTACATATTCCTGCGCAAGCTCTGTCAGCATGAAGCTGCGGGTCATCCGGGCGATGTAGGCCATCGCGTTGTAGCCCAGCAGCGAGGCGGGCAGGATGATGTGAGAGAACGCGTTGCGGAACGCCTCCCACTGGCCCTGCAGGGCGCTGTCGACGAGAAGCATGCCGGTGCCAGGCGAGATCGAGTATTCATAAGCAATATCAATGCGCCCCGGCCCGGAAATCCAGCCCAGATTGGCGTAGAAGACCAGAAGGCCCAGCAGGCCCAGCCAGAAGATCGGGGCGGAATAACCGATCAGGCCGATGATGCGGACGAACTGGTCGATGGGCTTGCCCGCCTTGACCGCCGAGATGATCCCCAAGGGAATGCCAAAGAGTGTGCCGATGATGATCGCCAGCGTCGCCAGCTCCACCGTCGCCGGGAAGGCGCGGGCGAGGTCCTCGATCACTGGCTTTTTCGTGAGGAACGAATTGCCGAAATCCCCCGACAGGACTTTCTGGATATAGATCCAGAACTGCTCGTAAAGCGGGCGGTCGAGGCCCATCTCGATGAACATCTTGTCATAGGTCGCCTTGCTGGCCCGGTCCCCCACCACGGCCAGAACCGGGTCGACCGAGATCACATGGCTGATGAGGAAGGTGACCAGCAGAAGGCCAAGGAAGGTCACGGCCACGGTCAAGAGAAGCTTGAAGGCCTTCCAGATAAACGCAGGAAGGGCGCTTCCGCGCCCCTCCGCCGGGTTTGACCCGATGTCGGTCATTCCTTGGTGACACCCCGGAACGAGTTGTCGTTGAACGACGGGCCGATGATGTAGCCCTTCACGTTCGAGCGGAAGGCGAACACGTCCGACTCCTGGAACATGATGATGAACGGCGAGGTCTTCTGATGCTCTTCCTGCAGCTCGCGGTACATCGCCGCGCGCTTTTCGGCATCGGTTTCCAGCACGGCAGCGTCGGCCTTGGCGGTCATTTCCGGGATTTCCCAGGAGTTACGCCAGGCCAGCGGCTTCGCCTCTGCCGTGTCGCTGTTGTCGGGGTTGCGCGCGAAGGTCGCGTTGGTGTGGGGGTCCTGATAGTCCGGCCCCCAGTTGCCGATGTAGATGTCATGCGTCCGCGCGCGGTATTTCTCCAGCGTCTGACCGCCGTCGCCGGGGATGATTTCCAGCGTGATCCCGGCTTCGGCCATGGTCTGCTGCACGGCCTGGGCAATCGCGGTCACATCAGGCGTGTTGCGGGTGTCCATCGTGACGGTGAAGCCATCGGGGAGACCCGCGGCAGCCAACAACTCCTTCGCCTTGGCCACGTTCAGCGAGTAGGGGTTGCTGTCCAGCGCGCCAAGGAAGCCGGAGGGCAGGAAGGTCTGGTGCGTATCCATCTTGCCTTTGACGATGGTGTCGGCAATCGCCTCATAGTCCACCAGATACTTCATCGCCTCGCGCACTTCGGGCTTCGCCAGGAATTCGTTCTTCTGGTTCAGCGCCATGTAGAAGATCGTGCCCTTCACGCCCGATTCAATCCGGATGTCGGGGTTGGTTGACAGGGCCTCGATCTCTTCCGGCAGAAGGTCGCGTGCGACGTCGATGTCACCCTTTTCCAGAAGCAGCCGCTGGGTCGCGGCTTCGGGGACGTGGCGGTAGATGGAACGGGCCAGGGCGGGCTTCGGGCCGTCATAATTGTCGTTGCGCTCCAGCACGACCGCCTCGTTGGCACGCCATTCGCGGATGATGAAGGCGCCGGACCCGGCATAGTTGGTCTTCAGCCAGTTGTAGCCGTAGTCGCCGTCAACCTCGTTGGCCATGACAAGGTCCTTGTCCACCACCATGGCGACGGTCGCGGTCAGGCAGTAGAGCAGGAACGTCGGCGCATAGGCCTGATCCATGGTGAAATCAAAGCTATAGTCGCCGGTCTGCTTGACCATCGTCTCGACATTGTCCGGAGTCAGGCCGAACTGGCCGAGGATGAAGGCGGGCGACTTGTCCAGCTTCACGGCCCTGACCAGGCTGAACACCACGTCCTCGGCCGTCAGATCGTTGCCCGAGGCGAACTTCTTGCCCTGCTTGACGGTGAAGGACATCGTCTTGCCATCGGCGGAAAGCGTCCAGGTATCGGCCACCACACCGAAGATCTTGGACACATCGTTCAGATCATAGCTGATCAGCGGCTCATAGCTGTTGCCAAGGATTTCAGAGGCCGAGAACTCGAACACTTCAGCCGGATCGAGGCTGATCATATCATCTATCGTCCAGGCCTGAACGAAGGTATCCGCCGGGGTTTCGGCCAGCGTGGCGGTAGTCGATCCGAGACTCAGCGTAACGGCCGCAACAGCGGCAAGCAACTTTGCGCGCATAAACATCTATAACTCCCTGTGTTGATTGTTCTTATTTGTAATCGGAGTGTTCGGGGCGGTCAGCCCTGGCCCCCGTTCGCTCAGTAGCGACCAAGAAACGATGGGTGTCAATGAGTTAGCTACGCAACCAGAATTGCGCGGCCTTACTCCGGATAGGCCCGACCGGCGTTCCGATCCAGGTAACGGCATTTGTTCAGCACAACGCCCAGCACCTGTGTCCGCTTGGCCAGCTCCTTCCCGCAGCGCTCGACCTCGGTTGCGGTCGTTTCCTCGGCCGCTGCCACCATAAGCGCACAATCGACCTGGTCGAGAAAAGCAATCGCGTCGTCATTCACCAGCATCGGCGACATATCGAACAGGATCACGTCGGGACGAAGCATTGCCTCGATCTCGTCGATCATGTCGGCGGTCCGCGACGCGGAAAGCAGCTCCGCCGGGCTTTCAAAGGCGTTCGAGCTTATGGCAAAGGCCAGGTTCTTTCCCCAGCGCCGGATCTGGGAAAGGTCTGGCCTCGCTCCCTTAAGCATTCCAGCAAAGTTCTGGCCGGGCCGGGCACCCAGAATCCGAACCATGGAAGGGTGCCGCAGGTCCAGTTCGACCACGAGAATCTTGATGTCCGCCAGACGGGCGAGGCTGAACGCAAGGTTGAGCGTCACGGTAGACTTCCCGCAGCCGGCGGTCGGCGAAGTGACGGCGACCCTTGTCCATCCGTTCAGGCGCAGCGTGCGCAAAAGGTTCGTGCGCATGACGTCGAAACTGGCCGAGCCCGGGGTCGAGTTGTGGGCGATGATCCGGTTGCTGTCGAGCACACCCATATCTAGCGAAAGCTTCGCAAGATCGAGCCAATGACCTGACAATGCGGACTTCGCGGAAGAGGGCTGTCCCACCGCCTCCAGTTTGCGCTCTCGGGCTGCTCGGGCCTTGGCGAGCGCAGTTTGTATCCGTTCCATGGAAGCCTACTCAGAAATGCTGGTGGCCGCGTTTTCCGCGGTCGTCTCGGTAGCGGGTTGCCCCATGACCCGGCGCAGAAGCGTGTCGATAGGCGCCACATACATGTGAATCATAAGGAGGAGGACCGACGCGCTGACCAGAACGACGGCCAGACCCGCCCACATCCCAGCGAACACGCGACTGGCGCGCGATCTGACATCGATGAACCCGACCGTTCCGAAAGGGGCGGTTCCAATTGCCCTCGTCAGCTCGGCAGGACGGCGGATCTTCTGGTTCATGATTTCCAGCAGGAACACCAGCGCACCCGAAAAGATCACCCCTGCCCCAAAGGACGCGATGGTGATCCGCTTGCGGTTGGGTTCGGCCCGGTGGGCGGGCGGCACAGCCTTTTCGATCACCGTGATGCGCTGCCCACGGTCCGTGATCTCGATACGGTCCCCCATGCGAGCCTCGGACAAGCTCGACACGGCTTGCTCATACTGAACGCGCAGCGTTTCATAGTCGCTTTGCAGCTCGGCAAGGCGGATCGCGTTGCCAGGTGTGGCCTCGATCGTGGCGTCAAGCACCACCAGATCCTTTTCGATCAGCGCCTTCTGCTCGGCCAGGTCAGAGATCTGCCCGTCAATATCAAGCATCTGGACCTCGAAGGCCGTCAGCCTCCCGCCACCAGAGGCATCGAGCTGCTCTTCCACGGCTTCCTCTAGTGCTTCGACCTCCATCTGCATCGCCCGAACCCTGGGGTTCGACGGCGAAAGCACGACCAGCGCGGATGCCAGTTCCTGGCGGACCTGATCCAGCCGCTCTTCCTCAGGCGTCCGATCCTCGCTCGACGTAACCAGCCGACCGGTCCGGTCATAAAGCTCGGCCAGGCGCTCGCGCCGGTCGCGCAGGGCCGCGAGTTCGCGGTCAACCAACAACAGGCGCTCCTGCTGCGAGGCCTGCCGGGTCCGGCGATACTCGATGCTTTCCGGCAGCGCGTCGCGGTTGTTCTGCTCGAACTCAAGGATCGCGGCGTTCTGCTGGGCCAGTTCGTCCGTCAGCCGCCGCACTTCCTGCTCGAAGAAGTCGAGCGTGCTGCCAGAGGCCGCCGTTCTAAGCTCGGTGTTCCATTGCAGGACCTGTTCCGCGATCTCGTTCGTCACACTGGCCGACAGTGCTGGATCCGAGTCGGCAAACGACACCGTCACGACACCCGTATTGCCCTGCATCGTCGGCATGTAGATCGCCACCCGACCCGCAACCTGCCCCAGCCTCTCGTCGGGCGGCAATTCGGGCATCTGGGCAAAGAGGTTGTGACGTTCCGCGATGTCCATCAGGTTGTCGCGCGTCAGGATGCGCTGCTGGATCGCCAGAAGGATCTCGTCGGCCGTCGAGCGTACCGTGGATGCCGCCAGCTCGTCCGGTATCTGCGCGTTCTCGATCAGAAGCCTCGCCTCAGCCCGGAAGACCGGCGGCAGAGACATGGCATAGAAGACACCAGCGGTCGTCGTGGCAAACACGATTGCCAACAGGATAGGCAACCGCCGAAGCATCATGTGCAGGTAGAAACGCAGGTCCAGAGTCATTCCAATTTCTCATTCGTATCGCTTGCGGCTTGGGCCGAGAAGAAAATGCCATCGGCCACAACCTGCCTGACGGTCGCCTTGGTGACCGTGGGCTTGCCCTTGGTAAATGCGTAAACCATGGAAAGATCGCAAATCTGGTTCACAAGACGCGGAACGCCTTTGGTCAAGTCAAAAATCATCGTGATAGCCGATGGAGTGAAAACCCGTTGGTCGCAACCCGCGACCTTCAGTCGATGTTGAATGTACCCCCGAACCGTCCTCAGGTCCATCGCCGTCAGGTGATAGCTCGACGCCACACGCTGCACGAACTGCCGCATTCCCGGCCGGGACACAAGGTCCCTGAGCTCGGGCTGGCCGATCAGCACAAGCTGCAGAACCTCGTCCTTGCCCGAGTTGATGTTGATGAACATGCGCAGTTCTTCCAGCGCTTCGGCACTCAGGTTCTGCGCCTCATCAAAGATCAGGACGACACTGCGCCCCTCGGCATATTCGGACAGAAGAAACGACTGGAACCTCGAAAATAGATCGACATAGCTTTCGTGAGGCTCTGCCGGCTGCTCAAGCGCCTGCAGCACCCACCGCAGAAGCTCGGCCCGCGAACCATGCGGGTTCGAGATGAGGCCAACCTTGATTTCCGGCCCCAGCGACCGGACAAGATGCAAAAGCAGCGTCGTCTTCCCCGTGCCGATCTCGCCCGTAATCAGGGTGATCGGCGCGTTGGTATGCACGCCGTATTCAAGCATGGCATAGGCTGTTTCGTGGGCAGGCGGCCAGAAGAGGAAGTCCGGGTCGGGCGTCAACGCGAAGGGCCGCGCCTTGAGGCCGAAATGATCGCTGTAGATGTCAGGCAGACGCCGGCCCGGCTCGCCCCAGGTCAGACTGCGCGAGAGGACCCGGCTCGTCGACCGGGTTCCGGGTGCGCGAACGCCCTGCTCCCGCTCGCCCGTCCATCGCGCCTCGGCGGGTTTCTCGACGGGCGCCGGCTCGGGTGCGACTTCCGGCGTCTTGACTGGCTCTTTGACCTCTTCGACGGCACCAGGATCGAACCAGAGGATCCGGGTTAACAACTTGCGGGTTCTGCTGCGCTGCATCTACTCACCTTAAAGCAATTCTCCGGAAAACGGGGCCTTGCATCCCCTCTAATAAGCAAACTCGCGTGGTATTGCGACTGTCTACAGAATACTGATGATGGGCGGGCAACAAAGTAGGGAAATCAGAGGGCTACGCCACCATTTTCGCGCAGAATTGACGATTTTCTGTCCAAGGTTCGTGCTTCTCAGGGCGTAGTGATGTAGGAAAGCGTGAGAAAATTTTTTGGCGGCACGCGAATCGTTCATGGTACCAATTGGTCTATCGTTTGCGGACGGATGCAGAGTAGCTGTGCTTGTGGTCAAGGTTCGAGCAGACCCGGCAAAAGCTCGGTCCGGTTATCGTGTTGTTCGAAACCGGCTGCCCACCAGAACCACGCAGACGGGCACACGGGGCCGTGTCGCGAGGGCAAGTGAATGAAAGACGCTATGCAGGACCTTCCCGCTGATACCGACATCGCGATCGTCGGCATGGCCGCGCACCTCCCGGGCGCAGCAGACATCATGACCTATTGGCAGAACCTGCGCGACGGGCGTTCCGCCGTCCGGCGTCTGAGCGAAGAGGAAATACTGGCGTCGGGCGAAAACCCCGCCATGCTGCGCAACCCGGCCTACGTGCCCCACGCAGCGCTCCTCGAAGGCTTCGACCGCTTCGATGCCGAATTCTTCGGCTTCTCCCCCAAAGAGGCGGCGATCCTTGATCCCCAGCACCGGCAATTCCTCGAAGTCGCCTGGGAAGCGATGGAGAACGCCGGCCACGTGCCCGAGAACTTCAAGGGCCGGATCGGCGTCTTTGCTGGCTGTGGTATGGGCAGCTACTTCTACTTCAACCTCTGCTCGAACCCCGCGCTGGTCGAAAGCACTGGCATGTTCCTTCTGCGCCATACCGGCAACGACAAGGATTTCCTGTCCACGCGGGTCAGCCATGTCTTCGACCTGAAGGGGCCAAGCCTGGGGCTCCAGACCGCCTGCTCCACCTCGCTTGTCGCCACGCATTACGCCATTCAGGCGCTGCTGAACGGCGAATGCGACATGGCGCTCGCCGGGGGCGTCACGATCGACCTGCCACAGGGCCGGGGCTACATCTACAAGGAAGGCGAGGTCCTGTCGCCCGACGGCGTCTGCCATGCCTTCGACCACCGGGCGCAAGGCACGGTTTTTGGCTCGGGTGCCGGGACCGTGCTCCTCCGCCGCCTGGACGATGCGCTGGCCGATGGCGACCATATCTGGGCCGTCATCAAAGGCAGCGCGGTCAACAACGACGGCGCCGCGAAGGCCGGGTATCTGGCGCCTTCGGTCGAAGGCCAGGCGGCCTGCGTCGCGACGGCTCTGGCTGTGGCGGGGGCACCCGCCGATACGGTCGACTACATCGAATGCCACGGCACCGGCACCTACCTCGGCGACCCCATCGAAGTGGCAGCCCTGACCGAGGCGTTCCGGCGCACCACCCAGGCTAAAGGCTTCGCCCGGATCGGCAGTGTCAAGACGAACATCGGGCATCTCGATACCGCAGCGGGGGTTGCAAGCCTGATCAAGACCACCCTCGCTCTGCATCACAAGCAGATGCCCCCCAGCCTGAACTTCGAGACCCCGAACCCCGCGATCGACTTCGAGTCGAGCCCCTTCCGCGTGAACGACCGCCTGACCGACTGGCCCCGCCGCAACGGCCCGCGCCGGGCTGGGGTGAACTCGCTCGGTGTCGGCGGCACGAACGCGCACGTGATCGTGCAGGAAGCCCCCGCCGTTCAGGCCTCGGAACCCTCCGACTGGCCTTTCCAGCTGATCACTCTGTCAGCCCGCAGCGCCTCGGCCCTTGGTGAAGCCTCCTCCCGGCTGGCCGCGCACCTCCGCGCGAACCCCGATCAGAACCTTGCTGACGTCGCCTATACGCTGAAAGAAGGCCGCCGCGCCTTTGAACACCGCCGGGTGCTGGTGGCCGCAAGCCACGAGGAAGCCGCCGCGATGCTCGAGGCAGGCGATCCCCGCCGCGTCTTCACCCAGCGCCGCCTGGGCGATGCCCCCGACGTGGTCTTCATGTTCCCCGGCGGCGGTGCCCAAT
>NZ_JBOFBI010000067.1:0-10362 GCF_051645465.1 Tabrizicola sp. | reverse complement strand
CGTCCGGACCGGTGGTGAACGACAGGCCGATGAAGTCGGCCAGATCGAGGTTCGGGTTCGTGACCGCAGCGCCGTCGCCTGCCATCCAGTCGGTCAGGTTGCGGGCCTGCTGATAGCGCCAGTGGGTGCCGATCAGGTCGCTGTCGTTGATATACGCGTCATAAATGTTCTCGCCGGTCTGCATCTGCGTCTGCAGCTTTTCGACGACGTCGCCTTCGCCGATCAGGTCGTGCGTCACCTTGATGCCGGTGATCGCCTCGAACGCCGGGGCGAGGACCTTGGCCTCATATTCATGGGTGCCGATGGTTTCCGAGACGACCTTGATTTCCATGCCCGCATAGGGCTTGGCCGCGTCGATGAACCACTGCAGTTCCGCTTCCTGCGCGGCGCGGTCCAGCGAGCTGAGTTCGCCGATTTCGGCATCGAGGAAGGCTTTCGCCGCCTCGATGTCGGCCCAGGCGGGGGCCTGCATGGCCATGAGCGCAAGCGCCATGGCTGTTGCGGTTGAACGTAGTCTCATGTGATTCCTCCCAAGAAATGTGAGACGTTTGGTTTTGCTTTTCCCCGGGGCGGAGATTGCCCGCCCCGAGGCCGTAAGTGCCCCCGTCAGACCCAGCGGAAGACCGCTGCGGCGTAGACGAGGGAGAGGATAAGCGCGCCCCAGAGAATGTCGGGGCCCGCAAAGAAGAGCCAGGCCAAATGGATGAAGGCCGAGCCCAGAAGCGAGATGAAGAGCCGGTCGCCACGGGTCGTCTCGATCCGCAGGACGCCGACACGGGGGGTTTCGGGGAAGCGGATCGCGAGCAGCGTCATGATGATCAGAAGGCTCGCGATACACCAGAAGAAGAGTGCGACGGGGAAGGTCCAGGCCATCCAGAAGAAGGGAATTAGCTGGCCGGTCCACTCGCGGACGCCCTCGTCGTCGACGGGGACGGCCCAGAGGAGGAGCGCGAGGATGGCCCCCATGACGAGGGCGAGGGTGAGGTAGATCGTGGTCCAGCGGGTGGCTGTCATGGCGTTTGCCCCTTGGCTCTCGTCGGGAGCCCCCCACCCCCGGCCCCTCCCCACGGGGGGGAGGGGAGGCGCTTGTCGCCGGCGGCGGGAAGAAAGGCGGGGTTTGCGGCCCCCCTCCCCCTGGTGGGGAGGGGATGGGGGTGGGGGGTTCCTCGGGTCATCATCATACCCTCCCCAGGGCGAAGCCCTTGGCGATGTAGTTGCGGACGAAGTAGATCACGAGCGCTCCCGGTACGATGGTCAGGACCCCGGCGGCGGCGAGGACGCCCCAGTCCATGCCGCTTGCGCTGACCGTGCGGGTCATCGTGGCGGCGATGGGTTTGGCGTCGGTGGTGGTGAGGGTGCGGCTCAGGAGAAGCTCGACCCAGCTGAACATGAAGCAGAAGAAGGCGGCGACGCCGATGCCGGAGGCGATGAGGGGCATGAAGATCTTCACGAAGAAGCGCGGGAAGGAGTAACCGTCGATGTAGGCGGTCTCGTCGATCTCCTTTGGGACCCCGCGCATGAAGCCTTCGAGGATCCAGACCGCCAGCGGCACGTTGAAGAGGCAGTGGGCAAGGGCCACGGCGATGTGGGTGTCGATCAGGTTCATCGCGGAGTAGAGCTGGAAGAACGGCAGCGCGAAGACGGCCGGGGGGGCCATGCGGTTGGTCAGGAGCCAGAAGAACAGGTGCTTGTCGCCCATGAAGTTGTAGCGGCTGAAGGCGTAGGCGGCGGGCAGCGCCACGGTGATCGAGATGACCACGTTCAGGGTCACGTAGATCATCGAGTTGACGTAGCCCATGTACCAGCTGGGGTCGGTCAGGATGACCATGTAGTTCCGGAACGTGAGGTTCGCGGGGAAGAGGGTGAAGGTGCCGGTGATCTCGGCGTTGGTCTTCAGGCTCATGTTGATCAGCCAGTAGATCGGGATCAGCAGGAACAGCAGGTAAAGGGTCATGACTATGGCGGAGGGGCGCATCAGCGGTTCTCCTCACGGTCAAGGTTGGTCATGACGGTGTAGAAGACCCATGAGATCAGGAGGATGACGAGGAAGTACATGATCGAGAAAGCGGCGGCGGGGCCGAGGTCGAACTGGCCGGTGGCCATCTTGGCAAGGTCGATACTAAGGAAGGTGGTGGAGTTGCCGGGGCCGCCGCCGGTGACGACGAAGGGCTCGGTGTAGATCATGAAGCTGTCCATGAACCGCAGGAGGACGGCGATGAGAAGGACGCCCTTCATCTTGGGGAGTTCGATGTAGCTGAAGACGGACCAGCGGGTGGCCTGGTCGATCTTGGCGGCCTGGTAGTAGGCCTGGGGGATCGACTGGAGGCCGGCGTAGCAGAGGAGGGCGACGAGCGACGTCCAGTGCCAGACGTCCATGACGACGACGGTGATCCAGGCGTCGATGGGGTCGTTGGTGTAGTTGTAGTCGATGCCCATCGCGGCGAGGGTGTGGCCCAGAAGGCCGATGTCGACGCGGCCGAAGATCTGCCAGATCGTTCCGACGACGTTGAAGGGGATGAGGAGCGGCAGGGCCATCAGGATCAGGACCAGGCTGGCCCAGAAGCCCTTTTTCGGCATGTTGAGGGCGATGAAGATGCCTAACGGCACTTCAATAGCCAGGATGATGGCTGAGAACAGGATTTGCCGCAGAAGCGCATCGTGTAGGCGGTCGGAGGTCACCATTTCCTCGAACCAGTCGATACCGGCCCAGAAGAACTCATTCTGTCCGAAGGTGTCGTTGACCGAGTAGTTGACCACCGTCATCAGCGGCAGGATCGCCGAGAAGGCCACCAGGACGAGGACCGGAAGGACCAGGAACCAGGCCTTGTTGTTCTGGGTCTTTTCCATCGCTCAGGCCCCCATCGGCTGGACGCGCCAGTCGTTCGCGTAGACGTTGATCTTGGCGGGCGCGAAGCTGACGCGGGCGTCCGCGCCGGGCAGGGTCATGCCTTCCGGCAGGACGGCGTTCAGGGGCTGGCCCTGAAGCTCGGCACGGACGATGCGGTGACGGCCTACGTCCTCGACCCGTTTGATGGTCACGGGCAGGCCCTCGTCCGAGATCGTCACGTAGTCCGGGCGGATGCCGATCTGGGTGCGGCCCGTTGTTGGCCCATAGGCCGCACCCAGGGGCACCGAGGCGCCGCCTAGCCGCGCCTCGGATCCCGCGATTTCCGCGTTGAGCAGGTTCATCCCCGGCGAGCCGATGAAGTAGCCGACGAAAGTGTGCGCCGGGGTTTCGAACAGCTCTTCCGGAGTGCCCATCTGCACTACGCGGCCTTCGTGCATGACGACGACCTTCTGCGCGAAGGTCAGGGCCTCGGTCTGGTCGTGGGTGACATAGATCATCGTGTGGCCGAACTCGCGGTGGAGCGACTTCAACTGCGTCCGCAGCTCCCACTTCATATGCGGGTCGATCACGGTCAGGGGCTCGTCGAAGAGGATCGCGTTCACGTCCTCGCGCACCATGCCGCGGCCAAGGCTGATCTTCTGCTTGGCATCAGCCGTCAAACCGCGGGCCTTCCGGTTCAGGATGCCCTCCATCCCGATCATCTGGGCGATCTGGTTGACGCGCTTGGCGATGTAGGCGGGGTCCATGCCGCGATTGCGAAGCGGGAAGGCGAGGTTATCGCGAACGGACATGGTGTCGTAGACGACCGGGAACTGAAACACCTGCGCGATGTTCCGCGCGGTCGTCGCGGCGTTGGTCACGTCGCGGTCACCGAAGAGGACGCGGCCCTGTGACGGGTGGACCAACCCCGAGATGATGTTCAGAAGCGTGGTCTTGCCGCAGCCCGAGGCGCCGAGGAGCGCGTAGGCGCCGCCGTCCTGCCAGACGTGGTCCATTTCCTTCAGCGCATAATCGGCGTCGGACTTCGGGGTCGCCGAGTAGCTGTGTGCGAGTTTTGAGAGCGTGATCTGGGACATTCAGGCCGCCATCGCATAAGGGGCGGGCGCGGCCAGGCGGCCCGTATTGTCGAAGAGGTACACATGCGCCGGGTCGAGCCAGATCGAGGCCTGGGTTCCGGCGGGCATGGGATGGACGCCATGGACAAGGCCGACCCAGCGGTCCTCGCCATGGGTGAGGTGGACAAAGGTCTCCGACCCGGTGATCTCGGTCGCACCGACGGCGCAGCGGAACTCCACCGCTTCACCGGAATGGCGGTTCAGGGTCACGTGGTTCGCCCGGAAGCCTGCGACGTAGTAACCATCGGGCAGATCGGCAGTCGGCCCCTTGGCGGCGGCATGGGCGCTTTCGCCGAACGTCAGGCGCGAAGCCTCTTTCCGGCAGGGGACGAAGTTCATCGGCGGGTCGGAAAAGACGCGCGCGGTGGTGGCGTCGCCGGGCAGCCGGTAGACCTCGGGCGTCGGGCCGAACTGGGTGACACGGCCTTCCCACAGGGCAGCGGTATTGCCGCCGAGTAGGAGGGCCTCTTCCGGCTCGGTCGTGGCATAGACGAAGATCGCGCCCGAGGCTTCAAAGATGCGGGGAATTTCGACCCGCAGCTCCTCGCGCAGTTTGTAGTCCAGGTTCGCGAGCGGTTCGTCCAGCAGCACCAGCCCCGCGCCTTTCACCAACGCGCGGGCCAAGGCGCAGCGTTGCTGCTGGCCGCCCGAAAGCTCCAAGGGTTTGCGGGTCAGCATCGGCGTAAGGCGCAGCATCTCGGCGGTCTGGTGGACGGCCTTGTCGATCTCTGCCACTGGACGCCCCATCAGGCGCAGGGGCGAGGCGATGTTTTCAAAGACGGTCATGCCGGGGTAGTTGATGAACTGCTGGTAGACCATCGCGACGTGGCGAGCTTGCACCTTCACGCCGGTCACGTCGCGGCCTTCCCAGAGGATGCGCCCGGTCGAGGGCTTGTCGAGGCCCGCCATCAGCCGCATCAGGCTGGTTTTCCCGGCAAGCGTCGGCCCCAGCAGGACGTTCATCGTCCCGTTTTCCAGGCGCAGGTCGGTCGGGTGGATATGCACCCTGCCCCCGACCGATCGCGATACGCCCTGCAGTTCCAGCGTCATTCCGTCCCCCTATTCCGCCGCCGGGCTGACAGCCCGCGAGGCGGTATCGGCCATGAAGCGGTCCAGCCGTTCGATCTGATCGGCGGTCATCCGCAGGCCCAGCTTGGAGCGACGCCAGACGACATCGGCCGCCCCCGCCGCGAATTCATGTGACATGAGCCAGCGCACCTCGGCCTCGGTCAGTGTAGCACCGAAATCCTGGCCCAAAGCCTCGGGCGTGGTGGCCTTGCCGAAGATGCCCATCGCTTCGGTGCCATAGGCGCGGATCAGGCGACCGGCCCAGTAGGCGGTCAGGAACGGGTATTCGGCCTTCAGCTTCGCCGTCAGCGCGGCCACCCCGTCATGCGGGAAATCGCCGCCCGGCAGGGCCACGCGGGCCGTCCAGGCAGGCTTCGCTTGCGGGAAGAAGGGCGTGAGTTTCGCCAAGGCGCTCTCTGCAAGGCGGCGGTAGGTGGTGATCTTGCCACCGAAGACGTTCAGAAGCGGCGCGCCGTTCTGGTCAAGGCTGAGGACATAGTCGCGCGTCGCCGCCGTCGCCGATTTGGCGCCATCGTTGTAGAGGGGCCGGACGCCGGAATAGGTCCAGACCACGTCGTCCTTGGTCACGGGTTTGGCGAAATACTGGCTGGCGAAGGCGAGGAGATAGTCCCGCTCCTCATCCGTGCATTTCGCGTCCTTGGGGGCGGACTGGTGGTCCTTGTCGGTTGTGCCGATCAGGGTGAAGTCCTGCTCGTAGGGGATCGCGAAGATGATCCGCCCATCGGTGCCCTGGAAGAAGTAGCAGCGGTCGTGGTCGAAGAGTTTCTTCGTGACGATATGGCTGCCGCGGACGAGGCGGACGCCTTCGCTGGAGTTGATGCGGGCGACGTTGCGGATCACATCCTCGACCCACGGCCCACCCGCGTTCACCAGCGCCTTCGCCTTGTGGTGCTGCGGCCCCTGCGGGCCTTCGGTGGTGATGTGCCACAGGTCGCCCTGCCGCTCGGCACTGACGACACGGGTGCGGGTCATGATCCGCGCGCCGCGTTTTTCGGCATCGCGGGCGTTCAGGACGACAAGGCGCGAATCCTCGACCCAGCAGTCGGAGTATTCGAAGGCCTTCGCGAAGCTTTGCTTCAGCGGTTTCCCGGCGGGATCCTTGGTGAGGTCCAGCGTACGGGTGGCGGGAAGGATCTTCCGGCCCCCCATCGTGTCGTACATGAAAAGCCCCAGGCGGATCAGCCAGTCGGGGCGGCGGCCCTTGGCCCAGGGCATCACCCAGCGCAGAAGGCGCGAGGTGGGTGTGTCGGACTCGAAACGCATGTCGGGGCTGAGGGGGAGGACGAAGCGCATTGGCCAGGAGATGTGGGGCATGGCGACGAGGAGGGTTTCGCGTTCCTCAAGCGCTTCGCGGACGAGGCGGAACTCGAAGTACTCCAGGTAGCGCAGGCCGCCGTGGAAAAGCTTGGTCGAGGCGGAGGATGTGCCTTGGGCCAGGTCACCCTGTTCGGCGAGCGTGACCGTCAGACCGCGACCGGTGGCGTCGCGGGCGATGCCGCAGCCGTTGATCCCACCGCCGATGATGAAGAGGTCGCTTGCGACCCCTGCCACGCCGTCCGTCACTTGAGTTCCTCCCCCGGACACAAGCTGCGCCAACTGTCGCGATTCAGTCAACGGCTTTCTTTCGTTTAGGCGCGCTTTCTGTAAAAGCGAACATCTGCGAGCAGTGATCCCCTCGTTTTTCTGCAGTTGCAGCCGCCGATTTCTGCAAACGCAAACAAACGAAAACCTGCGCGCAGCACAAAACCGCTGACAGGCCGGGCTTCCCGTGGCAGAAGAGGCAAACGCGGGATGCGAAGGGAAAGGAACGTGGCGCTCAACTTTCGGCAGACCGAAATCCTTGAACTCGCCCGCGCCGAGGGGCGGGTGATCGTCGAAGACCTGGCCCAACGCTTTGACGTGACGCTGCAGACCATCCGTCGCGATCTGTCCGATCTGGCTGACGCGGGGCATCTGGACCGGGTGCATGGCGGTGCGGTGCTGCGGACGGGCGTGACCAACATCGGCTATGAGGCCCGGCGGCGGATGAACGAGGGCGCGAAGGCTGCGATTGCGCGGGCCTGCGCTGCGGCGATCCCGGACAACTGCAGCCTGATCCTCAACCTCGGCACCACGACCGAGGCGGTGGCGCGCGAGCTTCTGGCGCATCGCAACATCACGGTGATCACCAACAACATGAATGTCGCCAACATCCTGGTCGCCAATCCGGGGTGCGAGATCGTTGTGGCGGGAGGAGCGCTCCGCCGGACCGACGGGGGTCTGGTGGGCGAGCTTACGACCCAGTTCTTCGAGCAATTCAAAGTCGACTATGCGGTGATCGGCGTCTCGGCGCTGGACCGGGACGGCGACCTTCTGGACTTCGATCTGGCCGAGGTGCGGGTGTCGAAGGCGATCATCCAGCAGTCGCGCGAGGTCTATCTTGTGACGGACCACTCCAAACTTGACCGCTCGGCGCCGGCACGGCTGGCCTCGCTTTCCGAGATCAGCACGCTTTTCACCGACCAGCCCCTGCCCGAAGACCTTGCCCAGAAGTGCGAGGGCTGGGGGACAGAGGTTCAGGTGGCGAAACCTGACTGAGCGGCCTGCACGAAATCTGCGAAAATCCTGCGGCGGGCCTGCGCAGCGGTGGTGCGAGACCCTGAGTGCATAACAACGCCGGGGGGCAGCATGCGCAAGGAACTGATCATCCCGGGGGTGCCGCGCGCCCTTCTGGTCGACATGTGGTGGCTGGCCAGCGAGACCGATGCCGCGCCGCCCGTCCCGGACCAAAGGCGCTGGAGCGGGGCAGAAGGCTGGCGCGGGCCGCTCGCCGCGCTGGTCGGGCTGGTGGCGCTGGCCGATCTTCTGTTCTACGGCCATGCCACCGGCCTGTCGCTGGCGATCTTCGCGGGAGCGATCTTTGGTGTCGTGGTCGTGCTGCGCCGCACGCGCGATTGGGGACGGCCTGCGTTACTCCTGACGGTCGCCGCATTGCCGGTGGTCGAATATGTGCAGGCGTTGTCAGTGGGGTTTCTGACGCTGGGACTGCTCGCGAGCCTTGTCTGGGTGGCGAGTGGAAGGGTGGCCCTGGGGCAAGGCATGCTGGCGCTGGCAGGGACAATTCCCTGGCGTGGCGTTTTCGATCTGACCCGCGCGAGCCGGGAGATCACCAGCCTCCCGCGCCCGCGCGAAGCCTTCGCGGGCCTGACCCGGACCTGGGCCTTGCCAGTGGGTGGGGGGCTGGTCCTGCTCGGTCTATTGGCCGCGGCGAACCCGATCCTTGAAGAGTTTCTGGCCGGGCTTCTGAACTTCCCGACCGGTAGCGCCGATCTGATCCCCCGCCTGGCCTTCTGGCTGGGCGCAGGGTTGCTGATCTGGCCGCTGATTGCGGTGCCCCGCCCCGTGGCCCCACTGCCGATACGCGAGCTGCAGCCCATCAGCCTTGGACTGACGGCGGCGGCGGTGATCCGGGCGCTGGTCCTCTTCAACGTGCTTCTGGCGGTGCAGACCGGTCTCGACGCCGTCTATCTGTGGGGAGGCACGACGCTTCCCGAAGGAATGACGGCGGCGGAATACGCGCGTCGCGGGGCCTATCCGCTTCTGGTGACGGCGCTTTTGGCCGGGGCGTTCGCGTTGGCGGCGCGGCCCTTCGCGCGTGAGGATCGACGGCTTCGGGTGCTGCTTATGCTCTGGCTGGGCCAGAACGTTCTGCTGACCTTCGCGGCCCTGATGCGGCTCGACTACTACATCGACGCTTTCAGCCTGACCTATCTGCGGATTTACGCAGGGATATGGATGGCTGTGGTGGCTGCGGGGCTGGGTCTGACCGGCTGGCAGGTCTGGCGCGACCTGCCGAACCGCTGGCTGATGCTGCGCTGTGCGGCGATGGGGGTCGGGGTGCTTTACCTGACTTCGTTCGTGAACTTTGCGGCGATCATAGCGGCCGAGAATCTGGCGCGGGACGACGTGGACGGGACCTATGTTTGCGCGCTGGGACCGACGGCGGCTGCGGCGATCGTCGCGTCGGGGGTCGATCCGATAATGACAGATCACCCTTTGTTGCGGCCCGGAGAGGGCTCGATCGAGTGCCAGGTCAGCCGCCCCGATATCGAAAGCTGGCGCGATTGGGGCTTCCGGAACTGGCGCGTGAGCCGCTATCTGGAGCAGGTACCGGCGCGGAGTTGACGGATGAAGATCCTTGTCGTGGATGACGACCCGCGCCTTCGGTCGCTGGTGGGGCTCGCGCTGGAACGCGCGGGCTTCACGGTGGTCACCGCCGCCGACGGCCAGGTCGCACTGATGCAGGCGGCGCGCGAGGCGCCTGACCTGATCGTCCTGGATCAAGGGCTTCCCGAGGTGGACGGGCTGGAGGTCTGCCGCCGGATCAGGGCAAAGTCCGAGGTGCCGATCATCTTCCTGACCGCTCGGGATGACGAGCTTGACCGCATCATCGGGCTGGAGCTTGGGGCGGACGACTATGTGACCAAACCCTTCTCGCCCCGCGAGCTGGTTGCGCGGGTCAAGGCGGTCCTGAAGCGGACACGAGGCGGAAACGGTGGCGCGGTACTGCGGCACGGGGTGCTGAGCCTGGACCCGGCCAGACATGCCTGCATGGTCGGCGAAACCGAGGTTGCACTGACCGGGACCGAGATGGCGATCCTGCGAAGCCTGATCCAGATGCCCGAGAAGGTGACGGGTCGGGCGCATCTGGTGGACACGGTCTGGGGGGCTGGAAGCCCGGTCTCGGACCGGACTTTGGACAGTCATCTCAGAAACTTGCGGCAAAAGCTCGCGCTTGCGGGCTGCGCGGATGCGATCGAGACACTGCATGGCGTCGGCCTGCGGATGGGTCCATGCCGCGGATAGAGCGGAAGTGGCGCCCCTCGCTTTGGCAGGTTCTGGGCGGGGCGCTGTTGGGGACGCTGGGGCTGTCGTTCCTGGGGCTGGTGACCTTGCGCTATCTGGGTCCGGTGATCGGGTTCCGGGCGGGTGCGGTGATCGTCGGGGGTGTGATCCTTCTGATGACGCTGGTTCTGGGGTTTCTTCTTATCCGGCTGATTTTGCGACCGATTTCGGCGCTGGCGGACCGGGCCGCGGGGCTGCGGCGCGATCCGATGGCGCGGCCGGAGCCGCTGGCGCATTACGGCACGAAAGAACTGCGGGACCTGGGCGAAAGCGTGCTTGACATGGCAGGGCGCCTGCAGGCCCGCGAGGCGACGATCCGCAGCTTCACCGACCATGTGACGCATGAGATGAAGACCCCCCTTTCGGCGGTGCGGGCCGCGGTGGAGATGCTGGAGGACGGGCCGCTGGACGCGACCTCGAAGGGGC
>NZ_JBOFBI010000066.1:0-1971 GCF_051645465.1 Tabrizicola sp. | reverse complement strand
CCCGTCGCCGTCACCAGATGGTCGATCACCAGCCCCCGGTCATTGGCCTGGCCCACCAGTTCGAACGCGCAGTTGACATAGCCAAGCGCGCCCGTCGGGTTCGATCCGCCGCCCGGAATGATATAGACTTTGCGCCCCGCCGCGCGCATGCCCACCGCCACTGCCTCCATCTCGGCCTGCATATCGACGCCACCAGGGCGCTTTTCTGTGGCCGCCCCGTGCAGGTGATCCAGCAGCACATTGCCGTTTTCGTTGTAGTTGTGGTTGTTTGACCCGGTCCGGTCCTCAAGCAGGATGTGGCAGGCCATGCCCAGCTTTGCGGCAAAGGCCGCAGTCTGGCGGGCGTGGTTCGACTGCGTCGCCCCTTGCGTCATCACCACATCCGCGCCCATGGCCTGCGCCTCGGCCATCAGGAACTCAAGCTTCCGGGTCTTGTTGCCACCCGTTGACAGGCCAGTGCAGTCGTCCCGCTTGATCCAGATCTCAGGCCCGCCAAGCTCATGGCTCAGGCGGTCAAGCCGTTCCAGCGGTGTCGGCAGATGGGCCAGAAAGACGCGGGGAAACCGGGAAAGGTGCATCACGTGGGTCCTGCTGAAATATGCGTGATGAAACAATTACAGAGCGTAATCCTTAATGCAAATTCGAAGTAATCGATATAAGATGCAAAAAACGCAACTTACGAGGCCCGATGCGGCTCGAATGGCTTGAAGATATCCTCGCGGTTGCTGAAACCGGTTCCTTCAGCGAGGCGGCGGAAAGGCGGCACCTGACGCAGTCGGCTTTCTCGCGCCGGATCGGCAGCATCGAGGAACATGTCGGGCTGGAACTGTTCGATCGCAGCCGCAAGCCGGTGCAACTGCACCCGACGACGCGTGACCAGCGCGATCAGATCGCTCGACTGGTGGCCGACCTTCGCCAGCTGGTCACCGACTTGCGGCAAGGCGACCGCAAGGACTCCAACCGGATCGTGGTGGCCAGTCAGCACGCGCTGACCACGGCACTGACGCCCACGCTCCTTAGTGGAATTCAGTCCAGCAATGCCGATATCTTCGTGAAACTGCGCTCGGCCAACCTTGATGATTGCTTTGCGCTTTTGCTGTCACGGCAGGCGGATATTGCCATTGTCTACCGGCTGCCGGACGAGGAACACCCGATCAGTACGGAATACATCGAAACCGCGATCGTGGGCCGCGACCGCCTCATCCCGGTCTATTCCAGCGCAAAGGTCAGCTACTTGAACGAACGGTTCGCCATGGGAGAGCTGCCCTACATCGCCTATCCCGGGGATGTGTTCTTTGGGCGGGTGCTTGAGCGAATGGTGCTGCCGACGGTCCGCCGCCTGACCCGCCCGACCCCCAAGGTGGAAACGGCTCTGACGCTGGCCGCGCTGGAAATGGCCGCCGTTGGCGTCGCAGTGGCCTGGATTCCCGGATCACTGGCGGCCGCGCGGATGAATGACGGCAGTCTGTTCGACCTTTCCGAAACGCTGCCAAGCCTCCCGCTCGACGTGACGGCAGTCCGCCTGCGCGGCACCGCCGGGCCGGTTGAGACGGCAATCTGGTCCCACCTCGTGGCGATGGCCGCAATCGGAGAGAGTTAAGGCCACATGGTGCAGCCTCCGTTGTGGTCGACGTACACAATTTGATTGGCGGCCCGACCCAGCCCGTACCGTGAACATGGGCGGACTTTGCGTTCGAGAAAGCTGCTGCGCCCATGATCTGAATTCCCGCTTTAGGCCGAACACGTCATCCTTCGATACGCAAAGCCCAAATCTATTGCGGCGAGAGGGATGCAGGCGTCTCAAGCGGCACTTCTGTGCGCCAACAGACATCTAGAGCCTGTCGCGGTCATCGCGATTCAGGATTCCCTTGGAGTTTGATCCGTGGTTCTCTGTCTGGAGGCAGATATGGGGATCAGCGATGGGCAAACCGCATCCTATAGAGCTTCGGCGACGGGTAGTGGACCATGTGG
>NZ_JBOFBI010000065.1:0-26465 GCF_051645465.1 Tabrizicola sp. | reverse complement strand
CCATTTCAGTCAATGCACCACCCAACCATGCAGTATAGGCGCCCCGCCAGCACCAGGCGCCTCCCCTCCCCCACCGGGGGAGGGGCCGGGGGAGGGGGCACCCGGCAAGAAGCCCGCCACCAGTCAAAGCACCGTCTTGACCGCCGCAGTAGCTGGATCGCCAGTGTTCGGCGTGCCCGCCGGTTCGATCAGCAACAGATGCGCCTCTTCGCTGGCCATCGGGCAATGCTCGACCCCCTTCGGCACCACATAAAGTTCGCCCTCGTTCAGCGTCACATCGCCATCGCGCAGCTGGATCGTAAGCCGACCCTTCAGGACCAGAAAGAAATCGTCGGTCTCCGGGTGCGAATGCCAGACGAACTCGCCCTGCACCTTGACCAGCATGACATCATGGCCGTTGAACCCGGCGATGATCTTTGGCGACCAGTGGTCGGTGAACTTTCCCAGCTCCCGTACCAGATCGATCGCATGGTTCTGCACCGGCGGCGGCACATTCCCCGGATCATCATGATGCGCCTCCAGCCAGGGGATCGCGCGGGTCGTCAGGATGTCGATGACATGGGCCAGCCGCTCCGGCTGCTCCTCGGCATCCAGATAGGCGATGGTGCCGGGGTCGCCCTCCTCGACGAAGCGGGACAGGCCGACCTCGCCGTCCTCACGCCAGTGGTCGGTATCGGGCGCCGATCCGTCCGGCATCAGGAACCGCAACGTCAGGCAGACCTCCCATCCATAGCGGCTGCGCTGCAGATGGACCGCCGATTTGCCCGTGTCGCTCGTGCGCGACCAGGTGGTGCCTTTCAGCGCGTAGCCAAGCGGGCCAAGTGCGGCATCCAGCGCCGCCATGATCGCGCGATGGCCCGCCTCCCGCCGCGCCGGAAACTCCGGGTCCTGCGAGGCGGTGTGAATGCGGGCCGATCGGTCATCGTTGTGCATGAGGTCAGCCTAGCGAGGGTGCCGCGACGGCGCAATGAGGGCAAAACCCTTAACGGAACCTTACCCAGGAATCATCCAACCCGTTGATTTTGCGTGATCGGATCCATTGTCCCACCGTGGGACAACCCTCCCTCACGCCGAAAGCCCGCCCGCCAGATCCGGCACATCCAGCGCCGAGAACCCATAGTGCCGCAGCCACCGCAGGTCGGCCTCGAAGAACGCCCGCAGGTCCGGGATCCCGTATTTCAGCATCGCGATCCGATCGATCCCCATCCCGAACGCAAAGCCCTGCCACTCACTCGGGTCCACCCCGGCGGCGGTAAGCACCTTCGGATGCACCATGCCGGAGCCAAGGATCTCCATCCACTTGTCGCCCTCACCCAGCTTCAGCTGCCCGCCAACGTTGGAGTACCGGATGTCCACCTCAGCTGACGGCTCCGTGAACGGAAAGTGCGACGCCCGGAACCGCAGCTCCACCTTGTCGACCTCGAAGAACGCCCTGCAGAACTCCTCCAGGCACCATTTGAGATTGGCCATCGAGATATCCCGGTCGATCGCCAACCCCTCGACCTGATGGAACATCGGCGTATGCGTCTGGTCCATGTCCATCCGGTAGACCCGGCCCGGAGCAATCACCCGGATCGGCGCGCCATGTTCCATCAGCGCCCGGATCTGCACCGGCGAGGTATGGGTCCGCAGCACATGCGGCGGGCGGTTGTCACCCTCGGCCCGGTGCATGAAGAACGTGTCATGCTCCTGCCGTGCCGGATGCTCGGGTGGAATGTTCAGCGCGTCGAAGTTGTACCAGTCGCTTTCGACCTGTGGCCCCTCGGCCACCGCGAACCCCATATCGGCGAAAATCGCCGTCAGCTCTTCCATCACCTGGGACACCGGATGCACAGTCCCACGAGGCCGCGGCCGCCCCGGCAGCGTCACGTCCAGCCACTCGGCCTTCAGCCGCTCATCCAGCGCCGCATCGCCCAGCGCCATCTTCCGGGCGCGAAGCGCCGCATCAATCTCATCCTTCAGCGCATTCAGCCCAGCCCCCGCCGCCTTCCGCGCCTCCGGCTCCATCTTGCCAAGCGTCGCCATCAGCGCGCTGATCTCGCCCTTCTTGCCCAGGGCACCAACGCGGACCTCCTCCAGCCCCGCCTCATCGGCAGCGCCCGCCACGGCGGCAAGGTATTTGGCCTTGAGCGTGTCGATCCCGTCCATGTCCGTCTCCCGCAAACCCGCTTCGACCTAGCGGGGAAGCCGCTGCTATGCAAGATCGGGGGCGATGCAAGATCGGCCTCAGAAGATCGACCGCCGCCCCCGCACCTCCAGCATCCGGCGCGACCGCACGGTCTGCCCGTTCTGCGCGGTGATCGCGACCGGGGCCTCCTTCAGCCGCTTCTCGATCACCACCAGCGAGTCGTGAAACCTGATCCCCCCGATCTCCCGCGCCAGCGGGTGCAACGGGAAACCCGCGTCATCCTCGGTATACCAGCTGTGCAGGCGGTCGATCAGGTCCTTCGCGAACTCGATGAAACTCGCAGGCTCGCGGAAACCCCCACCGAACCCCGGCCAGTAGCTCGTGTGCGTGTCCTCGACGATATAGAGCCCCCGGTCGTTCAGCCGGGGCCAGAGATGCCGGAAGCTGGTGATCTGCTGGTGCATCTTGTGGCCGCCGTCATCGACGATCAGGTCAAAGGGCCCATGGGCCTGCCCCACCGCTTCAAGAAAAGCCGGGTCGGACTGATCCCCGATCTCCACCTTCGTCCCTGGCAGTTCCAGCGCCCGGCAGGCCGGATCGATGTCGAGGAAGGTCAGCCGAGAGCCCGGCCCAAGAAACCCCTGCCACATCGGCAGCGAGCCGCCCTTGTAGACCCCGATCTCAAGGAACGAGATGTCACGCCCCTGCCAGGCGACCAGAAGATCGTCATAGATCTCCAGATAGTGCTCCATCTTGAAAAGCGTCCGCGCGCCGGTCCGCCCCGGATAGTCGCGGAAATACCTGGTCTCGGCCATGCCTGCCCCCAGCTCTGTCATGGCCCCACTGTCGCGGGTTCCTTGGGCAAGGTCCAGCGGCAGCGGGGTCAGGGCAAAGGGGTCGTCACATCAGCGCAGCTTCCGCCGTTTCAAAGACCACGTTGGGCAACGCGCCCATCACGCCTTCCGGATGACCGGTGCGGCTTGCCACCATGCGCTGGCTCCAAAGCGTCTGCTGGCCACTATGCGAGACCAGACGCACTTTCAGATGCGCGCCATCCGCACTCCGGCCGCCTTCGACCTGCAGGTCCAACGCCGAGCTTGGCTGACCCTCGAACCACTCCGCACCGGCGCCATCCTGCAGAAGGTACTCTGCCGTCAGGCGGGCAATCGCCGCCGCCAGATCGCGCACGACGCGTGATTCACGGCCCTCCGGCAATGAGGTCAAACGCAGCATGAACTGCGGCCCCTGACCGATCTCCGGCTTAACAGCCAACGACGTCGAACCAAGGCCCAGATCGGCGGCCACGCGCTGGCGCTCCTCGGCCAGCCATTCAACGAACGCCCGGTCGTGGATGTCGATCCCTTCCAGGAAGTCCCGACCCTGACGAAGTGCCTGGCGTGCGGCCTCGGGATCGCTTTGAAGATCGGTGACGAACCCATGCAGGGCCACGCAATCCCGGTCGCTCTCCAGAAACAGGGCCAGCGGCCCAAGCGCCTTGCGAAGCTCGGTCAGCGCCTGGCGCAGGCTGCCCGAGGCCTGTTCCGGCCCCCGATCCGACCACAACCGCTGTTCAAGCCAGCGCCGTGGCCGCCGGTGGCCCGGTGTCTGACACAACATGGCGAGAAGAGCGCGCGACTTGGCACCCCGCGGGGTCCGGTCTCGCCCGGCCTCACCAATCACCTGAAACAATCCTACCAAACGAATAAGCATGTTAGCCTCTTCCGTCGCTGTTGTGCTTAGCACCGTTTCACAATTGCGCGGCCAGCGTGAAAGCAGCGTCAATCGGGCCCGACGTCGGGGTGGGGCCTGCATAATCAGGTGAAAACAGGGCCGAACGGTCACCCAGCTGGCCCCGCACTGCGCCGGTCGGACCGGCCTTTTGACGTTGAGCGCAACTGGGGCCAGGCCGCAGCAGCCCCATTTCGGCGAAATCCCAGCGATTCTGGGCACTTCCGACCACAGGCAAAGGGCGCTCCAAAGTTTCACGGGGAATTAACGCTCAGTTTTCCCCCCTGGGCGAAGCTTCAGTGCATCGCCGTACCACAACCGTTCGTTAACGAGTGTCGCCCCCGGAAACCTGCGAAAGGTCATGCCATGCTTCGGCCCATCTCGTCCCTTGCTGCCAAAGGCCCCGTCGATCCCACGCGAGACAACGCCCCGATTCCTCTGGGTGGTACCCTGCACAGGCCGGGCCGGTCCGGGCTAAGCTTTGCAACGCAGGACTATCTTGGCCTGGCCTCGCACCCGGCCGTCCGCGCCGCAGCCCTTTCCGCCGCGGGCCAGAATCGGTCCGCTCCGGCCCTTGCGCTCCAGACCCGCGTCGCCGCATTCCTCGGGCTTCCCCGCGCGGCGCTCTTTCCATCTGGCACCGACGCGATTCGCATGACGCTCCACGCGCTGCTGCGGCCCGGTGATGACGTGATCGTCGATGCCGGGGCCAATTCTGCCATGTTCGAGACTGTTCTGGCGGCCAAGGCCCACCTCCACCGCAGCCCATCCGGGTCGGTCGAGGCGGTCGAGCGCAGGCTTTCCCGCCTTGCCCGGCAGCGCCGCAGCGGACAGCTGTTCGTCGCCGTGTCGGCCATCTCGGCCCACGGATCGAAGATCGCTGACCTGGCCGAGCTTGCCTCGCTTGCCCGGACCCACGGCGCGCTCCTCATCGCCGATGTCACGCATGACCTTGGCGCGATGGGCCAGACGGGCCGCGGGGTGATGGAGATCCAGGGCTGCCTTGGCCGCGTCGATGTCGTTCTCGGCAGCTTCGCCAAAAGCTTCGGCGCGCCGGGAGGCTTTGCCGCTTTCCGCATCCCCTCCCACTACGATCTGCTGCACCTCGGCCAGTGGCGCCCCGCCCCCCTGTCGCCGGTGAACGCCAGCACCATCCTCGCGGCCTTCGACATCGTCGACAGCCCCGAAGGCCGCCGCCGCCGCCGCATTCTGCACGGCAACGCGCTGCGGCTTCGCAATCACCTCATGGCCGACGGCATCAGGGCCATGGGTCACCCCTCGCCCTTCGTCCTTGTCCGCCTGCCGCTTCTGACCGCGCTGCCACGGACCGCACTTCTGGAAAGCGCCGGGCCGGCGGTCAGACTGCTGCAGGCGCCCGCTGTCCCGACCCACGCCCCCCGCTGGCGCATCCAGCTGACGGCCGAGCACGGTCCGGCCGACATCGACGATCTGGCAGAACTGATCCGCGACGTCATGCGGGCCTTCGACCGCCAGCCCAGCCCCCATCGGGCCTGGGAACTGGTCTAGGCCTTCACTGACGCGGTCACATAGTTACAGCTGAGGTCGCGGTCCGACAGGCTCCAGCTCCAGCTCACCGGGTTGAAAACCATCCCCTTGCGGTCCACGGGCCGCAAGCCCGCCTTGCCGATCAGCGTGTAAAGCTCGTCGGGAGTGATGAACTTCGCCCAGTCATGCGTGCCCTTCGGCAGCCACCGCATCACCCACTCCGCCCCGACGATAGCCATCATGAAAGACTTCGGATTCCGGTTCAGCGTCGAACAGATCATAAGGCCACCCGGCTTCAGCAGCTCCTGACAGGCCGTAAGGTACGCCTGCGGGTCCGCCACATGCTCGACCACCTCCATGTTCAGCACCACATCGAACCGCTCACCCGCTGCCGCCAAAGCCTCGGCCGTCGTGTGGCGATAGTCGATCACCAGCCCTGACTGCTCCGCATGCACCTGAGCCACCGGGATGTTCCGCGCCGCCGCGTCCGCGCCCACCACCTCGGCCCCCAGCCGCGCCATCGGCTCCGACAAAAGCCCCCCACCACAGCCGATGTCCAAGAGCCGCAACCCCTTGAACGGCAGCCCCCCCGCCAGATCCCGCCCGAACTCGGCGGCAATCTGCCGGGTGATATAGTCCAGCCGACAGGGGTTAAGCATATGCAAAGGCTTGAACTTGCCGGCCGGATCCCACCATTCCGCCGCCATCGCCTCGAACTTGGCCACTTCCGCCGGATCGACCGTATCCACCGCCATAATTGCCTCCGTATTGCCCTTCGACACAAGGCTCACGCAGCGCTATATAGGGCGGATATGGATCAGAGATCAGGTCAAAAGCGCGCAGTCGAGTTCCTTTACCCGCCGATCGAGCCCTTCGATCAGCGCATGATGGATATGGGCGACGGCCATCGCGTCTATGTCGAACAATGCGGCAATCCGCAGGGCAAGCCCGTCTTCGTCTTCCACGGCGGCCCCGGCGGCGGCTGCTCCCCCGCCATGCGCCGCTACTTCGACCCCCGGCACTACCGCGTCGTGCTTTTCGACCAGCGGGGCTGCGGCCGGTCCCGCCCGCATGCCTCGGTCACCGCCAACACCACCTGGCACCTGGTCCAGGACATCGAGACGATCCGCACGACGCTTGGCATCGAAAGCTTCATCGCCTTCGGCGGCAGCTGGGGCGCCGCGCTTGCCCTGATCTACGCCCTCGCCCACCCCGACCGGGTGGCCCATCTGGTCCTCCGCGGCGTGTTCCTGATGACCAAGGCCGAGCTTTTCTGGTTCTACGGCGGTGCCGCCGGTGCCTTCTTCCCCGACCTCTGGTCTCGCTTCGTCGAGGTCATCCCCGCCGACGAACGTAGCGACCTCATCGCCGCCTACCACCGCCGTCTCTTCTCCGGCAACCTGGTCGAAGAAACCCGCTACGGCCGCATCTGGGCCAACTGGGAAAACGCACTCGCCTCGATCCAGAACGAGGGCGCCCTCGGCGAAAGCCCCTCCGACTACGCCCGCGCCTTCGCACGCCTTGAAAACCACTATTTCCAGAACGCAGGCTTCCTGGAAAGCGACGGCTGGATCCTGCGCGAGCGCAAACGCATCGAGCATCTCCCCGCCACCATCGTCCAGGGCCGCTACGACATGATCTGCCCCCCGCTCGCCGCCTGGCAACTGTCGCAGGGCTGGGCGAAGTGCGAGCTGAAGATGATCCCCATGGCCGGCCACGCCCTCTCCGAACCGGGGATCAGCGAGGCACTCGTCCGGGTAATGGACACGCTGCGCCTGGGGTAGGCGGGCTTCGGCCCCGGAACCGCCCCAAAAACTCTCCACTCTCCTCCGCATTTGCTCTTTTCCAAATACTCTCAGGGGGTTTGGGGGCAGAATGCCCCCATCGCCCGAGCCGGTTGGCCGAAGGCCAGAGGCGAGACAAAAGGCTTGCGGCGAATGCCGCTCAATAAATCGGACCAGCAGACACCTCAGCCCACCGCTGCACATCTTGAGAGGATCTCGTCGACAACGCGGGCAAGCGGAACACGCGCATCAATGCTGACCGCATCCTTCGGAACGTCCTCTTTCGTCGCATGCAACCGCGCAATGAACTGCCTTTCGCTTGGCCTGCCCCCGAACTCGTCCTCGGGCCGCGCCGCCAGACGTTCGTTCAGGGTGTCGATATCCACCTCAAGAACGAAAACCCCGTCAAACAACTCAATGAAACGACTGAAATTCCGGGAACCGCCGCAGAAGAACGACATCGCGTGGCGTCGATCGGCGGTCAGGGACCTGACCTTGCCCACATCCCAGATGTGATGCTCGTGCCCCGACCCACCCAGCGGCGCACCCGTCTCCGGATCACCCTGATACGCCAGCTCCCGATCACCGTGGATCGCATGATACCCCCGCCGCAGCAGTTCATCGCAGACCGAGGTTTTACCGGTGCCAGAAACGCCTTCGATCAGGTAGTTCTTGGTGCCCATTTCCGCCCAGCCAGGTCGACCTGTTATCGGGTGACAACCATGTCATACAAACGACGGTAGCCCCGGCGCCCGGCACTCTCAACAGCCGCTGAGCGGCGTATGTTTGGTCAGTCGAATGTCTGCTTTGCGAGAGGAAGCCGACCTTTACACAAGCTTTGCTTCAGTGAATGATCTTGTTGCTCGAAAGGTGCGCGGAAAGGCAAAGTTATGCGGCGAGAGATTGTAGAGATTTATTCTGATCACACAAACGCAGCAATTCTTAGGCATCCGGGGCGTAAGTTCCCCGGTGTTCTTTTGCAGGGTGATACTCTTCATGCGCTCTGCCAAGACATTGATAACGTGCTAGAAAAACTAGACCGTAGCAGTTCAGTGTATCAAGGTCTCAACGAAATCAGAAACTCCCTTTGGAACTTCAAGAGCCACTACAAGTCCGTCTTGGTGGAACACAATTTGCCGATACCGTTTTCCGAGGGCTGACCCTTATTCGGTGTTCGCATGTCAATTTCATCATGGCGACCAAGTTGCTTTGGGCTCAAACTGGACAGCGAACTAACCGAGTATTGCCCGGCACGCACTCCATTGCGTGCCCCACTCGTCCCCAGCAAACTTTACCAAAAGCACAAGAGACTCCGATCACACTGGCAATCCCCTGCCTGCCTGATAGCTTCACCCTACACAGCATTGCTAGAGACCCCTTCATGGCCGAAATCCTTGGCACCCCCGATTTCTGGCCAACCCTCCTCCTGCTCGCCGCCATCACCCTCGCCGCCAGCCTGGCCCGAGGGTTCTCCGGCTTCGGCGCCGCCCTGATCTTCGTCCCCCTCGTCAGCGCCCTTGTCGGACCCCAGGTTGCCGTGCCGCTTCTCCTCGTCACCGATGGCATCATGACCGCCGGGATGATCCCCAAAGCCGTGAAGACCGCCGACCGGCGCGATGTCCTGACCATGGCGCTTGGAGCCCTTGTCGGCGTTCCCACCGGCACCTGGCTTCTGACCTCGCTGGACCCGGTGACCCTCCGCTGGGCCATCGTCGTCCTTGCGGCCCTCATGCTGGCGGTGCTGATCTCCGGCTGGCGCTATCGGAACCGACCGACGCCGCCCCTCACCGTCCTCGTCGGGCTGGTCTCGGGCTTCTTCTCCGGAGCCGCCCAGATCGGCGGCCCGCCCGTCGTGGCCTACTGGCTTGGCGGCTCAGGCACCGCGACGGTCGTCCGGGCCAACATCATCTTCTTCTTCGCCGTCACCACCACGATTGCCGCCGTCGGCTACATCTGGGGCGGGCTGATCACCTGGCGGATCCTTGTGCTGGCCGCCATCATCGCGCCGATCTACGGGCTTGGCGCCTGGGCAGGCAGCTGCATGTTCGGACTGGCGAGCGAGCAGACCTTCCGCCGCATCTGCCTTGGCATGATCGCCCTTGCGACCGTGGTCAGCATGCCGGTGCTCGACGGCTGGCTGCGCGGGGGTTGAGTTGAAGGATTAACGCTTCCCTAACGGCCACCCACGTTAAAACGTGAAATCAATATCTTAGGCCATATGGGCACCGTGCCCAATCAAATCTCACGCCCGCTTCCCCACCACCGCGACGCCCAGCGCTTCCAGCACCTTCGCCTCGATATGGGCCGCATCCAGCCCCGCGACCCGATACATCGCCTCCGGGCTCGCCTGGTCGATGAAGATGTCCGGCAGGACCATCGAGCGGAACTTGAGCCCCCGATCAAACACCCCCGCCTCGGCCAGAACCTGAGCCACCTGCGACCCGAAGCCCCCGATCGCACCCTCCTCGACCGTGACCACAGCCTCATGCTCCCGAGCCAGCCGCAGGATCAGCTCCTGATCCAGAGGCTTCGCAAACCGGGCATCCGCGACTGTCACCGAAACCCCCCGCACCGCCAGCGCCTCAGCGGCCCGCAACGACTCCCCCAACCGAGTCCCAAACGACAGGAGAGCCACCCGCGACCCCTCCCGCAGAACCCGGCCCTTGCCGATCTCCAGCGGCACCCCCCGCGCGGGCATCTCAACGCCAGAACCCTCACCCCGAGGATACCGGAACGCAATCGGCCCCTGATCCCAGGCGGCGGCGGTCGCCACCATATGCACCAGCTCCGCCTCATCCGCCGCGGCCATCACCACCATGCCCGGCAGGCTGGACATGAACCCCACATCAAACGCCCCCGCATGTGTCGCCCCGTCGGCCCCCACCAGACCCGCCCGGTCGATGGCAAAGCGCACCGGCAACCGCTGGATCGCCACGTCATGCACCACCTGGTCATAGCCCCGCTGCAGGAACGTCGAGTAGATCGCCGCAAACGGCTTCATCCCCCCCGCCGCCAACCCCGCACTGAAGGTCACCGCATGCTGCTCGGCAATCCCCACGTCGAAGCACCGCTTCGGGAACCGCCCCGCAAAGAGATCCAGCCCCGTCCCGTCCGGCATCGCCGCCGTCACCGCGACGATCTTCGGATCAAGCTCGGCCTCGGCAATCAGGCTCTGCGCAAAGACCTTGGTGTAGGACGGAGCATTCGACGCCGCCTTCACCTGCACCCCAGTCAGCACATCGAACTTGCCCGTCGCATGGCCCTTGTCCCGCGCCGCTTCGGCCGGGGCATAGCCCTTGCCTTTCTTCGTCAGCACATGAACCAGCACCGGCCCCGTCGCCCGCGCCTTCACAGTCCGGAGCACCGGGAGAAGCTGGTCCAGATCATGCCCGTCAATCGGGCCCACATAGTCAAACCCCAGCGACTCGAACAAAGTCCCGCCCACCGCCATGCCCTTCAGCATGTCTTTGGCCCGCTTCGCCCCTTCCTGCAGCGGCGGAGGCAGCAACCCAAGGAACCCCTTCGCCACCTGCTTCAGGTCATGCATCGGCGCTTCGGCATAAAGCCGCGACAGGTGGGCCGACAGCGCGCCCACTGGCGGGGCAATCGACATCTCGTTGTCGTTCAGGATCACGAAGAACCGCTTGCCGATGTGCCCCGCGTTGTTCATCGCCTCGAACGCCATGCCCGCCGACATCGCCCCATCGCCGATCACCGCAATCGCATCACCCGGATCGCCCCCAAGGTCCGCCGCCATCGCGAAGCCCAAAGCCGCCGAGATCGACGTGGACGAATGCGCCGCCCCGAATGGGTCATAAGGGCTTTCCGACCGCTTGGTGAAACCCGAAAGGCCCCCCTCCATCCGCAAGGTGCGAATGCGGTCCCGCCGCCCGGTCAGGATCTTGTGGGGATAGCACTGATGCCCCACGTCCCAGATCAGCTTGTCGCGCGGGGTGTCGAAGACCGCGTGCAAAGCCACCGTCAGCTCCACCACCCCAAGCCCCGCGCCCAGATGCCCGCCGGTCACCGACACGGCCGAGATCGTCTCGGCCCGCAGCTCGTCGGCCAACTGCCGCAGCTCGCGGTCGCTCAACGCCTTGAGGTCCGAGGGCAACTTTACCCGGTCGAGTATCGGGAACTGGGGATGGTCGGGCATGGGACAACCAGATGCAAGCTTGGGGCCGGTTTAGACGGTATTGCCGAAAGGGGCAATCACGCCGGACGCCGCACGCTCAGCGCGGAGTTCCGCCGACCTGCAGGGCGCCAGCCCAAGTCCGGCCCGACCTGGTCAGATTTCAAATTTTAGCCCGGATCACACCCAACTCTCGACACTATTTGCAGATTTCGGTCGCCCCGCCAAAAGCGGGATTCCCGCTGTGTACGGCGCACGTTCATTCCGATCGCGGACTTGTATGTCCCACAAAAAAGAGGAAACCATGCGGTTTACCCAGACCAAAGACGCCTATCCCCTTCACCGGATCACGACATCACCGCTGCGCCTGACGCTTTGTCTGGCGGCGGGCCTTGCGGTCCTTCCGGCCGTCACCACGGCCAGACCGATATCGCTCCAGATCCACGCACCGCAGGCAGCAGTTTCGGCTTCCACAGCTCAGACCGAAGACCAGAAGGTGGCCCTGATCGCGGGCCTGATCCTTGTCGAGCGTGACCTGCTTCTTGGCCAGCTTTTCCTGCGGGACGGCATGGTCAGCGGCGATGGCTCGCACTTCCTCCGTCCGCGACGCGACAGCTTTCCCCAGATCAAGGATGGCCTGGCCAAGGCAGGGCTCCCGGACCTGGAACCGCTTCTCATCGCGCTTGAGCAGGCCAAAGGGCAAGCTGCCGTCTACACAGCCTATGTCGATGTGCTTGCCGGTCTGGAGGAGGCCAAGTCGGCCCTCAAGCCCAGCGGGCACGATGTGTTGCGCGCCGTGATCCAGTCGGTCGAAGCCGGGGGTTCCCTGCTTGATCCGTGCGGCAAGACCAATGTCATCGCCTACCAGGAAGCCTGGGGCCTTCTGATGGTGGCGCGCAGGGAACTGGACATACTGACGCACAGCTCTGACCCGGCGATCAAGAAGTCGGCAACGAAGATGGCGGTGGCTTTCGACGACGTCATTCTTTCAGCACCTGACCCTGACGCGCGTGCGCCCGTCCCGTTCGATCCGGCGCTGGTGGATGGCCTTGTCGGAACGCTCAAGAGCGAAGCCGGGAAGATCTAGGCCCGCCCGAAGCCCGCATATCAGGACTGCCGCTCGACGACAAAGCGGGCGGCAGACCGCAGGTTCGCCGCCCGCTCACCATAAGGCGCAAGCGCCACTTCGGCCTCAACCACCAGATCACGCGACCGTTGCGCGGCGGCCTCAAGCCCCAGAAGCGACACGAAGGTCGCTTTGCCAGCCTCCGCATCCTTGCGCAGCCGCTTCCCGGTCTTCGCGGCATCGCCGGTCACATCAAGGATGTCGTCGGCAATCTGGAAGGCCAGGCCAAGCGCCGTGGCATAGCGGCGCAGGGGCATAGGGTCCGCCCCGGCGATCAGGGCGCCCGCTTCCGCGGCAAACCGGATCAGCGCGCCGGTCTTGCCCGCCTGCAGGGCAGTGATCTCGTCCAGCGTCAGGGGGCGCCCCGCGGTTTCGGCGGCGATGTCCAGCGCCTGACCCAGCACCATCCCGTCGATCCCCGAAGCGCGCGAAAGCGCCGCGACGAGTGCCACCCTCACATCGGCACCACCCAGTGCCGGATCGGTCAGAAGCTCGAATGCCAGCGTCTGCAGCGCGTCCCCGGCCAGAACGGCCGTCGCCTCATCCCATGTCTTGTGAACCGTCGGCTGGCCACGGCGAAGGTCATCGTCGTCCATGCAAGGCAGGTCGTCGTGCACCAGACTGTAGGCATGCAGCGCCTCGACCGCCGCCGCCGCGGGCAGGGCCCGGCTTTCGGGTACCCCCAGCATCCGCGCGCCCTCAAGCACCAGGAACCCCCGCAGCCGCTTGCCGCCGCGCACGGCATACCGCATGGCATGGGTAACCGGCTGATCGGCACGGTTCAGCAAGGCCGTCTGCAGATGCGCTTCGATCAGCGCCGCATCTGCCGCCAGCCGTTCGGGAAAGTTCACATCCCCTCCGCCGGGGTAGTGCCCACTGCGCGGCCTTCCTGGGCCCGGATCAGCTCTACCTTCTCCTCGGCGTCCTTCAGCTTTTCGGCACAATAGGCCTTCAGCTTCGCACCCCGCTCATAAAGCGCAATCGACTGCTCAAGCGGGACTTCACCCCGCTCCAGCGCACCCACGACCTGCTCCAGCGCGGCCATCGCCTCTTCGAAGCTCATCCCCTCGACAGGTTTTTCGCTCATCGGCCCCGCTCCTCCAGAACGCCCACATGTGCCGCGACCGAGGCCGCCAGCGCATCCAGATCATAGCCACCCTCAAGTGTCGAGACCACCCGCCCCCCAGCAAAGTCGCACAGACGGTCGGTCAGCCAGGCATAATCCTCGGCCTGCCATTCCAGCCCCGCCAGCGGATCGTCGGCATGCGCATCGAACCCCGCCGAGATCAACAAGAGCTCCGGCCCCCAAGCCTTGAGCATCGGGAAGACCACACGCTCATAGACATCCCGCATCGCCGCCCCGCCCGAGCCTTCGCGCAACGGCACGTTCAGCACCTGCCCATGCGCGCCGCGTTCGTCCGGCCGCCCGGTACCGGGATAAAGCGGCATCTGGTGGGAAGAAACGAAGAGACACCGCCCCTCGTCCCACAAAAGATCCTGCGTCCCGTTCCCGTGATGCACATCGAAATCGACAATCGCGACCCGCCCCAACCCATGATGATCCAGCGCCCGCTTCGCGCCGATGGCCACCGTCCCGAAGAGGCAAAACCCCATCGCCGTCTCGCGTTCCGCATGATGCCCCGGAGGCCGCCCGGCCACGAAAGCCGTCTTCACCGCACCGGACACGACCGCATCGACGGCAGCGCACATGCCCCCCACCGCCCGCATCGCAGCCTCATAAGACCCCGGCGACATGAACGTATCCGGGTCCAGCTGGGCCCAACCCTCCGCGGGCTCCGCCCCCCTGATCCGCTCTACATACCGCGCCGGGTGGCACCGCAGGACATCGGCCTCGTCGGCCATGGGACACTCCCGCAGCTCGACCGCCAGCCCTGCAAGCCCGCGTTCCACCGCCGCCAGGCGATCCACCCGCTCCGCATGGCCGGGCGGCGTCACATGGTGGCGGAAAGCCTCATGAGTGAACACAAGCACTACAAAGCCCTTTCATCTTTGCCAAAGTATCCCGGGGGTCCGGGGGCTGGCCCCCGGCGGTCAGCCAAGCTCAATCCGGCTGCAGCATATATCCCTCGCCCCGCACCGTCTGCAGATAGCGCGGGGTCTTCGGGTCTTCCTCGATCTTCCGCCTCAGCCGGGTGATCTGCACGTCCACCGCCCGCTCCTGCGCCGCATCCACGCCCGCCCCATCGCCCACAAGCTTCTCGCGGCTGATCGGCGTCCCCAGCGCGCCGGCGAAAATCCGCATCAGCTGCGCCTCGGTCGCGGTCAGCCGCACCGGCACCTCGCCGCGCCACATCTCGCCCCGGTCCAGATCGTATCGCACCGCGCCCAGATGGATCACCTGCCGCACCGGCTCCGCCGCCTTCGCCTGCGGCACCCGGCGCAGGATCGCGTTGATCCGGAGCAAAAGCTCCTTCGGCTCGAACGGCTTCACCAGGTAGTCGTCCGCCCCCGCTTCCAGCCCCTCGATCCGGTTCGACGCCTCGCCCCGCGCGGTCAGCAGCAGGATCGGCGTCGTCAGCCGCCTCCGCAGATCGCGTGTCAGCGTCACCCCATCCTCGCCCGGCATCATCACGTCGAGGACGATCATGTCGAACTCCAGCCCCCCCAGGATGCGCCTGGCCTGCGCCGCGTCCCTGGCGACCGACACCAGAAACCCGCTTCGCATCAAGAACTTCTGCAGAAGCCCCCTGATCCGTTCATCATCGTCGACAATCAGCAGATGCGCGTCCGGAACCATCAGCCGCCCTCCTTCAGGCGGTTGTATTGCTTGCGCATCTCCGGGTCCATCATTGCCTCCAGCACCTGCCGAAACCCGGCCACCGCAGCGGGCCCCGCAGCCCGATAGGCGGCCCGCATCCGCGCGCGCTGCGCGTCAGACAGCTCCCGCTCCAGCGCGACGCCCTTCTCTGTCAGGTACAAAAGCCGCTCCCGCGCGTCAACGCGCCCCTTTTCGCTGCGCACAAGGCCATCGTCGATCAAAGTCCGCAACACACGATTCAACGACTGCTTTGTAACACCAAGGATCGACAGCAGGTTCGACACCGTCGTCCCGGGTGAGCGATGCACGAAATGGATCGCCCGATGATGCGCCCGGCCATAGTCCATGCCTTCCAGAATGCGGTCGGGGTCGGCGGTAAAGCCGCGATAGGCGAAGAACATCGCTTCTATCCCCTTGCGCAAGTGCTCGTCCGTCAGGAACAGCAGGTTCTCCCCGCCCGGCGTATCGGCCATCCGTGCCTCCCATTTCGGATGAATTTACGTCAGCCTTGTTGACTTTCCAAGCACGAACCCGTAACTCTCCCCCGATTTCGCGCAAGAATCTGTCCGGATCGGACCTTTCAGGCGCAATATTCGCAAAGCAGGAGGCTTCGATGTCAGGTTACGACGATCGCGACGGGTTCATCTGGATGGACGGCAAGCTGGTGGAATGGCGCTCGGCCAATGTTCACATCCTGACCCATGCCTTGCACTATGCATCAGCCGTCTTCGAGGGCGAGCGGTGCTACAACGGCAAGATCTTCAAGGGACATGAGCATTCTGTCCGCCTCCTGAAGTCGGGCGATCTCCTCGACATGCCGATCCCCTACTCCGCCGACCAGATCGACGCCGCGAAGGAAGCCACCCTCAAGGCCAACAATCTGACCGACGCCTATATCCGTGCCATCGCCTGGCGCGGCGCCGGGCCTGACATGGGGGTCGCCTCGCTGAACAACCCCGTCCGCCTGGCCGTCGCCGTCTGGACCTGGGGCAGCTACTACGGCGATGCCAAGTTCAAGGGCGCGAAGCTCGACATCGCCAAATGGAAGCGTCCCTCGCCCGAGACAATCCCGTCCGAGGCGAAAGCGGCGGGCCTCTACATGATCTGCACGATGTCGAAGCACGCGGCACAGGCCAAGGGCTGCTCGGACGCGATGATGTTCGACTACCGCGGCTACGTGGCCGAGGCGACGGGGGCCAACATCTTCTTCGTCAAGGACGGCGAGGTGCACACCCCGAAAGCCGACTGCTTCCTGAACGGGCTCACCCGCCAGACCGTGATCGGGATGCTGAAGGACATGCAGATCAAGGTCCACGAACGCCACATCATGCCGGAAGAGCTGGAAAGCTTTGAACAATGCTGGCTGACCGGCACCGCAGCCGAAGTCACACCCGTCGGCCAGATCGGCGACTACAACTTTGAAGTGGGCGACCTGACCAAACGCGTCGCGACCGAGTACGAACGGCTGGTGCGGGCCTAAGCCGGGGTTGGTCTTCGCTGGTCTGCTGGCTGGGCTTCCCGACATCCGGAAGGTCTGTCGGGCTTTCCGGTCGGCAACCAGTTTCGGGGCTCAAGAAGTCGTTATGCCGACCGACTCACCCGCCTCGAATAATCTGTTGGTCTTGAGTGTTTTTTCAGCACTGTCCGGTCATCAAAGCGCCCTTTTCGCGCACTTTGCTGGTAGGCAACCACTTTTGGGCGGCAAGCCAGGTCGATGACAAACGTGCTTTTCACCTCCGCCCCGGCGGAGTATGTCTCTAACATATTGTTCCGAAAGGAACTCACCGGCGAGGGTGCATTGATTCGCCCGTTTTCCTTTGTGACTATGCCATTTCGGACCCTGCTATTCGGCATGATCCTGGTCGACCTGTGTTTCATTCTTGTGAATGTTCTGGCCATCGTGGCCCGGAAGGCGTCCCTGATCTCGGGTGTGCCCGAAATGCTTGAGGTTACCAACGACGGCGCCCTGCCCGAAGACTTCAACTATCTGAAATGGGCGGTGATCGTGCTGGCGTTGTGCTGGCTGGCGATCCGCAAACGGTGGCTGGCTCCGGCGCTTTGGGCCCTCGTTTTCATGATGATCCTGGCAGACGACGCGCTTCAGCTTCACGAACGGCTGGGCCACGAAGTCTCGGTCAACTCAGCGCTTCCGTCGAATTCGCTCCTGTATGGCGACGACCTTGGCGAGATCCTGGTCTTCGTGGCCATGGGGCTTGTTGCCATCGTCCTTACGACCGCCCTTTTCAAGCGACAGGGGGTCGCAGACCGCACCTTGAGTCTTCGGTATGCGCTGATCATTGCCGGCTTGGGGTTTTTCGGGGTTGGGGTCGATGCTTTGCACCAGGTGATGGCGCATCTGCTTCAGGGCGCCAGCTTTTCATCGGCGCTGCCCCGCCTCCTTGGGCTGATCGAGGATGGCGGCGAAATGATTGTCGCCAGCATCGCCTTTGCCTTTACCCTTGCCGCAGACCCCGTTGCCAGGTCAGACGAGCCGACGACCATCTAGGCTGGGCTTTTGGCGGTCAGGCGATTTCGGTCACGACCTCGATATTGCCCTTCGTCGCGTTCGAATACGGGCAGATGAAATGCCCGCGCTCGGCGATCTTTTCGGCCACCGCACGGTCGACCCCGGGCATCGCGACGACCAGCTTGACCTTCAGGCCGAAACCGCCGTCCGACCTTGCCCCGATGCCAACATGCGCGTTCACGGTTGCGCCGTCCGGGACCGTCCCCAGCTTCTCGCTGGTCGCCGCAAACCGCATCGCGCCCAGGTAGCAGGCGGCATAGCCAAGGGCGAAAAGCTCCTCGGGGTTGTGGCCGAGGCCCGAGCCGCCCAGTTCCTTCGGGCTCGCGTGGGTTATGGTCAGCTGACCATTTACCAAGGTGCTCAAGCCATTGCGACCACCACCAGTCGCCTTGGCCTCGGTCCAATACTTTGTATCGACGGACATCGCTCATCCTTTCAGGTCTTCACGAGCGGCTTAGGCCCGTCAATGTTCAATGCGCGGTTAACGCCCACTTCCAAGCCCTTGATTTCGCTCAGCTCAAAAGACTGCCCACTGTGGGCAGCCTCAGACCATGCGCCCCCGCTCGATCCGCAGGAACTGCCTCAGCCGCGACGGCCCCGCCTTGCCCCTTGGCCGCAGCCAGGTCTCTCTCGGCGTCCTCGCAAGCCGCAGGAAATGCTTCAGGCGGCCCCCGGTGGTCCGGCTTCGATGATCCGCAAGATGACGGCCCATGCTGTCCTCCCAGGTTGTGCAACTGCCCCGAAGCTTGCGCCCGAATCGTCGCCGCGCCAACCCTCTCTTTTCGCGCCCCCGCGCCATCCCGCCGACCGGGGCGGCAAAAGCCCTTGCCACCTTGGGCCAAGTGTGGATGGTCAGCAGGGGTGAGGGAGACGAAGATTCTGGGGGGAATATGCGGCTGAAGAACAAGACCGTCCTGATCACGGCGGCAGGGCAGGGCATCGGACGCGCAAGCGCCATCGCCTGCGCCGCAGAAGGCGCCCGGGTGATCGCCACCGACGTGGACCCCGAGCTTCTGAAGGGCCTGGATGCCGACTGCCACGCGCTGGACGTGACCGACGGCGCCGCGATCCATGCCCTGCGAGACCGGCTCCCGCGCCTCGACGGCCTCTTCAACTGCGCGGGCTATGTCGCGCACGGCACGATCCTCGACGTCACCGACCGCGACTGGGATTTCTCGTTCGACCTGAACGTGAAGTCGATGCTGCACACCAGCCGCGCCTTCCTTCCGGGTATGCTGGAACAGGCCAAAGCCACCGGCACCGCCTCGGTCCTGAACATGGCCTCGATCGCCTCCTCGGTGAAGGGCATCGTCAACCGGGCCGCCTATGGCGCGACCAAGGCCGCCGTCATCGGCCTGACCAAGGCCATCGCCGCCGATTTCGTCAAGACCGGCCTCCGCTGCAACGCGATCTGCCCCGGCACGGTCGACACCCCCTCGCTGCGGGGCCGCATCGCCCAGGCCGCCGATCCGGTGCAGGCCGAGAAAGACTTCATCGCCCGCCAGCCCATGGGGCGCCTCGCCACGACCGACGACATCGTCCCGCTGGTGATCTTCCTTCTGGCCGACGAAAGCCGCTTTGTGACCGGCCAAGCCTGCATGGTCGACGGCGGCATCTCGATCTAAGGCGACCCGAAACCCAATCCAGGAAAGCAACGACCGCCATGAAACTTCTCCGCTACGGCCCGAAGGGCGCTGAAAAGCCCGGTCTCCTGGACCAGAACGGCCAGATCCGCGATCTCTCGGCCCATGTCACCGATATCGCCGGCGCAGCGCTTTCGGCCGAAGGCCTGACACCGCTGGCCGCGATCGACCCGCAAAGCCTGCCTCTGGTTCCCGGCGTCCCGCAAAAGGACATCCGCCTTGGCCCCTGCGTCGGCGGCACCCGCAAGTTCATCTGCATCGGCCTGAACTACGCCGACCACGCCGCCGAAACCGGCGCCGCGATCCCCGCCGAGCCGATCATCTTCAACAAATGGATCACCGCCATGTGCGGCCCCGACGATGACGTCGAGATTCCCCGCGGCTCGGCGAAAACCGACTGGGAGGTCGAGCTTGGCGTCGTCATCGGCACCGGCGGCAAGTACATCGCGGAAGAAGACGCGCTGAACCATGTCGCGGGCTACTGCGTCATCAACGACGTCTCGGAACGCGAATACCAGATCGAACGTGGCGGCACCTGGGACAAGGGCAAGGGCTGCGACACCTTCGGCCCGACCGGCCCATGGCTCGTGACCAAGGACGAAGCGGGCGACATCACCAAGCTGAAGATGTGGCTCGATGTCGACGCGCACCGCTACCAGAACGGCTCGACCGCGACGATGATCTTTGGCGTGCCACACCTCGTGTCCTACGTCTCGCGCTTCATGTCGCTGGAGCCCGGCGATGTCATCTCGACCGGCACCCCCCCTGGCGTGGGCCTCGGGCAGAAGCCGCCGGTCTATCTGAAAGGTGGCGAAGTGATGCGGCTAGGGATCGACGGGCTTGGCACCCAGACGCAGCGGGTGGTGAAGACATGACCCCGCCCGCAAGGCCCTGACCATGGACCTTGGACTTCGGAACAAGGTCGTCATCGTGACCGGCGGCGGATCCGGGATCGGCGCTGCGGTCAGTGAAGTCCTGTCGGAAGAAGGCGCCGTCCCGGTCATCCTGACCCGCCGCCCGCCCGACGCGGGTTGGCTAAAGCGCCTGGACCGCGCCGATTTCGTGCAGGCCGACCTCTCAGACGATGACCAATGCCGTCGGGCGGTGACCGAGATCCGTGTCAGGTATGGCCGGATCGACGGTCTGGTGAACAACGCCGGAGCGAATGACTCCGTCGGGATCGAGGCCGGGCCGCAGGCCTTCCGCGACAGCCTTGATCGCAATCTGGTGCACTACTACACGCTTGTGCACCTCGTGGCCGACGATCTCAGGGCCTCGAAAGGCGCCATCGTCAATGTGTCGTCGAAGACCGCGCTGACCGGCCAGGGCGCGACCTCGGCCTATGTCGCCGCCAAAGCCGCCCAGCTTGGCCTGACGCGGGAGTGGGCAGCGGCATTCCTGAAGGACGGGGTCAGGGTCAATGCCGTGATCCCGGCCGAGGTCATGACACCGCTTTACGCCAACTGGCTGAAGACCTTCCCCGACCCCGAGGCGCGACTGGCCGATATCACCCGCCGCATTCCGCTCGGCCACCGCATGACCACCCCGCGCGAGATCGCTGACGCAGTGGTGTTCCTGCTCTCGCCCCGGTCCTCGCATACGACGGGGCAGTGGCTGTTCCCGGATGGCGGCTATACGCACCTGGACCGGGCCATCGCCGAGGGTTGAAGCCTAGGCACCGAGCCGACCAAGCGCCCATTGGGCCGCATCGGCCACCGTTGGATCGGGATCGCCCACCAGCCCCCCCGCCACCTCGCGCAAGGCCGGCAGCCCTGAGTTTCCGATCGCATAAAGAACGTTCCGCACAAACCGGTCCCGCCCGATCCGCTTGATCGGACTGCCCGCAAACCGCGCCCGGAACCCTGCGTCGTCCAGGGCAGCAAGCTCTGCCAGCTCGGGCAGGCCAACCTTTGGCTGATAGCCCATTTCGCCCGCCGCAACGGCAAACTTGTTCCAGGGGCAGACCGCCAGACAGTCGTCGCAGCCATAGATACGGTTGCCCATCAGACCCCGCAACTCTGGGTCGACCGGTCCCTTATGTTCGATGGTCAGGTAGGAAATGCAGCGGCGGGCGTCCAGCTGATAGGGCGCAGGAAAGGCCTTGGTCGGGCAGATATCCAGACAAGCGGTGCATGAGCCGCAATGATCGACCTCTGGAGCATCCGGCTCCAGCTCCAAAGTCGTGAAGATCGCCCCCAGAAAGACCCAGTTCCCCAGATCCCGCCCCAGAAGGTTGGTATGCTTCCCCTGCCACCCCAGCCCCGCCGCTTGCGCCAAAGGCTTTTCCATGACCGGAGCCGTATCGACAAACACCTTGATCTCGCCGCCCGCCTGATCGATCAGCCAGCGCCCCAACCGCTTCAGCCGCCGCTTCACCAGATCGTGGTAGTCCTTCCCTTGCGCATAGCAGCTGATCACCCCCCGATCGCGCTCTGCCAAACCCGCCATCGGGTCATCTTCCGGAGTGTAGGCCTCCGCCAGCATGATCACCGACCGGGCTTCAGGCCAAAGCGCCGCCGGGCTCCCCCGCCATTCCTCGCGCTCAGCCATCCAGCCCATCTGCCCGTGCCGCCCTTCGGCCAGGAACGCCCGCAACCGCCCAGCCGCCTCCGGCACCGCATCGGGCCGACAGACCCCCGCTTTCACGAACCCCTCCTCCAGGGCCCGCGCCACAAGCTGCTCTTTCCTCAGCCCTTTCATCTTTGCCGAAATATCCCGGGGGTCCGGGGGCTGGCCCCCGGTCGACGTCTGCGATCAGAAATCCAGATCGGCATAATGCGCGGCCGGCGGAAAGCCGGAGATCTGGTCGGCCAGAAGCGGACGGAAGCTCGGCCGCGACTTGATCTTCGCATACCAGTCCTTCAGCACCGCATGCCGGTGCCAGTCGACATCGCTGATGTAGTCCAGACAGCTCAGGTGCGCGGCAGCGGTGAAATCGGCCAGCGTCATCGTGTCGCCCGCCAGCCACCGGCGCTGATCCAGAAGCCACGCCATGTAATCCAGGTGATACTTGATCCGCGCCGAGCCCAGCTTGACGTTCTTCGAATCCGGATAGCCCTGGCCGGTGACCTTCTTGTTCACCCGCTCGTACAGAAGCTTCGACGTCACTTCGTTGTGGAACTTGTCGTCGAACCAGGAGCAAAGCCTGCGCACCTCGTACCGGCCATCCGCATCCCTCGGCATCAGCGGCACCTGCGGCGCGATCTCTTCCAGATACTCGCAGATCGCCTGACTTTCGCTCATCGTCCGGGTGCCCATCTTCAGGATCGGCACTTTCCCCGCCGGATTGCGGCGCAGGAAGTCGGGCGAGGGTTCCCAATACCGCTCCTCGACCAGCTCCACCTCGATCTTCTTCTCTGCCAGCGTGAGGCGCACCTTGCGGCAGAAGGGCGAGAGGGGAACATGGTACAGGCGGTTCATGAAGCAGCGGCCTCCGGTCTGCCCAACTCATTGCCGCGACGGCCGCCGGATTTCAATCCCCGGCCCGCTTCAGCCCGCAAAACAGGCGGAACGACCGTCCGCCGCGATGGTCTCGGCGCCCGAAATGATGGCCCGCGTCCTGCTGCGGACGAAGCTTGTCGGTTTCGACGCGCTGCGCCCCTTCGGGTCCGGCAGCACTGCCGCCAGCCGCGCGGCCTGCAGCGCGCTCAGATCATTCGCGTCCACTCCAAAGTAGTGCTGCGCCGCCGCCTGCACACCGAAGACACCTTCGTCGAACTCGGCCACGTTCAGATATACCTCCAGAATGCGCTCTTTCGACCAGACCAGTTCCACCACCGGCGTCAGCACCGCCTCCATCGCCTTCCGAACATAGCTCCGCCCGTGCCAGAGGAAGACGTTCTTCACGACCTGCTGGCTGATGGTCGACGCGCCCCGGTTGCTGCCCTCTTCGATCGCCTGCCGGATGGCCGCCATATCGAAGCCCCAGTGGTTGCAGAAGTTCGCGTCCTCCGCCGCCACGGCAGACCGGCCCATGACCGGGGCGATCTCCTCCCACGACACCCAGTCCTTCTCGATCCCGCCAAGCCGCCAGGACTCGCTCATCTGGTAAAGGTTGATCGGCGGGGGGACGATGGCGAAAAGCAGGATCAGGAACGCAAAGAAGCCGACGACCGCCCCCAGTCCCCTCGCGACCCACTTCAGCGCGAAGCGAAGGCGCGAACGCTTTGCAGGCGCCTCATCGGTCTTGGCCTTGCGCTTTCGCGTGGTCGGAGATGGCTTCTCTGCGGATTTCTCGGTCATCGCCGCCAATTGATGCAAGGTGACATCGCCCGTCAAGCACAGAACCCGTCAGAAGTCGCCGCCCGCCTGAAGCTGCGCCAGCGCCTGACCGGGGATCTGATCCTGCATGTCGTAAAGCGCTTCCTCTGCCTCCGGGCTAAGCCGGGTTCGCAGGACCTTCGGGCTTGGCTTGAGGCCCTTCACCCGATCGACCACCCGGTCCGCGCCAAGCATGCGCACCCGCATCCCGACTGCCGCACCCCCCTTGTCCAGCGAGCGTGCCACATCTTTCAGGAACTTCGGATCGAGACCGGCATCGTATAACCGCGCCGCCAGGCCTCCCTCGCTCGCCTCCGGGGACCGGCGGTCAAGGAACAGCATCCCGATCAGGGTTCCCCAACGCCCGCCCCCCAATGGGCTACCAGTTGCAAGGTCGATGGACTGGTTGACCGAAACCCGATCTTTGCCGTTGCCCGTGATCACGACGATATCCTCGGGTTCCGTCCCCGCCTCCTGTTGCAGGGCCGCAAGGTTTTCGCCGGCAACGAAAGCTGCGTCCAGGCTGCGATAGACGATGACGATCAGGTCGGACACGAACGGCGCTCCACAACGGGTTTGACTCCCGCGCCAATCTAGGCGCGGGAGCAAATCGGCAACAAGCAGAATCGGGAGGGCCGCGCCCTTGGCAGCCGATCAGCCTGGGGCTACGCCCTCGGCATAAAGCGCGGCCTGGTCCGGACTTGGGGGGATCGGGCGGATCACGTCGATCAGCACAGCATCCGGACCGGCGACGATAAAGTGACGCTGGCCCCAATCCTCATCTCTAAGGGGAAGCGCGATGGCCAGCCCGGCGCCGCTAAGGCGGTCATAGTGGTGATCAACGTCTTCCACCTCAAAGTTCAGGATCATTCCGCCCGTCCGGTTGCGCGCCGCCTCTGGAATGGTCGGGTGGTCCTGCGCGATCACGGCAAGGTTGACCGAGGGGTCTTCGGTCGATTGCAGATGAACGTACCAATCGGCCTCATACCGCGGGCGGAAGGCGAAATGGGTCTGGTAGAAGGCCGAAGCAGCCGCGACATCGGCGCTAAGGAGCACGGGGTAGTAGCTGGTCGTACGCATGGGCTTCCTTTCGCTTTCAGGTTTGATACACTGTGTACGTAAATAACATACAGGATGTATGTATGCAAGAGATTCGGCGGCGGTCACAGCAAGAGCGCAGCCAGACGATGCGGGCGGCACTGATCCACGCGGGGCGGGAGCTTTTCGTCCGCAACGGGTTCGCGGCGACAGCGACACCCGACATCGTTGCTTCGGCCGGCGTGACGCGCGGCGCGCTTTACCATCACTTCCAGGACAAGGAAGATCTGTTTGCGGCGGTCATAAGGGCCGAGGCCGAAGCCATCGCCGCAGCTATCGAGGCCGCGGACTTCAGCGACACGACGCCCCTTGCCGCGCTGATCCGGGGTGGCGAGGCCTTCCTCGACGCGATGACCGTGCCGGGGCGCACCCGGCTGATGCTGGTCGAGGCGCCCGCGGTCCTAACCCCCGAACTTCTGGCCGAAGTCGACGCGGCCACTGGCGGCAAGACACTTGAAGACGGGTTGCGGGCGGCGGGCGTCGATCAAACCGGCCCCTTGTCCGCCCTGCTTTCGGCGGCTTATGACCGCGCAGCGCAGGCCATCGACCGGGGAGAGCCTTCCGGCCCATGGCGTGCCGCGCTGAAGCAGTTGTTGGAAGGGGTGGTCGGATGATCACGCGCGGGTTCACCAAAGGCGATGCGGTGTCAGAGGCGGTCTATTCCGACTGCGAGAAGTACCGCTACCTCCTGACCCGGGTCTGGGGCGCGGGCCAGAAAGCGCTGTTCGTGATGCTTAACCCGTCGACGGCGACCGAGGTGCAGAACGACCCGACGGTCGAGCGTTGCGAACGGCGCGCGCGGGCGCTGGGCTTCGGCGCCTTCCGCGTGACCAACATCTTCGCGTTCAGGGCGACCGACCCGCGAGTGATGCGCGCGGTCGACGACCCCGTTGGCCCGGCCAACGATGCGGCAATTCTTGAAAGCGCGCCGTGGGCCGACAAGATCATCTGCGCCTGGGGGAACCACGGCCTGCATCTGGATCGCGGAGCAAAGGTCGAGGCGCTGCTACGAAACACCGGTGCCGCGCTGTTTCACTTGGGCATCACCGGCCAAAGCCAGCCGCGTCATCCGCTTTATGTCAGCTACGACCAACAACCCGAACGCTGGTAGACGGGCTCAAAAGCGGCAACCAGTCTGATGTCTGCCTGATCCATCGGTGACCGTCTACGGCCGCTGTTTTGGCGCCGGGGCGTTTCGCCCCGACATTGCTGGTCAGAATTGGCCCTGCCATCGACTGTCTCTGGGCAATGACCAGCGGCTAGAACGCAAGCGCATGATCGGATCTCGTGGAACCGCTCCTCGAGCACTTCGTGCACTCCTCGCTACGTGCCCCCCGACGAGTGCACGAAGTACTCGAGGAGGCCGCGACGGAAGATGCGCGAGACGTCATGGCGACAGCGATTCCGACCGATCCGATCTTGCTCTGGCAGGCGGTTTCAGACGGCGACGATCCGGATGTCCGCTTGGTCCGCCGGTGCGCCGTTCACGACTGCGGCTTTGGCGCCGGGCCGTTTCGCTCGGACGAGGTGCCGCCATCGACTCTATGTGAGCACCACCAGCAGGCCCAACACTGGAGGGCCGGCCCAGGCCGCAACCAGCCGGACATCGGCATGATCCATCGGTGACTCCTCGCTACGTGCCCCCCGACGAGTGCACGAAGTACTCGAGGAGGCCGCGACGGAGGATGCGCGAGATGTCATGGCGACAGCGATTCCGACCGATCCGATCTTGCTCTGGCAGGCGGATTCAGACG
>NZ_JBOFBI010000064.1:0-12169 GCF_051645465.1 Tabrizicola sp. | reverse complement strand
GCCGCGAAGATGCCGATTTCGAGGAAGGGCGAGCCGGGGTCGATCAGGCGGGCGATCCTTTCGCGCGGCAAAAGCTTGCCGCGGCTTTGATGAAGGTCACGCGCCTTTTCGCCGCCCCCGGCGAGGGACAGGGCGGCGGCGGTGCGGACGGTTTCGAGGGCGGCGAGGTTTGCCTCGCGGTTGGCGCGGAAGGTCTCCGACCGCTGAGAGATGGCCGAGGACAGGATCGTCATGCGCGCATCGCCCCCATCATCTCACGCCCGATCAGCATTCGGCGGATTTCGCTGGTGCCCGCGCCGATCTCCATCAGCTTGGCGTCGCGGAAAAGGCGGCTGACCGGCGTTTCGTTCATGAACCCGGCGCCGCCCATGGCCTGGACCGCCTGATGGGCGACCACCATCGCCTCTTCGGACGCGTAAAGCACGCAGGCGGCGGCGTCTTGCCGTGTGACCTCGCCCCGGTCGCAGGTCCTTGCGACTTCGTAGGTATAGGCGCGGGCGGAGTTCAGTTTGGTGTACATGTCGGCGATCTTGGCCTGCATCAGTTGGAAGTTGCCGATGCTCTGGCCGAACTGCTTGCGGGAGGCGAGATAGGGCATGATTTCGTCGAGGCAGGCGGCCATGATCCCGGTGCCGATCCCTGAAAGCACTACACGCTCGTAATCGAGGCCGGACATCAGGACACGCACGCCTTTGCCTTCGGCGCCCAGCACGTTCTCGAACGGAACCTCGACGTCTTCGAAGACCAGCTCAGCCGTGTTCGAACCGCGCATGCCGAGCTTGTCGAAATGCTTCGAGGTGCTGAACCCCTTCATAGTCTTTTCGACGAGAAAGGCGGTGATCCCCTTCGACCCGGCTTCGGGGTCGGTCGTGGCGTAGACGACGAGCGTATCGGCATCCGGCCCGTTGGTGATCCAGTACTTCGTGCCGTTCAGGACGTAGTATCCGTTGCGCTTCTCCGCGCGCAGCTTCATCGACACGACATCCGACCCCGCCCCGGCCTCCGACATCGCCAGCGCGCCGACATGTTCGCCGCTGACGAGGCCGGGCAGGTATTGGCGCTTCTGCGCCTCGGTGCCGTTCAGCTTGATCTGGTTGACGCAGAGGTTTGAATGCGCGCCGTAGCTGAGGGCCACCGACGCCGAGGCGCGGGCGATTTCCTCGACTGCAACCACATGGGCGAGATAGCCCATTCCGGCGCCGCCGTAGTCTTCGGACACGGTGATCCCCAGAAGGCCGAGGCTGCCCATCTCGGTCCACAGTTCTGCGGGGAATTCGTTCTTCCGGTCGATGTCCGCAGCCATCGGTCTGACACGGTCCTGCGCCCAGGCGTGGACCATGTCGCGCAGGGCGTTGACCTCTTCACCGAGGTCGAACTTCATTGAAGCGTTGAACACGCTACTCCCCCCTCATTCCGCGGCGATGGCCATCGTGTCATGGCCTTCCAACCTTGCACGGACTTCCGCCCGCCGCGTCATCTTCTTTTCGAACGACGCCTCCTTGACCGGACCATAGCCCCTGATCTGCAAGGGCAGCATCAGCAATTCGCGGACAAGATGCAGATTTTCTGCTGTCAGTTTACTGGCAGCCAAGGCCAGATCATCCTCGTAAAGCGCGATCAACTGCCGTTCCAGCTTGCGGTCGGCGGTATGGCCGAACGGGTCGGCCCACGTTCCGCGCAACACCTTCAGCCGGGCGAGCAGGCGGAACACGGGCAGAATCCATGGCCCGAACTCGCGCTTCTTCGGTCGGCCATCGGCCGCCTTGCCGGGCAGCATCGGCGGAGCGAGGTTGAAGGCGATGCGGAAGTCGCCATCGAAGACCTCTGCCAGCGAGCGGCGGAACTCCGGTGCGGCGTAGAGGCGGGCGACCTCATACTCGTCCTTGTAAGCGAGGACGCGGGCATAGGTGATGGCGACCTGACGTTTCAGGTCGTTGTCGGCGATCTTCTCCACCCAGCTGCGATAGCGATTGGCCAAAGCCTCGTTTTGATACGCCCGCAGATGCGCCGCGCGATGCTCCACGATGTCCTCGGTCGACATCGCCTCAAGTGTGGGGCGGGACTGTGCATTCGCCAGCTTCTCGATCCGGGCGGGGTCATGCGCCAGAACCCGGCCCCAGTTGAAAGCGTCGGTATTGGACTTGACGGATACCCCATTCAGTTCGATCGCCTGCAGGATCGCATCTCGCCCTATCGGCACCAGGCCGCGCTGCCAGGCGTAGCCGAGCATCATGAGATTGGCCCCGATCTCATCGCCGGTAAGCCGCGCCGCGAGGCCGGAGAAATCGAGGAAATGGCTGGTCGACCTGACCGACTTTGCGACGCTTCGTTCGACGGCCACCTCCTGGAAGTCGAAATCGCGGTTGCGGATGAAGTCGGAAACCGGGGTGATGCGGGTGTTGAGGATAGCTTCCGTCCGCCCCGGATCACATAGAACGATGCTCTCCTTCGACGCCGCCACCACCGAATCCGCCCCAAGCAGCAGGTCCGCGCTGCCCGCCGCAATGCGCGGTGCGGCGACGGGACGGTCGGGTCGCGAAATACGGACGTTGCTCAGAACGGCGCCGCCTTTCTGGGCGAGGCCCGCCATGTCGAGGATCATCGGTATCTTGCCTTCGACGTGCGCAGCCATGCCAAGGATCGCCCCGATGGTCAGCACGCCCGTGCCGCCCACCCCGGCGACCGCAAGGTTCCAGGCGCGGTCGATTTCCGGAAGGACGGGTTCGGGCAACGACGCCACCTCTGGCCCACCTTCGGCCCTGTGCTTTCTCAGCTTGCCGCCGCGCACCGTCACGAAGGACGGGCAGAAGCCTTTGAGGCAGGAATAATCCTTGTTGCACATCGACTGGTTGATGCGCCGCTTGCGGCCCATTTCGGTCTCTTCCGGCTCGACCGCGACGCAGTTCGACTTTTCGGAGCAGTCCCCGCACCCTTCGCAGACCTCCGGGTTGATCCAGAGGCGCATGTCGGGGTCTTCCATCGTGCCCCGCTTGCGCCGCCGCCGTTTCTCGGCGGCACAGGTCTGTTCAAAGACGATGACGGTCACGCCCGGCACTTCCCGAAGCTCAACCATCACCACGTCAATATCGTCCCGGTGGCGGATTTGGGTGCCTGGCGCCAGTTCGGCGGCGGTATAGAGGTCGGGCCGGTCGGACATCAGCACGATCCGGGCCACGCGCTCGTGATACATCTGATGCGTGATCTGCTGCGGGGTCAGAACCCCGTCCACCTGTTGCCCGCCGGTCATTGCCACGGCATCGTTGAACAAAATCTTGTAAGTGATGTTCGCACCCGCTGCGACCGACTGCCGGATGGCAAGATGGCCGGAATGGAAGAACGTGCCGTCGCCCAGATTGACGAAACGGTGCTTCTCGTCAGTGAACCGGCTGATCGCGGTCCACGGCACGCCTTCCGCGCCCATATGGGTGAAGGTCTCGGTCCGGCGGTCCATCCACTGCACCATGTAATGGCAACCGATCCCGGCCATGGCTTTCGACCCTTCGGGCACCCGCGTCGAGGTGTTGTGCGGACAACCCGCGCAGTAGTACGGCTGGCGAACGACCGGCGGGATGTGGGCAGTGCCCCGGTCTTCCGCCGCATAAAGGTGCTCGGCGCGGCGGCGAAGGTGGTCGGCAAGCCCCTCGGGAAGGTCGAGACGCAGAAGGCGTTCGGCAATCGCCCGCGCAACCTGCGCCACGGTCAACCCGGCGGAGAGGCTGAGGAACGGTTTCCCCGTCTCATCGAACTTCCCGACGATGCGGGGCCGCACATCCGCCCGCCAGTTGAAGAGCTGCTGTTTGATCTGGTTCTCGATGATCTCGCGCCGTTCCTCGACGATCAGCACCTCTTCCAAGCCTTGCGAGAAAGCGCGGATGCCTTCGGGTTCCAGCGGCCAGGGCATCCGGACCTTGTAGAAGCGGAGGCCAATGATCGCCTGTTCCTCGGGGCCGATCCCCAATTCGGCCAGCGCCTGCCGCACGTCCTCATAGGCCTTGCCCGAGGCGACGATGCCAAAACGGGCGCGGGGGGTGTCGATGATTACCCGGTCCACGCCGTTGGCCCGGGCAAAGGCGACCGCAGCATAGCCCTTGTGTTCCTGCAGCCGTTCGTCCTGCTCCAGCGGCTGGTCGGGCCAACGGAGGTTCAGCCCGCCGGGGGGAAGCTCGAAATCCTGCGGCAGTCTGAACTGGCGCTGCTCCTGTGCAAGATCGACGACAGTCGTGATCTCGACCGTTTCCGAGATGACCTTGTAGCCGACCCAGCACCCGGAATATCGCGACATCGCGATGCCGAGGAGGCCCATCTCAAGGAATTCCTGCACAGAAGACGGATAAAGCACCGGCATGATGGCCGAGATGAAGGCATGATCCGACTGATGCGGGATGGAGGACGACTTGCAGGTGTGGTCGTCGCCCGCGATGGCAAGAACGCCGCCGTGACGCGCGGTTCCCGCGGCATTGGCATGCTTGAAGACGTCCCCCGACCGGTCTACCCCCGGCCCTTTGCCGTACCAGATGCCCAAGAGGCCGTCCTTGCGCGCTCCGGGCGAAAGATGCAGCTGCTGGCTGCCCCACACGGCGGTGGCCGCCAGATCCTCGTTCAGGCCGGGCTGAAAGACGACATCGTGCCGGTCAAGGAACTTCTTCGCCTTGATCAGTTGCTGGTCATAGCCGCCAAGGGGCGAGCCGCGGTAGCCGGAGATGAAGGCGCCCGTATTCAGCCCCGCCGCCCGGTCCCGCCGCATCTGGGTCATCGGCAGCCGGACCAGCGCCTGCGTGCCGGTCAGATAGACCGCGCCGCCTTCGGCCGTGTATTTGTCGTCGAGCGTGATGGCCATCCGCGTCTCCTCTCAAAGGTCCGCGTAGTTCTGCTCGCCGATACCTTAGCCCGAACCGCGAAAAACAAGGTCGTTATTGTTGACCTGTTTGACGCTGGAATGGATACAATGTATCTTCATGGTAGCAAGATTTCTTCATATGTTGCCGCAAGACAGCCAGTTGGCTTCTAGTGTATCAAGATCGGGGCGAAGATGGAACTTGACGATTCGGATCGCCGCATCCTGCGCGCGATCCAGGCCCAGCCCGAACTCACGATGCGCGAACTGGGCGAGGCGACGGGGCTAAGTCATTCCCCCTGCTGGCGGCGGCTGCAAAGATTGCAGGACGAAGGCGCCGTCAGCGCCCGGCGCTTCGTCATCGACCCCGAGGCTGTCGGCTATGAGATACTGGTCTTCTGCTTCGTCAAGATCACCCACCACCAGCGTGAACGCCTGAAAGCCTTTGAAGAGTCAGTGGCAGGCGTGCCGGAAATCCTGCAGTGCTACTCGCTCAGCGGCGAATTCGACTATGTCCTGCAGGTGATCGCGCCCAGCATCAGGGACTATGAGGCGACAGTGAAGAACGCCCTTGTGGAACTGCCGAACGTGCAGTCGATCTACACCAGCGTCACCCTCAAACGCGTCAAGCATAGCCTGAACGTTCCGATCTGACCGTCAGACACCGTCAGATCGAGGAGCGCTCACATCGGCAGAGCCATTTCCGACCGGCACCACCCCATGACAACGTCAAGTGGTGTGAATGCCGCTAACTGCGGGAGCAAATGCCTCGGAAACACAACGCAATTGGATCTACGGCGAAATTCTATGCCGGATAGCCATAGCGTTTGATCGCCTGCCAGATATCGAGGTTCAGCGCTTGTATCCGGGAGATGGAGGCATCAATGGCGGCCAGCTCATCGGCATCGGCGCGGTCGGCCCGGCCGATGCGCAGGTCGTCCTTGCGGTCGGCGATCCGCATCAGGATCGTGCTGACAGTGCCTTGGGTCGGATCAAAGCTGTAGATGCAGTGGTTGTATTTGTTCCGAAGCGGCGCCTCTTTCTGGAACCGTTGCGTCAGGGCAAGGATCGCCTTGCGCTGATCCGGCGGGGTGCAGGGCAGCTTGGCGAGCCTGTCCACCAGTTCCAGCCGTGCGCGGGTGGTGTTCACGGTCAGGAAGATGACCATTGCCACGTCCTTGGTCATGCCGCCCAGGCCCGCGATCAGGTGGATCAACAGGCTTTCGGTATTCGTCCAGACATAGTTCAGCGTTCCGGTGCGCAGCAAAAGCCCCTGCAGAAGCGCGTCCGCGCTTTCAAGAGACGGGGCCGGATCGGCAGGCATGTGTCAGGCCCCCTCGTGCTGTCGGTAGCGAAGGGCCGCATCGGTCCGGTTGCGGGCGCCCAGTTTGGAGATCGCGTGATGCAGGTGCAGCTTCACCGTATGTTCGGACAGAAAGAGCCGTTCCGCTATGTGCTTGTTCTGAAATCCTTTCGCGACCAGTGCCATTACCTCGCATTCACGCGGCGTAAGATTGGCGGGCGCGCCAGCGGGGGCCTCGGCAGTGTCGGGTTGCGGAGCGAGCTCTGTGGCAAGAAGGAGTTCGGATGGCACGAAGGGATAGCCGGTCAACATCAGCCGCACGATGGTCAGCCAGGATTCGATGTTCAGATCCATCGGCAGAAAACTCATCCCCTTGGGCACGCCGGGCCGCCCGCCCATCATCTGAATGACGCGGCGTGCGTCACGAAACGCTATGGCGATGTTGGACCGCAGATCGAGACGCAGACTGTTCAGCACAGCCCCGTCCATCTTGGGCCACGACGTTTCATCCACGATAACGAGCTGCGGGCGAAGATCACCGCCTGCGATCGCCGCGGCGAGATCGGCGGTCGTGGGCAGCCGAAGATAGCTGCAGCCTTCGACTTCGGATTCCATGAGGCGGCAAAGGCAATCGGGGAACTGAATTCTTGAGCCGACACAGATGACAAGCACAGAAGTGGTGTCATGCACTACAGAAAGTTTGTCGACGCCGAAAAGACGCAGATCTTTGTCCATAATCCCTCCCCAGGAAACAAGCTTCCATGGTCAGTGATGGCTCATCGCCGAGGAAACGGCCTCAACGGCCTGCGGAAACAGCGACATGGCCAAAAATGTGCCAAAACAATGACGGCAGCATATCTCAGCAGGGGTCTATTGCAAATAGATCGAACGATCAGGTTATGCTTTTGTTCTCGCGACGCCGCCCGCTTTGGTTAGGGCAACTATGAAGGATTGGACTAGTCCGTTCGGCGCGCGGCGAATCGTCAGACCAGATCGAAATGGCAGGCGCTCCGCGACCGACCCGAACAGAACGGGCGTCTTCAGTGAACTCTGCGTCAATGGTGCAGAACTAAGGTAATGACAACTCGGCGAAATCGCTCAGAAGTTGTCGGCTTAGTCAGAATTGGTGGCTGTGACGCCCCCGCCCTCGGAGGCACAGTCATGTCGTCGGCATTTGTGTCGGCATAGGATGAAGTCATTTCAGGCCGCGTTGCTGCCAGCAGTTTGTCAAGGCCGGTTTTTCCGGCGCATCAGACTGCGAACAGTGTCGGCGCAAGGCGATTGCTGACACCACAAAGCGCGTTTCATTCAACGTGTGGTTGCGCAGTCGCATGAAGACATCGCCCGTGCTGCCGCCTGTGTCGATGCAGATGTAACCCGTCCCGAAGGATGCCACTTGGAAATGATCGGTGGTGATCGGGACCGTCAACACGGAGATCTACCATGAGCAATCGCAACCAAGCCCAAAACATGGTCTGGGCCCCCTTCGACCCGTGGGATCAGGACCAGGATCAAGAGCAGGATCAGCACCAGGGCCAAGGCCAAGGGCAGCTGCAAGGTCAAGGCCAGGAACAAGGTCAAGGCCAAGGGCAGGACCAAGGGCAGGGCCAGCACCAGTACAGCTACAATGAGTCCGACAATGCCAACGGCAACGCCAATGGCAACGCCAATGGCAACGCCAATGCGAACGGCAACGGTAACCTGAACGGCAACGCCAATGGCAACCTGAACGGCAACGCAAACCTGAATGCGAACGCCAACCACAATGCTGCAGCCAACGCGGCCAACAACACCGCGAATAACACGGCCAACAACACCTCGAACACCAACGTGACCACCACAGTGAGCACGACCGTCGATCTGGGCGAATTCGTGCCCGAAGACAATGACTTCGCTGACATTGACCTGCACCACAGCTCCACCGGCGATATCATCTCGATGCAGGCCGGCGGTGATGCCAGCTATTCCTACGTCTACGATCCGGGCAACGACATGACCTTCCGTGACGTCCTGAACGGCGGCATGGGCGGCGAAGGCAACGACACCGCAATGGTGTTCGGTCAGTCCAACACTCTGGAAGACAATGACAACCTGTCGAACGTGAGCCTGAGCAACGACGGCACATTCGAGCAGAACGGCAACGCCACGGCCGAGGGCGCATCCGCCGGTCCGGGCATTGACGCGGGCGGGTATGCCAGCGGTTCGGGCGGTGAAGCCTATGCGGACGGCGGGGACTCGGGCCATGCGCTTGCCGTTGGCGGAGACGCCTCGTCGGGTGCGCTGAACCTCGGGCTGTCGGCAGCCGGGTCTGAAGGCGGTGCTGGCGGCAACGGCGGTGATGCCGGGGCGATTGCCCTTGGGGTCGGTCTGGGCCTTGGCGTCGGTGCCGATGGCGGCGATTCCGGTGACGCGGGCGACGGCGGCGACGGGACCGGCGGTGATGCCGGAGCGATCGGCGTGGGCCTTGGCCTTCTGGGCATCGGTCTGGCCAATGCCGAAGGCGGCGACGGCACTGGCGCTGACGGCGGTGACTCTGGCGATGCCGGCGACGGCGGCTATGGCAACGGCTGGGGCGGTGGCTATGCCGGAGCCGGGGCGACCGGTGGCACTGGCGGAGCAGGTGGCTATTCCGGCGCGGGCAGCCAGAACCAGGGCTATGCCGACGGTGGCACTACCACGGCAGGCGATGCATGGGCGACCAGCGGGGCCGGTGGCGCCGGTGGCTATGCCGATGCCAGCGTGGGCATCTGGGGCGGCGACAGCGGCCAGTGGGGCTCGGGCAATGCTGGCGACGGCATTGTGAATGCGACCTCCGAAGCGATCAACGACGCCTCGGTCCTGACCTCGGCCTTCAACCAGAACATCACGCTTGGTGCCAACATCCTTGGCAACACCGTCGACATGACCGTGGTTGGCGGCAACCTGACCTCGACCCTGACGACAGCAGGCGACGACATCGGGGTCTGAGCGACCTTTGGCCCCGCAGGATCCGTGAACCGGATCAGGCGGGGCCTTCCCACAAGAACGGTCAGCCCGCGCGGGCCTATGTTCCGGCGCGGGCTGACCACCCCTAGGGCCAATGCGGACAGGCAATTGCGCCCGTTCAGGTTCTGTGGAGGCTGATCATGCAAGTCGACATGACGACCCAGGAAATCTGGCATTTCATCGGATCATTTCAGCAGATTACCGAAGCTGCCCGCGGGCGGACAAACTATGACGCCTACAAGGCGCAGAAAGCCCAGCAGACTGAAGGCGAACTTGAGTTTCTTAACACACCGTTCAAGGCACCTTTCAAGGTGGGCGAGTTCCATCCGGGCGTGCGGATCGATGTGTCGTCAGATCACACCGTGACCCCGCTGACCAAGGCCCCACCCTACTATCCGGTTCAAACCCCGGTTGTTCAGGTGCCGCTGCCCCTATCGGTGCCGTTCCTTGATCCCTCCATCCCTATAGCGCCGGGGCTCGGGCCCTACGGGTTCTACTTCGTGCCGCCGCCGCCAGCGTCCGTTGCGGTGGTCTTCGGGCAACTGAACGTCTTGTCCGATCAGGACATCCAGATCCAGCACGACTTCGGGATCAACTTCGCGTCGTTTTCGACCTTTGACGCGCCGATGGCAGCACTTCTGGACAAGGCAGACGCGCTGGACCCGCTGGGCGACTACGACCATCCGTCTGATGTGGCGGCGATCAAAGCGGTCGGCTGGCAGATCGCAGACGATATCACGGCTATCACGGCAAGCGATGATGCCACAGTGATCGAGGACGGCGATGTCTGGGGCGTGCATGTCAACGGCGTGGTTGCCGATGCGATGCCGGTCCTTGCCGATCACCTGCCAGAGGTGCCGGAACCGGTAAACGTGCCGCCCGGCTCAAGCTGGGAGGATCAAGTGACGGCCGAGGCGAATGCCGATCCCGCCCATATCGCCATCACCGGCGGCAACTCCTTGGTAAACGAGGTCGTGCTGACCGCTTCGTGGCTGGATGCGCCGGTCATGCTGGTGCAGGGCGACTACATGTCGGTCAGCGTGATCTGCCAAATCAACGTCGTGTCGGAACATCTGGACGCGAACCACGGCCCTGCGGCCCAAAGCCAGATGATCAACGCCGCCCTGCAGAGTGTCACGGCCAGCCCCCTACCCGAGGTGCCGCCCGAAGACCTTGGGCAGTTCCCGACCTCGTGGACTGTCACCACGCTGCACGCCGACCTCGTCGTCTGCAACTGGATGACGCAGCAGAACTTTGTAATCGACCACGACGTCTTGAGCCTGACCTGGTCGGGAGCATCCACATTCCTGCGCCTTGGTGACAACACCTTGATCAACGTCGCTGACCTTCTTGAACTGGGTCAGGGCTATGATCTCATCGTCATCGGTGGCGACGTGATCAACGTGAGCATGATCCGCCAGATGAACGTCCTTCTGGACGCCGACTGGGTGGCGACCGAGGGCGGCTCGGCAACCGTGTCCGCCGGGGGCAACCTCCTCTGGAACGGTGCGCAGATCACCGGCACCGGGCAGGACAGCATGCTGGCGATGGACCAATACCATGCCGATCTCGCCAATGCCGTGATGACAGGCACAACCGGGGCGGTCCCGATGGCGCTGACCGATGCGGCCTTCGAAGGCAGCGGAACCCTGAACGTCCTCTACATCACCGGCGACTACCTCACCGTGAGCGTGATCGACCAGACCAACATCCTGGGCGACGCCGATCAGGTGGCAGCTCTCGCGACCGAGGCGACCTCCGACAGCGGAGCTGAGGTTTCGGTGATCACCGGGTCGAACGCGCTGGTCAATCTGGCGACGATCAACACGGTCGGCGTGGACAGCGAGATCCACGTCGGGGGCGACATGTATTCCGACGCCGTGATCTATCAGGCCAATTTCATTGATGAAAATGCAGTCGACCCTTATGCCGCCCTGGGCCCCGCCGCGCTTGCATCCGAAGCAGTGCTGTTTCTGGCCGACGGGATGGTGACGGATGATGAGGCGCCGCCCGCCTATGCCGCGGATGCCGCATTGAACAGTGGACAACTTGACGGAGTGAACGCCGTTCTGGTGTGACCCGCGCCCGAAGGGGGGACGAGTATTGAAAGACCTGCCGATCGAAGACAGATACCCGACGTTGCAGCTGCGCGCCGATCAGCGCGTGGACCGTGGCCGTCGCCCCAAATCCCGGATCACCCTGCTTCTCGCTTCGATTCCCGAGGCGGAAACGGCCGAGGCCCCGCAGGCCCGGATACACGGCGACGAGCCCTCCGGCCCGCAGGGCGCGCCAGAGGGCAAGCCCGCACCACGCAGCGATGCGCCGGTGCCCGCGAACGGCGGGGGTGATGGCGGAGCCAAGCCGCCGCAATTCCACCGTCGCGTCGGACCCACGGACTTCGGCAAAAGCCTGACGGCAGGCATCGCCGCCGTGCGCCGCAACCTGATTGCGGTGATGGTGTTCACCTTTGCCACCAACATCCTGATCCTGGCGATCCCGATCTACCTGTTCCAGATTTCGGACCGGGTGCTGACCAGCCGGTCGGTGGATACGCTGGTCATGCTGACCGTGGTGATCGTGGGCGCGATTGTCCTCTACGCGATCTTCGACGCAGTCCGCCGCTTCATCCTTATGCGCACCGCCGTCGAGGTGGCCGTCCAGATGGGCGCCCCGATCCTCAGCGCTGCGGCGCGGGCATCGCTCCACAGCAACGGGCGTGAGTATCAGACGCTGGGCGACCTGCAGACACTCCGCTCGTTTCTGACCTCGGGCACGCTGATGTCGTTCCTCGACGCCCCATTCGCGCCGATCTTCGTTTTGGGTGTCTTCCTGGTGCATCCTGATCTTGGCATGATCGTGGTCGTCACGGCGCTGACGCTGTTCGTACTGGCGATGGTGAACCAGCGGCTGACCGCCCGGCATTTCACCGAGGCGAACATGCATCAAAGCCGCGCGAACCTGCATCTCGACAGCATGTCGCGCAACAGCCAGATCATCAACGCGCTGGCGATGATCCCCGAAGCGGTGCGCATCTGGGGCAAGGACAC
>NZ_JBOFBI010000063.1:0-1528 GCF_051645465.1 Tabrizicola sp. | reverse complement strand
GATTGCCATGCGCAAGCCCAGGGATTTCGACGCGGAACTGAAGGCGCTGGAAGACAAGGCGCGAGACCTCAGAGTGCGCAAGGTGCTTGGGCTTGGCGAACTGGTCTTAGCCACCGGCGCGTACCTTCTCACTGCCGAGGAACTGGCGGGCGCGTTAGTCGTGCTCGCCGAGACGAAGGACACTGGCAAGAAGGAGGCATGGGCCAAGCGCGGAGCTGCATTCTTTCGCGGCAGATCGCGGCGATCTGCTCCGACAACTGTCAGCGACGCGAGCCGCTCTCCGGCGCAACCGGGCGGCGCGCAACCGGCATCGGGCGGCACGGGCGCGGCATGACATGCGCAACTGGCAGGTCGACCGCCGCAAGCGCACCCGGCACCTGATCGAACTCGGCGGCCTCGTCATCAAGGCCGGGATTGTCGACCTCACCGGTGACGACCGTACTATGATCTACGGCGCGCTCATCTGGATGGCCGAGAAGCTGAGAAGCGATCAGGGCGAACAGGCGCGCGAGGTCTGGACCGTGAAGGGCAAGCAGGCGTTCGCGGCAGATCGCGAGGGCGAAGTACAATCCGATCGGTAGGGGAGGTTTTCAACCTTCTTTGCGGCTAACTTAGCCACCCTTTCTTCCCAACACTTTTCTGCTTGCCGAGGTAGCGTTCAGAGCCCCGAAGATCAGGGTGCTGATTGCCTGCTGCTGAGCACGCAGATGGTCCTCCAGCAGCTTATGCCGCGTGATGTAGCCCGCGTTGATGCCCGGCGCCGCGTGATTCATGAGTAAATGAGCATCAAGTTCCGACACGCCTGCTAAAGTGGCGACAGTACGGTATGTCTGCCTGAGATCGTTTCCCCACTTTGAGAGCACGGCACGATCCTCCTTAGTTTCGACCAGATGCCCTTCAGTGCTGTCGGCGGGGAATATCCATTCTCTTGCCTCGAGAGGATGCATTTGGCGGCCAAAGCGCATTGCGCGCGTGAGACATACCACCATCTGTCGGGACAACGGGATGTCGAAGGCTCGATCAGCACCGCCTTTCGGGCGAGGTATGTGCAACACCCGACGGCGCAGATCCAGATGCTGGGGCTTGGCCGCTTTCATTGCCGCAGGCCGCGGCGCTGACAGCAACGTGAACAGATGGAACTCTCGACGAATGGGGTTGTCGAGTTTGTCGAGTTCGATGAACCAGTCGTTAAGGTCTGCCGCGCCCATGCCAGTGTCACGACGCTTTTCTTGGTTCCAATCGACCACATCGACGGGATTGTCGTGCGGCAACTCGCGGTTGGCTTTCCGTGCGTGATTGTAGATTGCGCGGAAGGTCCGCATGCTTCCGTTCGCTATGTAAGGCCCATTCTCGGTCGTGACAGCGTCATGTCTGGCCGCGACCATGGAAGGGTCTTCGGCAATCTGAACCAGTGGCGTATCCAACCAATCCTTGAATATTCGCTCAACGTGATCGCGATAGCTCGCGATCGTGCGTTCGCTTCGGTTCTTCCTCTCCATGGCCAACCGATACCGCTCCCACGCCTGCA
>NZ_JBOFBI010000062.1:0-3165 GCF_051645465.1 Tabrizicola sp. | reverse complement strand
TGAAGTCTGCGATCAGCTTCGCCGTGCCTTCGCCCGTCTTCAGCGCGACGTTGCCGGTAAAGCCGTCAGTCACGATCACGTCGACGCGGTTCGAGGGGAGGTCGCCGCCTTCGACGAAACCCACATAATCGAAGTCGCTGATCAGCGCGACGGCAGGCATGCGGTCATGCGCTTCCTTGAGCTCGGCCCGGCCCTTGTGCTCTTCGGTGCCGACATTGAGGATTCCGATCCGCGGCCGCTTCAGCGCAAGGCCGTTGCGGGCATAGGACGCCCCCATGACCGCGTACTGCAGAAGATCGTCAGCTTCCGCCTTAACATCGGCACCGACGTCGAGCATCAGGTTGAAGCCGCCCGGATTGCGCGAGGGCCAGAGGCAGGCGATAGCGGGGCGGTTCACGCCGGGCAGCTTTCGCAGGCGGATCATCGATACGGCCATCAGCGCGCCGGTGTTGCCGCAAGAGACGGCGGCTGCGGCTTCACCCTCGCGGACCGCGTCGATCGTCGACCACATCGAGGTTCCGGCCCCGTGACGCATCACCTGGGCGGGCTTGTCCTCCATCGTCACCACGCGGTCGGCATGGCGAAGGGTGACGCGGGCAGCAAAATCCGGGTGGCGGGCAAGGAGCGGGCCAAGCGTGGCCTCGTCGCCGTGCAGGATCACATGGAGGCGGGGGTGTTGTGCCAGCGAATCGGCAAGACCGGCAACAACCGCTGCCGGCCCCTGATCGCCACCCATGGCATCAACAGAGATAACTACGCGCTCAAAGCCCGGATTGTTGGACGTGATAGACGCAGACTCGGGGCCGGTGGCCATCTGGGCGGTCGCGCGACGCGGGGCTTACGCCGCGTCTTCGTCGATATCCACTTCACGCGCCATCGAGACGACTTCGCGCGAATCATAGTGGCCGCACGCGCTGCACACGTGGTGCGGACGCTTCAGCTCGCCACAGTTGGCGCATTCGTTCGGGTTCGCGGCAACCAGCGCGTCATGCGCGCGGCGCATGTTCCGGCGGGACTTCGTAGTGCGGTTCTGCGGGACAGCCATGTCTCAACCTTTGGGCAGTGGGGACATGCCCCGGATTTCCTTTGCGATCCAGTCCCACGACTGCCAGTTTTGGCAATAGCAAACGGACGCTGTTTCGCAGCTTGAATGAGGCGCGGAACATACTCGGATTTCGGGTCAGCGCAAGCCCCTTTTCGCATGCGCAAAGCCGTCTTGGGCGGGCCCTCAGCCGCCTTCGCCAGAGCCGGATTTGTCCTTGGAGGAAAGCTGCTTGGCAAGGTCCGCAAGGCCCGCAAATGGCTTCAGATCAGCATCGGTCAGGGCCTTGACGTCCTCTGCAGCATGAACGGCCGAGCCGAAGTCGGCCCCCGGCGCGCGGGGGTAAAGGGGCAGGGCCAGCGCAAGTGCCTCGGCTGCGATCTCGGCAAGGTCGATGACTTCGGGCATCGGTTCGACGCTGTCGTCTTCCGGCATCTCGACCTCGTCGCCTTCGGGGTCGGCAAGGCCCGCGACGTAGCGCCGGCGCACCTCCTCGTCGATCTCGGCCCGGACGGGGGCAAGGGTGACGATACAGGCCTGATCGGCCCGGACCTTCAGTTGCGCGGTCAGGACCAGCTCGTCCCGGCCCGCGGGCGCGATCTCGCCCGTCAGGTCAAGCGCGTGGAGGGCGAGAAGACCAAGCTCGGCCGCCAGTGCTGCGCGTTCGGCGGCATCGGGGCGATAGCTGAAGCGGGTGGGCTTCCGCGGGCTGAGGCCGCCGGTTCGGAAGCGAGAGGGGCGTGGGGTCGCGGATTCGGTCATGGGCGGGCTTTCACCGGATACGCCGGACACCGATTGGTGTGGCGTTCCATTCTTGAACTGAGGGCTGATAGTCTGTTATCCGGAAAGCCAAGGGTTTTGAAGAACCCGCGTCGGGACACGGCGTTTCAGCGGGCATGAGGACAGGCATGAGAAATCTCGGGTTGATGCGGTCGCTTCTGGCAGCATGCCGGACGTCACGCAAAGGCTGCCTGACGCTGGCCCTTGTAGCGACGATCGCGGCCTGTTCGCCGGTCTTCCGCAACCACGGCTATGTGCCCAGCGAAGATGAACTGGCCCTGATCGAGGTTGGTACGGACACCCGCGATACGGTCGGTGAGAAGATCGGCCGCCCCTCGACCTCGGGTCTTCTGAACGATGTCGGCTGGTTCTACGTGCAAAGCCGCTACAAGCTTGTGGGCCCGCGTGAACCGCAGGAGATCGACCGGCAGGTCCTGGTCATCAATTTCACCGAAGCGGGCGTGGTCGAGAACATCGGGCGCTTTGGCCTGGAAGATGGCCGCGTCGTCGAAATCTCGCGCCGGGTGACCGAGACCAACGTCAAGGGCCTGTCGTTCATCCAGCAGATTCTTGGTAGCTTCGGTCGCCTGCAGGCCGGTGACCTGCTCGGCGAATAGGTCGAGGGTCAATCTGACGGCTCGAACCGCAACGCGACGCCGTTGATGCAGTAGCGCAGGCCCGTGGGCGCGGGGCCGTCCGGGAAGACATGCCCAAGATGCGCCTCGCACTGGTTGCAATGCACTTCGGTGCGGCGCATGAACCAGCTGTTGTCTGCGGTTTCGCCGACCATTTCCGTGTCCAGAGGGGCGTAGAACGACGGCCAGCCGGTGCCGCTGTCGAACTTCGTCTTCTGATCGAAGAGCGGAGCGTCGCAGCAGATGCAGCGGAATGTACCGGGGTCTTTCGGGAAATCGTCATGGGTGAAAGCCCGTTCGGTCCCGTGCTTCCGGGTGACCTTGTAGGCGAGCTCGCTCAGCTGCTCTTTCCACTCGGTATCGGACTTGACGATCTTGTCCATGGTCGGGTCTCCTTTGCGTGACCTATGTATGGTGCGACCCGGTGGGAGAAAAGGGCTTGGAGCCACTTCGGAAGGGCAGGCTGGTGGCAAGGCTCGCGCATGGCAAGGCCGAGATGGACCGGGTCATGGCGTTTCGGCGCGCGGCCTTTCCGCATCCTGGCCCGGAGGAGGACGAGCAGGACGGGCTTTCGGCGCATGTTGTCGTGGAAGGCGAGGGGGGGATACTCGCCTACTTCCGGGTGATGCTGTTCGGCTGGGGGGCCGGGCTGTCGCAGGGCTATGCGGCGCAGTTCTATGATGTGGGGCCGTTGTCGGGCTATGCGAA
>NZ_JBOFBI010000061.1:0-22210 GCF_051645465.1 Tabrizicola sp. | reverse complement strand
AGACGGTCTCGGGGTTGCAGTTGACCATGATGGTCTCATAGCCCGCGGCGGTGAGGGCGTAGCAGGCGTGGACGCAGCAGTAGTCGAACTCGATCCCCTGGCCGATGCGGTTGGGGCCGCCGCCGAGGATGACGACTTTCTTGGCGTTGGAGGGCCGGGCCTCGCATTCGACGTCACCCATCGCGGGGGTTTCGTAGGTGGAGTACATGTAGGGGGTCTGCGCCTCGAACTCCGCCGCGCAGGTGTCGATGCGTTTGAAGACGGCATGGACGCCGAGGTTCTTGCGGGCCCTGCGGACCTGGGCTTCGTCGCGGCCGGTGAGTTTGGCGAGGCGGGCGTCGGTGAAGCCCATCATTTTCAGTTTGCGGAGGCCTGTGGCGTCGAGGGGGAGGCCGTCGTGGCGGATGGTTGCCTCGGTGTCGATGATCTCGCGGATGCGGGCGAGGAACCAGGGGTCGAAGGCGGTGATCTGGTTGATCTCGTCGTCGGTCAGGCCGTGGCGCATGGCTTCGGCGATCACACGGAGGCGGTCGGGGGTGGCTTGGCCGAGGGCTTTGATGACGGCGGCTTTGGTTTCGGGAGACGGCGATAGCTTGCCTTCGACGCGCGCGCTTGGATTGGCGCGCTGGAGTTCTTCCCGTGCTTTGGCACGCTTCAGTCGTTCAATCCCGTCCTGAAGTTCTGCGTCCCCTATGTGTGGCCGAGTAAGAATTTCCTCTATGCTGAGGGTCTTCGGTTGCGGTTCCTTCCTTGCCATGGTGACGGATGGATCGCTGGGAACGCCGGGGATGGCGATTTCGTCGAAGCCGGTAAGGCCGGTTTCGAGGGAGGAGAGGGCTTTCTGGAGGCTCTCGTGGATGGTGCGGCCAATGGCCATCGCCTCGCCGACGGATTTCATCGCGGTGGTGAGGTTAGGCTCGGAGCCGGGGAATTTCTCGAAGGCGAAGCGGGGGATTTTGGTGACGACGTAGTCGATGGAGGGTTCGAACGAGGCCGGCGTGACCTTGGTGATGTCGTTGTCGAGCTCGTCCAGGGTATAGCCGACGGCGAGTTTGGCGGCGATCTTGGCGATGGGGAAGCCGGTGGCTTTGGAGGCGAGCGCGGAGGAGCGGGAGACGCGGGGGTTCATTTCGATCACCACCATGCGGCCGTCGACGGGGTTGATCGCCCACTGGACGTTGGAGCCGCCGGTTTCGACGCCGATCTCGCGCAGGACGGCGATGCTGCCGTTGCGCATGATCTGGTATTCCTTGTCGGTTAGCGTCAGGGCGGGCGCGACGGTGATGCTGTCGCCGGTGTGGACGCCCATCGGGTCGACGTTTTCGATGGAGCAGACGATGATGGCGTTGTCGGCGGTGTCGCGGACGACCTCCATCTCAAACTCCTTCCAGCCGAGGAGGGATTCGTCGACGAGGACCTGGGCTACGGGCGACGCCTCCAGCCCGGACTTCACGATGGCCTCATAGTCGTCGCGGTTGTAGGCGACGCCGCCGCCGGTGCCGCCCAAGGTGAAGGCGGGGCGGATGATGGCGGGGAGGCCGACGTATTCGATTGCCGCAACGGCCTCGGCCAGGCCAGCGGCGATGTCGTATTTGCCGTTGGCGAGTTTCGGGGCGGCGATGATCGTGGCTTTGGGGTTTTCGAGGCCGATGCGGTCCATCGCCTCGCGGAACAACTTGCGATCTTCTGCCATTTCGATGGCTTCTCGCTTGGCCCCAATGAGCTCGACCTTGTACTTTTCCAACACGCCCATGTCGGCCAGCGCCAAGGCGGTGTTAAGGCCGGTCTGGCCGCCCATGGTGGGCAGGATCGCGTCGGGGCGTTCCTTTTCGATGATCTTGGCGACGACTTCGGGGGTGATCGGCTCGATATAGGTGGCGTCGGCCAACCCTGGGTCAGTCATGATCGTGGCGGGGTTGGAGTTCACCAGGATCACCCGGTAGCCCTCTTCCCGCAAAGCCTTGCAGGCCTGGGCGCCGGAGTAGTCGAACTCGCAGGCCTGGCCGATGACGATGGGACCTGCGCCGATGATCATGATCGAATGGATGTCTGTCCGCTTCGGCATGTCCGGCCCCCAAAGTGTGCGCAAAACTTCGGGCGTTATAGCCATGCAGCGCTGGGGCGCAAGGGCGGACCGGCGGGCGGTGGGAAGTTCACGGAAGGTGACTATGTAGGGCTAGGAAGCAGGGAGATTCTGGCGGATGCAGTCGACGATCAATGGCCGTGGGAATGGGAGTTTTCTGCTTTGGGTCGAGTTTCTGGGGCTGTACATCCTAATTCCGCTTGGGCTTGCCGTCATATTGCCGCCAGGTGCAATGTTTCCTGTGCTTTTCGTGCTTGCCGGGGTCAGCGTTCTGGGGGTCTTTCTGTTGCACAAGACGCCGTCCTTCGCCTGGCGGGACTTGCTGGCGGGAATGGAACGTATCAGCTGGGGCGTTGTGGCCGGTTTTGCGCTGGTGGTGTTGGCGGGGTCTTTGGCGGTGATCTTGCTTACGCGGCCGGACGCGGCCTTCAGCCTGCCGCAGGAACGGCCGGGTCTTTGGCTGCTGACGCTGGCGCTCTATCCGATCCTGTCGGCCCTACCGCAGGAGGCCGTCTTTCGCCCGCTGTTCTTTCGGCGCTACGCGGCACTTTTGCCCTCGGGTGCGGCCGCCATTGTGCTGAACGCGGCCGTCTTTTCCCTGGCGCATCTGATGTTCTGGAACTGGATCGTTCTGGCGATGACGTTTGTCGGCGGGCTGGTCTTTGCCTGGGCCTATGAGGCGCGCCGGAGCTTTCCGTTGGCCGTCTTGCTCCACTCGGTTGCGGGCTGGATCCTGTTTACCGTTGGGCTGGGCGTTTACTTCTATGCCGGGAATGCGGTGAGGCCGTTCTGAGCAAACGAAAAAGGCCGAGGTTACCCCCGGCCTTTCAAGTCGCTGTCTATGGTGATCAGGCCTTCTCGCCCACGGCAGCTTCCGCAGCAGCAATCACCGACTTGCGGGCGGCAATGCGCTCACCCGTCGGCGGGCCCTCGAAGCGGCGGTTCTCGACCGCGACCCAGAGGATCAGCGCAAGCGCGATGAAGCCCAGGACGACGTAGAGCACCCGCTCATTCGGGGGGGCGACGGCGATGAAGAGGATCACTGCCATGCCGACGACCGCAAGGACGGTGACCAGCTTGTAGAGCCCTGCCGACAGTGCCCACGGGCCGGGCTGCGGCCATTTCGGCCCGCCATAGGCGAACATCGCCGCCACCAACGGAACGGTGAAGGACAGGAACAGGAAGATGAGGGTCGAGTTCACCACAATGAAGTAGATCGAGGTCTCGGCAACCTTGATCGACATTGCCAGCAGGACGTACAGGATGCAGAGCACCGTCACCGTCCAGATCGCATTCACCGGGGTACGGTACTTCGGGGAGACCGAGGCCAGAGCCTTCGACCCGATTGGCATCCCGTCATCACGCGAAAAGGCGAAGAGCATCCGGCTGGCCGAGGTGACCGTGGCGAGACCACAGAGGAGTTGGGCAATGAAGATGCCAACAAAGATGAAGAGCATCAGCCAGTTTGGCAGGATGGTTTCCATCGTCCTGAAGAACACCATACCGCCCTGAGACGCGCCGACTGCCAGATCCGGAACGGCCAGCATGATCGCGCAGATCATGATCCAACCCACCAGCGAGGACCAGAAGACAGCACTCACGATGCCTTTTGGGACCGACATTGCGGCGTTCTTGGTTTCCTCCGACGTATGGGCGGAGGCATCGTAGCCAGTGATCGTGTAGACTGGCAGGAGCAGGCAAAGCAGGAACAGATATCCCATGCTTTGGGATTCCGGGAAGATCCCGCCGCCTGCGGGACCAGAGAAGTTGGTGAAGGTCCAGAGCCGCGAGATGTCGATTGCAGGCGCATACATCAAGCAAGCCACGACCAGGACGGCGGTGACCAAGAAGATGATGTAGCCCGAGATATCAGTCAGGAAGGTCGTGGCCTTGATCCCGATATGGTTGAAAATCGCCTGAATGACGGTGATCACGGCAACGAAGCCGACGATCTCCCAGTCTGATGACGGGAAGGGCGTGATCGCCCCATCGGCGCCAGTGGTGCCGAACATCGAGCCGAACGCGCCCTGGAAGAAGTAGGCCGTACCGATGTTGATCGCCCCAAGGACGGTGATCAGGCCCAGAAGGTTCAGCCAGGCGGTAAGCCAGCCCCAGAACCGGTTCCCCAGGATCGAGGCCCAGTGATAAAGCCCGCCCGCGGTCGGGAAGGCCGAGGCGACTTGCGCCATGGCAAGGGCGAACATGCCCGAGAGAAGGCAGCCCACGATCCAGCCGATGCCAGCCCCTGCACCGCCTACGGACGAGATCGCCTGGGCGAACGAGTTGATGCCGCCCGAGAGGATGCAGATGATCGAGAACGAGATCGCGAAGTTCGAGAATTTGGACATGGAGCGCGACAGCTCCTGGGCATAGCCCATGCCATGCAGGACCTTCAGGTCCTCATGCTTGTCCTTGTCTGTGTAGTCATCGGAAGCCATGGAGTGTTCCCTTCGTACCGGTGTTGGACGTTTTTTTGTTATTCGTTAAGCACGACCCACAGCATGTGGTGGGTCGGTACTGGCAATAGGGAAGCGCGAATTTGATCATCAGGCAAGCTTTGAATGCGTTCTCTGACTGCCCGATCAGGATATTTGCGTGTGTGCGTCGTTTTCAGCCGCAAGGAGGCGCCGGAAACGGCTGGCAGCAAAGTCGCGTTCGGCCTATCCCGGAGTTGAGGGCGACAGGGGGGCCCAGGCGGTGATCCTGCTCGAACACGGACCTGGGGGAAGACCGGCTCTCTTCGACCGCGCGCGGGGTGTTATCCTGGCCGAGCGGCCGGGCGATGTCGCCCTGGCGCTGGAGAGGGCCGAGGCAGCGCGGGCGGCGGGGGCCTGGATCGCGGGCTATGTCGCCTATGAGGCGGGCTTTGCGCTTGAGCCGAAGCTCGCACACCTGATGCCCCGCCGCCGCCCCGGTCCGCTGGTGGCCCTGGGCGTCTATACGGGCCCCGAGGAGGCAAGCCCGCTTCTTCAGCGTGCGGCCGAGGAGGGGCGGTCGACCTGGATGACGGCGCCTTTGCCGCTTGTCGGCCGCAGGGCTTACGGGACGGCGGCGCGGAACGTCTTTGACTACATCGCGGCGGGCGACTGTTATCAGGTCAACCTGACTTTCCCGATGGCCGCGCGGCTGGTCTCGGGTACGCCCCTGGGCCTTTATGGCGCGTTCCGGCGGACCGGGGCGGTGGGGCACGGTGCTTATGTCGACCTGGGCGTCGGGCCCGTGGTGGTGTCGCGCTCGCCCGAGCTGTTCTTCAAGGTCGAGGGGGGCAGGATCGTCACCCGCCCGATGAAGGGGACGCGGCCCAGGGGCAGGGATGCCGTGGAAGATGCCGCGATCATTGCCGAGCTTCAGGGGGCCGAGAAGGACCGGGCCGAGAACCTGATGATCGTGGACCTTCTGCGCAACGACATCTCGCGGCTGGCGAAGGTGGGGACGGTGAGGGTGCCTGCGCTTTACGCGATCGAGAGCTATTCCACGGTGCATCAAATGACCTCGACGGTCGAAGGGGTGCTGGAGGGACCGCCGAGCCTGCCGGGTCTGATGGCGGCGCTGTTCCCGTGCGGGTCAGTCACCGGTGCCCCGAAGATCCGCGCGATGGAGATCATCCGTGAGGTGGAAGCTGCCCCGCGCGGCGTCTATTGCGGGGCGATAGGGTGGATGTCGCCGGAGGGCGAGGCGGACTTCTCGGTCGCGATCCGGACCTTGGCGGTGACCGGACAGGACATCGTGATGAACGTGGGCGGCGGGCTGACGCATGGCTCGACTGTGGATGGCGAATGGGAGGAGGCGCTGTGGAAAGCGCGCTTCGTGAAGGCGGCGGTCAGCCGGGGCTGAGGCTGATCGAGACGATGCTCTGGGACGGAACATGCGCGCCGCGCTGGGCCTTGCATGAGGCGCGGCTGCGACGGAGTGCTTCCTTGCTGGGGTGGGGCTGCCCCAGGGTGGCGCCCCTTGGCCCGGACCACCCGGCACGGCTGCGGATGACTTTGGACCGCGAGGGCGGGGTGGAGTGGCAGGTCTCACCCCTGCCGCCCGCAAATGCGGAATGGCGGCTGGGGTTGGCGTCGGAGCGGCTGGTCTCGGGCGATCCCTGGCTGCAGGTCAAGTCCACCCGGCGCGGGGGGTATGATACGGCTCGCGCCGCCTTGCCCGAGGGGCTCGATGAGCTGGTCTTCCAGAACGAGCGCGGCGAGGTTTGCGACGGGACCATCACTACGGTCTTCTTCGACCGGGGGCAGGGGATGCGCACGCCGCCGCTCGCCTCGGGTCTTCTGCCTGGGGTGCTGCGCGCTGAACTCGGTTGCCCGGAGGAGGTACTTCTGGCCGAAGACCTGCCGAAGGTGCGGCTTTGGGTCGGCAATGCGCTGAGAGGCCTTATCCCTGCGGCTTTCATCTTTGTCCAAATATCCCCGCCGGAGGCTCCTGGCCCCGCCACCTGAAGCCTCCGGCGGGGATATTTGGACAAAGATGAAAGGGCTCGGGCTTGACTTGGGCTGCCCGGCAGAGTGTATCGGCGCGATGATGTTGATGCCCTCGGAAGGGGAATGAGAATGCACGCCTATCGCAGCCACACCTGTGCCGGTCTGATGAAGGACCATGTCGGGCAGCCTGTCCGGCTTTCCGGCTGGGTCCACCGGGTGCGCGACCATGGCGGCGTTCTGTTCATCGACCTGCGGGACCACTACGGGATCACGCAGCTGCTGGCCGACAGTGACTCGCCTGCGTTTGCTGCGCTGGAAAAGGTGCGGGCGGAATGGGTGATCCGCATCGACGGGCGGGTGAAGGCGCGGGACGCCTCGCTGGTGAACGCCAAGATTCCGACGGGTGAGATCGAGGTCTATGTGACGGAGGTTGAGGTACTTGGTGCGTCCGAAGAGCTGCCGCTGCCGGTTTTTGGCGACACCGAGTACCCCGAGGAGACGCGGCTGACGTACCGTTTCCTCGACCTTCGCCGCGACACGATGCATCAGAACATGATGCTGCGGTCGAACGTCGTGCGGTGGCTGCGGATGAAGATGTGGGACCAGGGGTTTACCGAGTTCCAGACCCCGATCATTACGGCGTCTTCGCCGGAGGGCGCGCGGGACTTTCTGGTGCCGTCGCGTCTGCATCCGGGCAAGTTCTACGCGCTGCCGCAGGCGCCGCAGCAGTTCAAGCAGCTGATCCAGGTCGCGGGCTTCGACCGCTATTTTCAGATCGCCCCCTGTTTCCGCGATGAAGACCCGCGCGCGGACCGCTCGCCTACCGACTTCTATCAGCTTGACGTCGAGATGTCGTTTGTCACTCAGGATGACGTCTTCGCCGCTGTGCAGCCGGTGCTGCAGGGGTTGTTTGAGGAGTTTGGCAAGGGCCGGAAGGTCTATGCCGACTGGCCGCGGATTGCGTATCGCGATGCCCTGAAGTGGTACGGGTCGGACAAGCCGGACCTGCGGAACCCGATCGTGATGCAGGAGGTCTCGGAGCATTTCCGGGGTTCCGGCTTCGCGATCTTTGCGAAGCTGCTGGAGCAGGAGGGCAATGAGGTCCGCGCCATTCCGGCGCCAAAGGGGCCTTCGGGCGAACCCGTGGGCCGCAAGTTCTGCGACCGGATGAATGCCTTTGCCCAAGCGCAGGGGCTGCCGGGGATGGGGTACATCTTCTGGCGGGAGGCCGAGGACGGCTCGGGCATGGAGGCCGCTGGGCCCCTGGCCAAGAACATCGGGCCGGAGCGGACCGAGGCGATCCGGGTGCAGCTGGGGCTGGAGAAGGGCGACGCCGCCTTCTTCCTTGGCGGGAAGCCGGAGGCCTTCGAGGCCATCGCGGGCCGGGCACGGAATGTGATCGGGGAGGAGCTGGAGCTGACCGAGAAGGACTGCTTCCGCTTTGCCTGGGTCGTCGACTTCCCGATGTACGAGAAGACGGATGAGGGGAAGATCGACTTCAGCCACAACCCGTTCTCGATGCCGCAGGGGGGGCTTGAGGCGCTGTCGGGCGATCCGCTGCAGGTCTATGCCTACCAGTACGACCTGGCCTGCAACGGCTATGAGCTTATCTCGGGCGGTATCCGGAACCACAAGCCGGAGATCATGTACAAGGCGTTTGAGCTGGCGGGCTATCCGAACTCGGAAGTCGACAAGCGGTTTGGCGGGATGGTCAAGGCGTTCAAGTATGGCGCGCCTCCGCATGGTGGCTGCGCGGCGGGGATCGACCGGCTGGTGATGCTCTTGGCCGATACGCAGAACATCCGCGAGGTCATCATGTTCCCGATGAACCAGCGCGCCGAGGACCTGCTGATGGGCGCGCCAAGCGAACCCGCAAACGAGCAACTCCGCGAGCTTCGGCTGCGCGTCCTGCCGAAGGAGGCGTGATGAAGAAGCTTGTCGGCTTCATTGCCGGTCTTCTGTTGAGCCTGATCGCTTCGACCGTCTGGGCCGAGCCCCACACGACCGAGTTCAATGATCAGGCCTTTGACTGGTATCCCTACGAGGAGGGGTTCGAGAGGGCCAAGGCGGCTGGAAAGCCGATCTTTGTTCTGGTGAAGGCCGATTGGTGCCCCCAATGCCAGGCCTACCAGAAGGCCTTTCTTGACCCTCGGGTGACAGCATACGCCGATCGATTTGTCTTCGTGATCCTTGACATCGATCGCGAAATGGCGATCGCCAGCACAATCGCGCCTGATGGCGACTATATTCCGCGGACGATGATCTTCACCCCGTCGGGGATGCTGCAACAACAGCTTGCGCCCTATGCCGAAGGCCAGTTCCGCTATTTCCTCGATCCCGCTCCGGATGTGCTGGCCGCCTATCTGGACTGGGTTGTTGCCCAGCCAGGGATCATGCAATGATGCCCGTCGCCGCATCCTACACAGGACGACTGGGGTGATGTATCAGGCCTCGGTCCCGGTCTTCCGACGTTACCTCGCCCGCATGGCCGAGATTGCCGAGAGGGTGGGAACCGAGGCACTGGAGGCCAGGATTGCTGACAGTCTGCCTGCAGGCCAGCAATTCGCGATGGCGGCAGGTTTCGCATTGCGGATCGCATGTCCCTTGGCGGGGCGTGAAGTGCCGAACCTGCCTTCAGCCCTTGGTCCAAGGCTTGCTGTCGCGCGTGCAATGCTTGGGGCGATGACGCCCGCCGAGTTCGAGGGGGCTGAGGCGCGCATCATCCGGCACGAGGCGGGCTTTGCGCAGATCGAGCAGACGGGGACGGACTTCCTGTTTCTCTACGGCCTGCCGAATTTCTTCTTCCACCTGACCATGGGCTACGCGGCCCTTCGCGCAGCGGGTGGTCAGCTTGGCAAGGCGGACTTCGACGGGTTCCATTCCTATCCCGAAGGTTTCAGTATCTAGCGCGTTGCGGAAAGTCGCCGAGAAGCAGAACCCCGCCGACGGAGCGCCGCTGTCGCATCGTATCTCTTGCGAAGACCAGCGAGAGGGAGGCGCGCAATGGACGCCGAAGGCATCGCAATCCGGTTCGGCTATGGCCTGCCTGCCATACTTTCCGACCCAAAGGCCCTGATCGACGGACTGGCCGGGCCGGATCGGGCGGCGGTCGACTGGCCTGGGGTCAACCTGGCCGAGGTCGCGCCAGTCATGAAGGCCTATCGCGAAGCGCGGAAGGCCAAGGATGAAGGCGGCGTGAAGGCCGCAAGGCGCGCCGCGACCGGGCTCGCCATGCGCGGGCTGAAGGCCACCCTGGCCCGCGCGGTCGGGTCAGGCGATGTTTTCCGCGAACGGCTGGTCGCCTTCTGGGCGGATCATTTCACCGTCGCGGCCCGCAACCTGCTGGAAGCTCCGCTGCCGGGGGTGCTGGTCGACGAGGCGATCCGCCCCTATGTCGGGGGCCGCTTTGCCGAGATGCTGAAGGCGGTCACCACCCATCCTGCCATGCTGATCTATCTGAACCAGGAGGCGTCGTTCGGCCCCGGCTCGCGCAAGGGGAAGCGGCAAAAGAAGGGGCTGAACGAAAACCTTGCGCGTGAGCTTCTGGAGCTTCACACGCTTGGGGTCGGTGCGGGCTATTCGCAGGCGGATGTCCGGGAACTGGCCGAGCTTTTGACCGGGTTGGCGGTCACGCCGGAAGGCTTTGCGTTCGATGCCCGTCGGGCAGAGCCGGGGCCGGAGACGGTTCTGGGTGTAACCTATCGCGGCGAGGGGATGACGCCCGTGCTGCAAGCGCTGGATGATCTGGCCGCAAGGCCGGAAACCGCCCGGCATATCGCGCGGAAGCTGGCGGTACATTTCGTGGCTGATGCTCCGGACGATGCGCTGGTCGGGGCGCTGGAAGGCGTGTTCCGCGACACGGGCGGCGACCTTCTGGCGGTGAGCGAGGCGCTTGTCTTCCACCCCGGCGCGCAGGGCGCGGGGGCGGGCAAGGCGCGGCAGCCGTTCGACTTCGTGGTGGCCGCCTTCCGCGCTTTGGGGGTGCAGCCGGCGCAGATCCTGGACGCCGAACCGCGCGTCTTGAGGCGGATGGTCCTCGACCCGTTGAAAGCCATGGGCCAGCCTTTCCAGCAGGCGCAGGGACCGGATGGCTGGCCCGAGGCTGAGGCCGACTGGATCACGCCGCAGGGCCTGGCTGCCCGGATCGAGTGGGCGATGGGCGCGCCCGAGCGTCTGGTGCGGCCCCTGCCAGACCCCCGCGCTTTCCTGCAGACCGCCTTGGGCGCGCGGGCGGGAGAGCGTCTGACCTGGGCGGTGGGGGCAGCAGAATCGGCGCGTGACGGGGTGGGGCTGGTCCTCTCCTCGCCAGAGTTCAACCGGAGGTAACGCGATGGAACGGCGGTTTTTCCTGAAGGGGCTTGGAGTGCTGGGCTGCTCGGCAGCGGCGCATCCCTGGCTGACGACGCTTACGCTGGCCGCGACACCGGGCGAGAACCGGCTGGTCGTGATCATCCTGCGCGGGGCGATGGATGGCCTGGACGTGGTTCAACCGCTTGGTGATGCGGGCCTTATGGCCGCGAGGCCCGGTGTGCTGGCCCCAAGCGCCGATCTCGACGGTTTCTTTGCGCTGCATGAGGGCCTGTCGGACCTTATGCCGCTCTGGCAGTCGGGGGAGCTGGGGTTTGTCCACGCGACCTCGACCCCATATCGCGACAAGCGCAGCCACTTTGATGGGCAGGATCTTCTGGAGGCGGGGACCGGTACCGATCTCGTCAGCGCGGAACAGCGCGACGGCTGGCTGAACCGGCTGTTGTCGGTGATGCCGGGGGCCGGGTCGGAAACGGCCTGGGCGGTGGGGCGAGAGGCGATGCCGATCCTAGCTGGCCCCGCAGCGACGCAATCTTGGGCGCCGGATCAGGACCTGGCGCTGTCAGCCCCCGCGCGGGCGCTGCTGGAGCATGTCTACGAAGACGACGCGACTTTCCACGCCGCCTCGGCCTCGGCCTTCGACCTTGCGGGGATGGAGGAGGCCGAGGGGCAGGATGTCGACATGATTGCCGATTTCGTTGTGGAACGGCTGCACGGCCCGGCGCGGATCGCGGCCTTTTCGCTGGGCGGCTGGGACACCCACAAGGGGCAGGAGCGGGCGATCCGCAGGCCGCTCGGTCAGCTGCAAAGCGCGGTTGTGCGTTTGCGTGAGGGGCTTGGGCCCGAGATCTGGGGCAAGACCGTGGTCATGGCGATGACCGAGTTCGGTCGCACGGTGCGCCAGAATGGCTCGGGTGGGACTGACCACGGCACGGGCGGGGCGATGCTGGTCGCGGGCGGCGCGGTTCGGGGTGGCAAGGTGCATGGCAGGTGGCCTGGCCTGGGCGAGGCTGACCTTTACGACCGCCGCGACCTGATGCCGACCTCGGACGTCCGCGACTGGGCGGCGCAGGCGATGATGGCGCTTTACGGGATCGACCAGGCCACGCTTGAAGGCCAGATCTTCCCCGGCCTGCGCATGGAGGCGCCAAAAGGGCTGATCCTCTGACCTTGCGTGCCTGCCGCCCTCCGGGGCATTCTGACCGCGGGACGTGCGGGAGGGTTGGTCATGACGGGCAGGGCACTCGGGGCCGAAGTTAAGGGTTGGTCACCGCCGCCGCGGCCAGACCAGACAGCGATGGAAGGGCGGTTCGTGCGGCTGGAACCGCTGGAGGCAGATCGTCATGCCTTCGATCTGCACGCTGCTTTCACCGGCCATGATGCGCTTTGGGACTACATGCCCTATGGCCCCTTCGCCTCGGCCTCGGCCTATCACCGCTGGGCACGCGAGCGCGAGGGTGGTGAGGACCCGCGCTTCTACGTCCTTCGCGACCGGACCACGGGGCAGGTTGGCGGCATCGCAAGCTATCTGCGTATCGCGCCGGACGCCGGATCGATCGAGGTCGGCCATATCTGCATTGCGCCGGTGATGCAGCGGGGGGCCGCGATGACCGAGGCCATGTTCCTGATGATGGATTGGGCGTTCCGCGCGGGTTACCGGCGCTACGAGTGGAAGTGCAATGCGCTGAACCTGGGCTCGCGCCGGGCGGCGCAAAGGCTGGGGTTCAGCTTTGAAGGTGTCTTTCGCAACCACATGGTGATCAAGGGCCGCAACCGCGATTCCGCATGGTTTTCGGTGATCGACAGCGAATGGTCGGCACTGGCCGAGGCCTTTGCCGTCTGGCTTTCGCCCGCGAACTTCGATGCCAAGGGCCGGCAACGCGAGCGGCTTTCCGACCTGACCCGGCTGGTGCGGGCGGCGGCGGACCCGGCGCTGCAGCCGGAATAGGCCTGGCTCTGCCTGGAGACTGCCCGCTATGTCGGCCCCTGCAGTCAGGCCATGGTCTGCAAAGCGTTCAACCGTTCCTCGACCATGATCGCAAGCTTCGCCCTGTCAAAGCCCGTCGTCGCCTGGTGGACCGCCGCCTCGAGCACCGCATCCCCGGAGGCGCGGGCGAGGCTTTGCAGGAAGGCCTTGGCATAGCCCGCGTCCCCGCGCCCCGCAATCAGGGCCGCCGCGCGGGCAAGGTCATCGCGAAGCGCCAGGGGATCGCCCATCGGGGCAGGCGGGTCCTCGCCGTTTTCCTCGGCCCCGGCCCCGGCGACGAGCTGGCGAATCAGGCGGACAAAGGCGGCGACCGAGCCGATGGGTTTGTCGATGAACCCGGCCGCCCCCGCATCAAGCGCCGGGCCGCGCCCCGAAGGATCGCCCGAAAGGCCCAGAACCGGAAAGCCTTGCGACGAAAGCTCGGCGATCAGGTCCTCCCCGCGGCCATCGGGCAGGCCAAGATCGACGATGGCGAGGTCCGGCCGGTAGCAGCCCAGATGCAGCCGCGCGATTTCAAGGCTTTCCGCCCGCCTGAGCCGTGCCCCCGCCCGCTGCAGGATCAGCCGCAGCGCATCGCAGGTGAAGCGGCTGTCGTCGACGATCAGGATGGTGAGGCCCTGCAACGGCAAGCGGCCCGAGGTAAGCGGTGCGCGCTGCGGCATGTGCGGATCGGGCGGGAAGGGCATGGCGGACCTCAAATCATGACCCGCCAAGTCTCCCCGGATCCAGTAAATCCGTGGTTAACGCCCCTGCGACCCTCAGGCCGCTTGCGTGCGCGGCCCGACGCCCCCATAAGCCGCGGCAAGAGCTTCGCGAGGATGCCATGATCGGACGCCTGAACCATGTCGCCATCGCCGTGCCCGACCTTGAGGCCGCGGCTGACCAGTACCGGAACACGCTTGGCGCGAAGGTCGGGGCGCCGCAGCCGGAACCGGACCACGGGGTGACGGTCGTCTTCATCGAGCTTCCGAACACGAAGATCGAACTCCTTTACCCGTTGGGCGAGAACTCCCCCATCGCGGGCTTTCTGGAGAAGAACCCTTCGGGCGGAATTCACCACATCTGTTATGAGGTCGACGATATCCTGGCCGCGCGCGACCACCTGAAGGCGTCGGGCGCGCGGGTGCTGGGGTCGGGCGAGCCGAAGATCGGGGCACATGGGAAGCCGGTGCTGTTCCTGCACCCCAAGGATTTCAACGGCTGTCTGGTAGAGCTGGAACAGGCATGACGATCACCGCCGCCATTGTCGTCTATGCCGTGACCTGGTTCATGACGCTTTTCTGTGTGCTGCCGATCCGGACCGTGTCGCAGGACGAGACCAACCATGTCGAACCCGGCACCCCGCCCGGCGCACCGGCGGAAGAGGTGATGCGGAGGAAGGTATGGATCACGACGCTGATCGCCACCCCGCTTTGGATCGTGATCTGCGCGGTGATCCTTTCGGGCTGGATCACCATGGAAGACCTGGACTGGTTTGGCCGGATGACGCCGTAAGGCGTCGTGCCAAATTCCTTAAGTAAGGAATTTGACAAGTTTCTTACTTAAGAAACTTGGCCCCCGGCCCTACCGTCCCTCTACCGCCATCTGGTGGAAAAGATGCGTGAAGGTCGCGACGCCGAGGACCGGGATCACCAGGTTCAGGATCGGGATCGACAGGGGGGCGGCCATCAAGGTCCCCGCGGCCCAGAGTGTCCAGCGGTTCCGCCGCCGCATCGCCTTGACCTCGGTCAGAGGCAGGCGGCGAAGGGCCACGGTCGAGAAGTACTCTCGCCCCAGCAGAAACCCGTTCATCGCCCAGAAGACCAGCGGAATGCCGGGGCCGACGAAGGGATAAAGGAAAAGCGCGCCCAGGTTGACCGCGATTACTATCCCCAAGAAGTTGACCAACTGGCGCAGACCTTCGGCAAAGGACAGCGGTGTCGCGGGCGGAAGCCCGGGGTAGTGGCGGTCCTCGACCGCGTCAGCCACATCTTCGAGGAAGAGCCCGGCGAAGGCCGACGCCACCGGCACCATCAGGAAGACCGAGAGCCCGATCATGAAGAAAAGCGAGGCCCAGCCCAGAAGCGTGTCCATCCCTGTGACGGGGCCGATGACCGGCAGCTCGATCGTGTCCGGCGACAGCCACCAGATCAGTTGCAGGAAGAGCACGTAAACTGCCACGAGGAGCGCCAGCGCCAGAAGGACGCCGAGGAACACGACGCGGCGGAAGCGGCGGTCGCCGAGCTGGCCTATGGCCCGCAGGAAGGCCGCGAAGATCATGCATCGACCCAGGTGACGAGGCGCCCGAGTTCGGGGCGGGCACGGTCTGGGCCGTCCTCGGGCGGAGTGCCGATGTGGATGATGCCCGCTACCGTCTCGCCGCCCTCGCACCCGAAGGCACGGGCGGCAAAGGTCGCGTCATGCGCTGGCCAGCCGGTCAGCCAGCAGGCGCCCCAGCCTGCGGCCTCGGCGGCGTTGACGATCCCGAAGCAAAGTGCTGCGGCGGACATCAGCTGTTCGACGGCTGGGATCTTCGGCGAAGGCTTCGGCGAAGCGATCACCACAACGGCAAGCTTGCCGAGATCGTACTGGCCCCGCCCTTTGCCCAGCATCTCGGCATCGCCGCCGAGCTCACGCCCCCGCGCCTCGGCAAGATTGGCCAACCGAGTGAAGGCCGCACCCTGGACGACGATAAGACGCCAGGGTTCCAGCTTGCCATGGTCGGGCACGCGGGTTGCGGCCGACAGGATCTCGGTCAACTGGTCCCGTGTCGGAATGGGAAAGGAGAAGAGCTTCGCCGGGCGCGAGCGGCGGGACTTCAGGAAATCGAGGGCAGCGTCGTTGCGGGCGGGCATGAAGGGTCCTTTGTCTGGTCGGCGACAGGCTAGCGGGGCGAGGTGCGGGATGCCAGAGGAGGGCCGGTCCGGTGGGCGGCTTTGGTAGGCCTGGAAGGCCGGGCTAAAGACCCAGCGCCTGCGCTGCGTCGTCGATCCATGCCGTGACGAAGGCATCGAACCGCGCGTCCGGCTGGCGTTTCTCCAGCGTGGCCGCGAGTGGGTCCGGCGCGCTGACGGGCGCTCCGGAAAGCTCTTCCAGCACCGCATGGCCGCAGAAGGGGACGTAGACCTCGGAATAGCCGCCCTCATGCACCAGCAAGAGCCGCCCATCGCAGAGCCGCTCTGCCGCCTCCATCGCCATTCGGGTCAGCGTACGGAAGGTCTCGGCTGTACAGAGCATCCGCCCCAAGGGATCAACCGCTGCCGCATCAAACCCGCAGGCGACGATGATGACCTCCGGCTGGAAGCGGTCGAGTGCGGGCAGGACCACCCGCTCCATCGCGCGGAGATAGCCGTTGTGGCCGGCGCCGGGCGGCAGGGGCAGGTTAATGTTGAAACCGCGCCCCGCACCCGCGCCCACGGCCTCCACCCCGCCGGTGTCCAGCGGGTAGTTCCTGTCTTGATGCAGGCTGATCGTCAGGACCTCCGGGTCTTCCCAGAAGATCGCCTCGGTTCCGTTGCCGTGGTGGACATCCCAGTCGACGATAGCTACCCGCCGCATAAGGTTGTCGGCCTGCGCTGCCCGGATCGCCACTGCGATGTTGTTCAGCAGGCAGAAGCCGTTCGGATAATCCGCTGTGCAATGGTGGCCCGGCGGGCGCGAAAGGGCGTAGGCGTTCTGCACCTCATCGCGCAGGACCGCGCGTAGCCCTGCGGTCGCAAGCCCCGCCGAAAGCGCCGCAATCTCGTAGCCGCCCTTGCCGAACGGGGCACGCAGGCCAAGCTCGCCCCCGCCTGCATCCGACATCGCCTTGAAGGCGGCAAGGTAGCTTTCCGGATGCACCCGCCGAAGCTCCGCATCGGTTGCGGCCTCGGCGCCCTGCATCGAGAGGTGGCGGGAAAGCCCGGTCACCTCGATCAGGTTCTTCAGCCGTCGTTTGGTCTCGGGGTTCTCCGGCAAGCCGCCGGGGATGGGCTGCACAAGGCCGCCGGTCGGCAGGGTGAAGGCGTAGTTCCCGCCGCCATGCCAGAAGCAACGTTCGTCGAAGTAGAATGCGGTTGTCATGGTTCTGGGTCTCCCTCAGACCGAGACTAAGCAGCACCCGGGAACATGGCCACAGATAACCGACGGGCATTCAGCGCCAAAATCCTTCGAAGGATTTTGCAAATCTTTTCGAAAAGATTTGCCCCACCCCAACGTCAAGCGCTTCAGCATCCCGTGTTGCTCGACCGCGGCCGCAAAAGCCGTCGGTATCGCCAAGGGCCACCTCACGCGCTCGCGCGGGGCAACCCGTCCTCGCCGGACTAACCCTTCGCCTTTTCGATCCGGTAGCTTCCCTCCGGCAGGTTCAGGGCGGCCGCGAGATCGCGAATCTGGGTCATGGAGAGCGTGATCCGCATCACCTCGTCGGTCTGCGGATCGACCTGATCGACCGTCACGCAGTCTTCGAAAGCGTTGATCACGACGTCTTCCTGCAAGGGCAGATCGCCGCCCTCATCGACCAGGGTGATGACGGTGGCGTCGAATTCGTGCTCGATTGTAAACATGGACCCACGTTAGCGCGCCTTGCTGGCACCGGCAACGGCCCGTCGTTGGGCATGACAGGTCCGTGAGGCGCCCTTTCCCTTCCCCGGCGATTTGCTACCTTCCGCCAAAGCCCTTTTGAGGTATCCGATGCGCCTTCCCCTCATCGCTGCTCTGACACTTGCGCTTGGCGGCTGCGTTACCAGCTATCCTGCGCCACCGGACGCCCCGCCATCGATCGCAATCGCCGCTGTCCAACCTGCGCAGGCCGCGGCCGAAAACTTCCTGAGCGTCGTTGCCCGGGTCGAACCGGTGGCGGAAAGCTACTGCCGCAAGCGGGGCACTGTGCGGAACTGCGACTTCCGCATCGTCGTTGACGACCGGCCCGGTCAGCCGCCGAACGCCTTCCAGACGGTGGACAGATCCAACCGCCCAGTGATCGGGTTCACGCTGGCGCTTATCGCCGATGCGCGGAACGCTGATGAGCTGGCGTTCGTTCTGGGCCACGAGGCGGCGCACCACATCGCGGGCCACATCCCGAAGCGGCAGGATCAGGCCCTGTCCGGCGCGCTTCTGGCGGGGGTCCTGGCCCAGGCGAGCGGGCTTTCCCCCGAAGAGGTGCGCGCCGCGCAGAACCTGGGCGCCGAGGTCGCTGCCCGCAGCTATTCCAAGGAGTTCGAGCTGGAAGCCGATGCTCTGGGGGCCGAGATCGCGCTGGTTGCGGGCTTCGATCCGATCCGGGGCACGGGGTTCTTCGACCGGCTGCCCGATCCCGGCGACAAGTTCCTGGGCAGCCACCCGCCCAATACGCAGCGCAAGGCGGTAGTTGCCGCAACGGTCCGGCGGCTGACGGGCGCTTGATCTGGGTCAAGGCGGATCACCCGGCGGCGGGGCAGCATAGCTGCAGATGGCCGGGAGGTGACGACGATGATCGGGTATCCTGAAGCACCGAAAGCCTGGTGGCTGACCCGCGGGATGGCCCGGATTTCGGGCGTCAATCTGCCGCGCGCCGTGGTCGACGGCTGGCTGCAGCGTGACGAGCTGGAGGATTTGGTCGTGCGATGTGCGGCCTGCGGTCGGGGTGAGGTGTGTGAGACCTGGCTGATGAAGTCAGGTCCTGCGAAGGCCATGCCGGAGTTCTGCCCGAACAAGCCGGGGATCGAGGCGCTGAGCTAGGCCTCTGGCCCTTGATGGCTTAGGCTTCGGTGCATGATCGTTCTGGAAGACATCGTCCGCGACCGCGGCTCGCGCTATGCGGCGTCAGTTGGTGACGTGACCAGCAAGGCCGAGATCGACCTTCTCCTCGCCAAACTCCGCTCCCGCCGCAAGTTCGCGAAGGCGACGCATCACAGCTGGGCAGCGGTCCTGGCCAACGGCGGACCGCTGAAGAACGACGATGGCGAGGCCGGGGCGGGTGCCGTGATCCTGAAGATGCTGGAACGCGAGGGGGTCATCGACCGTATCATCGTCGTCACCCGCTGGTACGGCGGCGTCCACCTTGGCGGCGACCGCTTCGCCCACATCGTCACCTGCACCCGCGCCGCCCTTCAGGCGCTCCGCGCACCCCTCGACGGCACCGCGGCCCGCAGCTAGGCTTTCCGCCGGGGGAAGAGGGGAGGGGTGCCATGCGCGAAACGCTGCAGGCCGAGGCACGGCGGCTCGGCAATACGGTGATCTGGTCCTGGGACGGCTTCCGTGCCGCGTGGGCCACGGAAAAGACGCTGCGGCAATGGACGCTGGCAAATGCGCTGTCAGCGGCCCTGGTCTTTGCCCTGGACCTCACCCCCGGCGAGCGTGCGCTGATCTTGGCACTCGGCCTTCTGGTCCTGGCCGCCGAGCTGATCAACACCGCGATCGAAGAGGTTGTCGACCACATTTCCCCCGAACCGCATCCCCGGGCCAAGAAGGCCAAGGACTGCGGCTCTGCCTGCGTGGCCCTCGCCGCCCTGGCCGCAGGGGTGGCGTGGGTGGTGGTTCTGGTGGGGTAGGTCAGAGGGTTTTGTGCGTGCCGTCGCAAAGCGGCGCCTTGGCCGAGGCCTTGCAGCCGCAGAACCAGACGGTTTTCGACACTTCGGCGGTGTACTTGACCGGGGTGAAGCTGGTCTCCTTGTGGCTGCCATCGCAGAAGGGCTGCTTCGAGGACCTGCCGCAAGCGCACCAGAAATAGGATTTCCCGGCCTCGACCTCGATGGGGTAGGGCTCTTTCTGGGCGACAATGGGGGTGTCGGCTGGCATGGCGCTGGCTCCCGAACGTGCATTGAGATCAAAGCTATCGCGATGTGATTGTTAATCAATAGTGGCGCTCGTCTGGTGCGTCCCGATCGGTACGACCACGCTGATGGCCCAGTTCAGGTAGGCGTCAGGGCAACAACTGCCAGGCGGAACCCGTCCAGAGATAGAGCTCTGCCGACACCGGATAGGGCCGCGTGGCGACGGCCTCCTGATTGTAAGACAGCATCGCTGCCCGAACGTCCGTGTGCTCTGCCGCAACGAACATCAGTTCGCCACGGGCGGGGCAACTCGCGATAACGCCTTCATGACCCTCAGCCAGTCTGGTCCAGACTTCCGGCAACAGCATGACGCTGCATTCGTAGAATCCGTCCAGTATGAGCCCGGCCAGCCTGGGTTCGTCGGGGAATGTGTAGGCCTCGGCACTTTCGACCAGTTTTCGCAGGTTTTCCCGCGCCTGCTCTCTGATCGCCTCGATCTCAAGCCCGCTTTCCGCGATCATGTCTAGGGTGACGTAGCTGACCGATGTCGGCGAATCGATGACCAGATATTCCGACAGTCCGGGAGCTATCTCGACGTTCCACATCCCAAGCGCCGCCCCGTCTGGCGAAGTTGCGTAGTCCGTAGTCGTGACCACCGGCCTCACCTGGGGTAACACAGACGCGTTCAGCGTTCCGAACTGGTCCAGGCTGGTGGTCGTCTGCGTCATGAATTCGGCGATAGCCGCGTCCTGCGCTGCCGCATTGTCAATAGTGGCCAGCGTACGATCGAGGTTGTCTGGAGAGAAGGTAGACTCGACACCATCTTGCATTACGACCTTCAGCACCCGTTCTGAGGTATCGATCTCGGCCGACGCGACTCCGGGGAGGGTCAAGGCTACCTCCCGCATCCGCTCCAAAGTGTCCATTATCTCGGCTTGTGCGACCGGCGCCGACAGCATCATCGCGACCAGCGCCGCTTGCAGAAGTGAGCGTTTCCCGGTCATTTGTGTCGCCCCGCGAAATGATGTTGCAAGAGCATCGTTTAGGCCGTTTCTGCCAAAGACGACAGGTGGGAATAGGCGACTTGATCTTGAGTTCTTTCCGTCCGCCGCCGTTTGCCGTCTTCAGGCCAAACGCCCCCAAAGATCGTATTCTCCGGCCTCATCCACCACGACCTGGACGATGTCGCCGGGGATCAGGTCTTCGAAACCCTCATCGATGAAAAGGTTCCCGTCGATCTCTGGCGCGTCCGCCTTGGTGCGGCACGTGGCGCCGTCTTCGTCGATCTCGTCGACGATCGCCTCTAGCACTTTTCCAACTTTTGCAGCCAGTTTTGCTTCGGAAATAGCCTGCGCCTTTTCCATAAAGCGATCCCAGCGGTCCTGCTTCACCTCGGGCGCCACGTGGTCGGGCAAAGCGTTCGATCTGGCGCCCGCGACGTTCTCGTACTGAAAGCAGCCGACCCGATCCAGTTGCGCCTCATCCAGCCAGTCGAGCAGTGTCTGGAACTCGGCCTCCGTCTCGCCTGGATAGCCCACGATGAAGGTCGAGCGGAGCGTGAGGTCAGGGCAGACCGCGCGCCAGGCGGCGATTTCGTCCAGGGTCTTTGCCGCCGCCGCCGGGCGCGCCATGCGTTTCAGCACGTCGGGATGGGCATGCTGGAAGGGGATGTCGAGGTACGGGAGCACAAGCCCCTCGGCCATCAGCGGGATCAGCTCGCGGACATGCGGGTAGGGGTAGACGTAGTGAAGCCGGACCCAGGCGCCAAGCTTGCCCATCTCGCGCGCAAGATCGGTGATGTGGGCGCGGACCTCGGCCCCTTTCCAGGGCGAGAGGTCGTGTTTGCGGTCCACCCCGTAGGCGCTGGTGTCCTGGGAGATCACCAGAAGCTCCTTCACCCCGGCCTCGACCAGCTTCTCCGCCTCGCGCAGCACGGCGTGGGCGGGGCGGGAAACCAGGCGACCCCGCATGTCGGGGATGATGCAGAACTTGCACTTGTGATTGCAGCCCTCCGAGATCTTCAGGTAGCTGTAATGCCGGGGCGTCAGCTTCACGCCAGATGCCGGCAGCAAATCGATGAACGGGTCCGGTGACGGCGGCACCGCGCCGTGTACCGCATCCAGCACCGCCTCGTACTGCTGCGGCCCTGTCACGGCCAGAACCTTAGGATGGGCGCCGGTGATGTATTCGGGTTCCGCCCCCAGGCATCCGGTCACGATAACCCGGCCGTTTTCCTGCAGCGCCTCGCCGATGGCTTCCAGGCTTTCGGCTTTGGCCGAATCCAGAAAGCCGCAGGTGTTCACGATCACCGCGTCCGCGCCCTTGTAGTCCGGGCTGATCGCATAACCCTCGGCGCGAAGCCGGGTCAGGATGCGTTCAGAATCGACCAGCGCCTTCGGACAGCCAAGCGAGACCATCCCGATGGTCGGTTGGCCCTCGCGACGGAGGTCGGGGATCACCGAGCGGGCAAGGTCGGGGCGAAGGAGGGGCGGGTTTTCGGTCATGCGCCGCCCTATACAGGCCCCGTGACGCTCTGGAAAGCCTGACCTCTCGGCCATTTGATGCCGTGCGGGTGCGGGGCAGGCCTCCCTGACTTGGCAACCAAGGCTCGAGGGGCATAGAGTCAGGCAAAACCAAGAAAATTCCGGAGGAGAGCATGCGTTGGATTGTCCGTCTTGGGCTGACGCTCGCGGTTCTGGTC
>NZ_JBOFBI010000060.1:0-5764 GCF_051645465.1 Tabrizicola sp. | reverse complement strand
GTCAAACTGACCAGCACTGCCGGGTCCGCCAGCCGCTGTTTCATCGTGGCGATCAGCGTCTGCCCGCCGGACAAAGGTTGTGCGCCGTCCTTGGCCAGCGCTTTCACCGCGTCGGCGACGGAGGAGGGTTTCACCAGCTCGAAGTCATGCATTGTCCATCCTCCTCTTCACGCGTTGATCGCCGACCACACCCGCGAGGGCGAGACCGGCATGTCGATATGGGCCACCTTGTGACCACCACGGTTCAAGGCGTCGATCACCGCGTTGACCACCGCGGGGGGCGAGCCGATGGCCCCCGCCTCGCCACAGCCCTTCACCCCCAAGGGGTTGTGGGTGCAGGGCGTCTGGCACGAGTAGTCGACGTTGTAGAACGGCACGTCATCGGCGCGCGGCATCGCGTAATCCATGTAGGACCCGCTCAGAAGCTGGCCGGTTTCGTCATAGGTCGTGTTCTCCAGCAAGGCCTGGCCGATCCCCTGGCCCACCCCGCCATGCACCTGGCCCTCGACGATCATCGGATTCATGATGTTGCCGAAGTCATCTGCGCAGTGGAACGCCGCGATCTCCACCCGCCCGGTGCCCTCATCGACCTCCACCTCGCAGATATAGGCGCCTGCGGGATAGGTGAAGTTGGCGGGGTCATAGAACGCCGTCTCCTCCAGCCCCGGCTCCAGCGTCTCCAACGGGTAGTTGTGGGGGACGTAAGCCGAGAAGGCGATCTCGCCGAAGGTCTTCGCCTTGTCCGTCCCCGCGACCGAGAACTTGCCGTCGGCGAAGGTGATGTCCCCTTCCGCCGCCTCGAGCATGTGGGCCGCGATCTTCTTGCCCTTGGCGATGATCTTGTCCACCGCCTTGACCATCGCCACCCCGCAGACCGCGAGGCTGCGCGAGCCGTAAGAGCCCATGCCGAACGGGATCTTCGCCGTATCGCCATGCACGATCTCGACCGACGTCTCCGGGATGCCGAGCTTGTCGGCCACGATCTGGGCGAAGACCGTCTCATGCCCCTGGCCATGGCTGTGCGCCCCGACCATCACGGAAAGATTGCCCGTCGCGTTCACCCGGACCGTCGCCGCATCGTAAAGCCCGACGCGCGCGCCAAGGATGCCGACGAGATGCGAAGGCGCGATCCCGCAAGCCTCGATCCAGGTCGACAGCCCCATGCCGCGAAGCTTGCCCTTCGCCGCACTGGCCGCGCGGCGCTTCTCGAACCCCGCGACATCGGCCATCTCCATCGCCTTGTCCAAGGTCGCATGGTAGTTGCCGGTGTCATAGGCCAGGGCCACCGGCGTGGTGTAGGGGAACATGTCGGTGGTGATGAAGTTCTTCCGCCGCACCTCGAACGGGTCGAGCCCCAGCTCGCGGCACATCTTGTCGATCACCCGCTCCAGGCTGTAGGTCGCCTCGGGCCGTCCGGCACCCCGATAGGCATCGACCGGGGCGGTGTTGGTGAAGACCGTCTTCACGTTCACATAGACATTCGGCACCTTGTAGGGCCCGGCCATCAGCGTGCCGTGCAGGAAAGTCGGCGTCACCGTCGCGAAGTTCGACAGATACGCGCCGACATTCGCCATCGTCTCGGTCCGGAAGGCGATGAAGTTGCCCTGCTTGTCGCAGGCCAGCTCGATCTTCGTCACATGGTCACGGCCATGCGCATCCGAAAGGAAGCTTTCCGACCGTTCCGCCGTCCAGCGCACCGGACGGTGCAGCTTCTTTGCCGCCGCCAGCACCACCGCCTCTTCGCCGTAGTGATAGATTTTCGAGCCGAACCCGCCGCCCACATCCGGGGCCACGACCTGCAGCTTGTTCTCCGGAATGCCAAGCACGAAGGCCGCCACCAGAAGCCGCGTCAGGTGCGGGTTCTGGCTGGTCGTCGTCAGCTTGTAATCCCCGGTCCCCGGGAAATACTCGCCGATCGAGGCGCGCGGCTCCATCGCGTTCGGAACCAGACGGTTGTTCACCAGTTCCAGAACCGTCACATGCGGTGCTGATTTGATCGCGGCATCGACCTTGGCCCGGTTGTCCTCGATCCAGCCCCAGTCGTAGCAAAGGTTGTCGGGGATCTCGTCATGCACCCGGTTGGAGGCATTGGCCACCGCAGCGGCCATGTTGACGATGGCGGGCAGCTCTTCGATCACGCTGTCATCCGCAATCGCCTGCGCGGCATCGCGGGCCTCTTCATAGGTATCGGCCACCACCGCGGCATAGGCATCACCCACATGCCGCACCTTGCCATGCGCCAGCACGGGCCGCTTCGGCTCGCGCATCGGCGTGCCGTCGCGGCTGTTGATCAACCAGCCCGCCGGGTTCCCGCCCACGTTCGCGAAATCCTCGCCGGTGAACACCGCCTGCACGCCGGGCATTCCGGCGGCGCGCTTGGTGCCCACCGACTTGATCCGCCCATGCGCCACGGTCGAGCGCACCATCACCGCATGGCATTCGCCGTGCAGCGTGATGTCGTCGGTATAGACGCCCTTGCCGGTCAGAAACCGCACATCCTCGCGGCGCTTCGAACTTGCGCCAATCCCATGATCCTTCGGCATTTGGGTCCCCCTATTCCGCAGCCACAGCCGAGACGTCCTGCCCCGAGGCAGCCATCACGGCCTTGACGATGTTGTGATACCCGGTGCAGCGGCAGATGTTGCCCTCAAGGTAATGCCGCACCTCGGCTTCCGAAGGCTTCGGGTTCTCGGCCAGCAAGGCCGCCGAAGACATCACCATCCCCGGCGTGCAAAAGCCGCACTGCAGCCCGTGATGGTCCTGGAACGCCTGCTGGATCACCCCAAGCGAGCCGTCCGCATTCGCCATCCCCTCGATGGTGCGCACCTCGGCCCCGGCCACATCCTGGGCAAAGACCGAACAGGACTTCACCGCCCGCCCGTCCACATGCACCACGCAGGCGCCGCACTGGCTGGTGTCACACCCCACATGCGTCCCGGTCAGCCCCAGCCCCTCGCGCAGAAACGCAGACAACAACGTCCGCCCCTCCGTCTCCGCCGACAAAGCCTTCCCGTTAACGGTCATCGTGACTTTCGTCATCCTCATCCTCCCTTGGATATGCCTGGGTAAACCGTCCAGGGGATCAACCCCCAATCAAGCGCCGAAACCAACCCTTCTTGGGTGCGCCGCCAAGAGCCGGGTCGCCGCCTTCCAGGACTGCTTCCGCCATCGCCGGTTCAGCGGCGGGCTGTTCGCCCTCCATCGTCGTCTTGAACCGGTCGAAGAACTCGTCCGCCAGCTTGCGCGCGAACACATCGATCAGCCGCGAGCCGAGCTGCGCGATCTTGCCGCCCACATTCGCCTCGACCTTGTAGGCGAGCGTCGTGCCCGTACCTGACGGTGTCAGTGTCACCTTGGCCCGACCCTTGGCAAAACCCGCAGGGCCGCCTTTGCCCTCGCCCGAGATCGTGCAGCTTTTGCCCTCGGCGATGTCGGAAAGTGTCACCACGCCGGTAAAGCGGGCCTTCACCGGACCGACCTTCTGCACCACGACCGCTTCGAACCCATTGGCGGGCGACCCAGCCATGCTTTCGCAGCCGGGAATGCAGGCCTTCAGCACCTCTGGATTCATCAACCCCGCCCAGACGATGCCTGGTGGTGCAGCAATCTCGCGTTCCTCGCTCAGTTCCACATTCGTCTCCCTTGTCGCTTACTTTAGGGCGCACCGAGCCGGACCCCAATTGCACGTTGGTCTTAGTCCGTCATCGCTCGGGCGGCCCAAAGCTCATGCCATGCGCCGCAAAGATCGCCGCGATCCGCCCGTCTGCCAGCGCGGAGGCGACAGCGTCATCCACGGCATAGGCAAGGTCGCGGTGCTGTTCGCTGATGCCGACGCCAAGGGTCCAGTGACCGCGTTCAAAGCCCATCATGGGCGGCTCATGCACGGTGATGCCGGGTGCGAGATTGCCCTCGATCTCTCCCTTCGGGCCCATCACCGCCATGATCTCGCCCGCAGCGAGTGCGTCCATCGCCAGAAGCGTGGATTTGTAGCGATGCACGGTATCGCCAAGCTGGCCGACGGAGGTGAGGTAGAAGTCGGAAATGGAGTCGTTTTCGACGCCAACGGTGTCATAGCGAAAGTAGGAAGGCGTCGGTCCCTTTTCGGGATACTTCGCCGCGTCATAGGCGATGGCGACGCCGTCCTGCACGTATTGCCCGGTAAAGACGACCTGTTCGACACGACAGGCATAGTCGCTGTCGTAAGGCACATGCAGCATCACGTCCGACACGCGCCCGCCGATGGCGGCACCCTTCCAGACATAGTTTTGCAGGTCGGCGTCAAGGTTCTCGCCAGCCTGCACAAGGCGGAACCGCGCCTCGACACCAAGCGCGCCTGCGATCAGTTTGCCGATTTCGACGTCAACGCCAGCAGCCTTGCCATCCTGCTCCCAGGACCAGGGCCGGAAGTCTTCATAAACCGCAAACTCGATCCAGCCGGAATCGACGATGGCGTCGAATTCACGGCCCACATCCTCGTAAGGTGTATTCTGCGGTCGTTCCGCCGGCACCACGGACTCGCAGCGTGCGAAAGCCGGGCCTGCAAGCCCGGCGATCATTGCGGCGAGGAACAGGGCGCGCATCGTCAGTTCGCCGCAGACAGCCCAACGGTGAGCGTATCTGCGGCCATTTTGAAGCTTGCCGGTTCGTCGGTCAGCTGAAGCGCCGCCACTCGCGCCGCACTGTCGGCGACCGGTGCGCCAGAGGCTGTGGCGGCCTCGGATGCAATGACCATCAGCTCGTCGCGCAGGGCCGCCGGATTGTCGACCGTGCCCGCGGCAAGCTGGTCGCGGATTTCTTTCAGCCGGTCGATATGGGCGTCCAGCGCGCCATCCTCGGCCCGCGTTTCGACGTAGGTGCGGATCGCCCAGGCCGCCTTCTGCCCGAGAATCTCACCGAAAGCCGGCATCTTGGTGATGCCATCCTGCGTGTAGCCCATCTGGAACCGTTCGACATACCACTCATCGCCGTATTCCGATGCCTCAAGGTAGCGCACATCAGGTGCCAGTCCGCCCGACACAGCGCCAAGCCCGTGGCAGCGGGCGCAGTTCTGGTTGTAGCCCGATGCGCCGATTTCGATCGCCTGCTGCCAGACCTCGTCACCCGCCTTGTCGGCGCGATAGGGGTTCTCGGTCAGCCATTCCTCGCCAACGTCGGGAAGGGTGTCGGTGTTCACCGCTTGCGGCACCACATCGCCATGCGCAAAGACCATTGTCGCAGCCAATCCGGCCGCGAGGCCCGGCAGCAGCCGCAGAATGCCTCCGTTCAGCATGTGTTTCCTCCCGTCACGCGTACTCGGACCGGTGTTAACGAGATCGGCGCGCTGCCGGTATTCGACCTTGGTGCCGTTGTGGATGCCGATCAGACGAAGGTCGTAAAGCCTCACGCGCGGGCGTGGGCTAGTTTTGCCGACGGGAGGAGTTTCGATGATCCGCGCTACAGGTCTGATCGCTGCCATGCTTGTGGCCGCATTCCCGGCGCGGGCCGAAGTCGTGGTCGAGATCACATGGCTGAGGCTGGAGGTCGTGTTGCCACCCGTGCTGTCGAACCTTGACCGCGTCCCTGAAGATCTGGGTCTGGCGGGGGCAGAACTCGGCATTGCTGACAACACCACGACGGGCAGCTTTCTTGGCCACGACTACAGGCTGACGACGGTCTCGGTGCCGCCGGACGGCGACATCACCGCCGCTGCCCGCGATGCCCTGGCCCGTTCGCAGTTGCTGGTCCTTGACGCCGAAGCCGCCGCGACCCTGGCCGTCGCGGACCT
>NZ_JBOFBI010000059.1:0-23127 GCF_051645465.1 Tabrizicola sp. | reverse complement strand
CCCCCCCCCCCCCCGGGGGGGGGGGGGGGGGGGGGGGGGGGGGCTCCGCCCAAAGGACTGCGCGCGTGGTTCCCGCAAAGACGCCAGAGCTCCGTCGCGGGGCCCAACGGTAGAAGACGCCCTCCCGTGGTCGCGACCGAGAGGGCCGCCTGACCGCGTCTGAAGTCAAGCGCGCCCACCGCCCCAGGCGCCTCCCCTCCCCCTCGTGGGGAGGGGCCGGGGGTGGGGGGCTCCGCCCAAAGGACTGCGCGCGCGGTTCCCGCAAAGACACCAGAGCTCCATCGCCGGGCCCAACGGTAGAACAGGTTAACTGTTTCTAAACGCCCCTCGGCTAAAGCATTGAAATCCCTTGCGTCTAAAGCCGTAACGCTGAGTTACACCCCTCACCCTTCCCGCAAAACCCCCAGAAACGCCTCCCCGAACCGCTCCACCTTCAGCTCCCCCATCCCCTGGATCGCCTGCAGCTCCCCCAGCGTCGAGGGCCGCCGTTCAACGATCTGCCGCAGCGTCGAATGAGTGCAGCTGAGGTACTTTCCCGTCCCGTCCTCCCCCCGCGACAGCTCCAGCTGAACCTCCGCCAGCCGGTCGAACATCGCCCCCTCCGGCCGCGCCACCAGCCGCATCCGCGCCGGGTGCAGGCTTTCCGCCGCCCCGTTGATCACCGCCAGAAACTCCGCCCCATAGCTCTCCAGCTTCTTCGCCCCCACCCCGGTAATCCCCGCCATCTGGTCCAGGTTAGCAGGCTTCCGCTCCGCCATCTCGATCAGCGTCTTGTCCGGGAAGACCACATAGGCCGGCACATTCTGCGCCTCCGCCAACGCCCGCCTTTTGGCCTTGAGAAGCGCCAGCAGCCCCAGATCCTCATCCGCCACCTGCGCCCGAACGACCGCCCTCTCCTCGTCAGCCGCCACGACCGTATCGCGCCGCAAGGTCACCTGCGCCTCCCCCCGCAAGATCGGCCGCGCCGCCTCGGTCATCCGAAGCGCGCCATGGCGGTCGGGGTCGGGTCGGATAAGATCGCGCCCCATCATCTGCCGGAAAACCGCGCCCCAGGCGGGCTTCGAAAGGTCGCGCCCCACAGCAAACGTCGGCAGCTGGTCGTGTCCCCTTTCACGCACCTTCTCGGTCTTCGACCCGGTGAGGATATCGATCAGATGCCCCGCCCCGAACCACTCCCCCGTCCGCAGGATGGCCGACAACGCCTTCCGCACGGCGTCGGTCGCATCGAAAAGCTGCGCCGGCCGGTCGCAGAGGTCGCAGGCCCCGCAGGGTTCGGTCGTCTCGCCGAAGTACCCCAGCAGCACCTGACGGCGGCAGCTCAGCGCTTCGGCCAGACCCAGCAGGGAGTTCAGCCGGGCGTGATCGGCGGCCTTGCGGTCGGGGGGAGCCGGGCTTTCGTCGATCTGGCTTCGGCGCAGGCGGATATCGTCGGGACCGTAAAGCGTCATGGTTTCAGCAGGCGAGCCATCGCGGCCCGCGCGGCCGATTTCCTGGTAGTAACCCTCAATCGACTTCGGCAGGTCGGCATGGGCAACCCAGCGGATATCCGGCTTGTCGATCCCCATCCCGAAGGCAATTGTCGCCACCACGATCAGCCCGTCCTCGCGCTGGAAGCGCACCTCGACCCGCCGCCGCGCCTCGGCCTCCATCCCGCCGTGATAGGCTACCGCCGCATGGCCTGCCTCGCGCAAAGCTTGCGCCAGGGTCTCGGTCTTCGCGCGTGTGCCGCAATAGACGATGCCGGACTGGCCCTTTCGGGCAGCCGCGAACCGCAGGATCTGCTCGCGCGGGCCGGACTTGACCGCAAACGCCAGGTGGATGTTCGGCCGATCAAAGCCGCGCAGGAACGTCAGCGGCGCCTCTCCGTCGAAGAGCCGCGTGACGATCTCGGCCCGCGTTTCCTCATCCGCCGTGGCCGTGAAGGCCGCGAGGGGCACTTTCAAAGCGCGCCGCAGCTCGCCGATCCGCAGATAGTCGGGGCGGAAGTCGTGGCCCCACTGGCTGACGCAATGCGCCTCGTCGACCGCGATCAGGCTGCAGCCCACCCGCCGCAAGAGACCCGCCGTAGCACCGGATGCCAGCCGTTCGGGCGCCATGTAGAGAAGCTTCAGCCGCCCCTCATCAAGCGCGCGAAAGACCTCTTCGGTCTCTTCTTCGGTGTTCCCCGAGGTCAGCGCCCCGGCCTCCACCCCCGCCGCCCGCAAAGCGCGGACCTGGTCGCGCATGAGCGCAATCAGGGGCGAGATGACGACAGTCACGCCATCACGGCAAAGTGCGGGCAGCTGGAAGCAGAGCGACTTGCCCCCGCCCGTCGGCATGATGGCAAGGGTGTTCCGGCCCTGCAGCACGGCCTCGACGATTTCGGCCTGCCCGGGACGAAAGTCCGGGAAGCCGAAGACGGAATGCAGAAGCTCGGCGGCGCGATCCAAGGTCAGATGGCGACGCCGGTGTTGTTCGACAGGATGATCCGAAGGGCATAGATCACGATCAGTACGATCAGCGGTGCAAGATCAAGGCCGCCCATCGGGGGCAGAAACCGGCGGATCGTCCCATACAGCGGTTCCAAGAGGCGGTTCAGCGCGTACCATATCTGCGACACCAGCGGCTGGCGGATGTTCAGAACCTGAAAGTTGATCAGCCAGCTCATGATGACATGGGCGAGGACAAAGAAGATCGCCACATTGAGGATCAGCATCAGGATCTGGTAAAACGAGGTCATCAGGCGCTCCGTCAGGGTTTGGCCAGAGGTAACGGCAGGGAGCGCGAAGGGCAATGCCTCACGCAGCGTTGGGCTTGACGCGGCCTTAACGACGGGCCACCCCTTCCGCGCAACCCGGAGGTGCCGATGTATCCTTTTCTGCGCATGTTCAAGGAGCTGGCCCGCGCCCGTCGCATGCCGCCTCTAGGCCTCTTCGACACCCATGTAAGCCATCACCTCTGCTGGCCCTGGGACCTTGACCCCTGGGTAGAGCTGAACAACGGCCGCACGCTGACGCTGTTCGACCTTGGCCGCCTGCCGCTTGGGACAAGGACCGGAATCCACCGCCATCTCGCCGCAAATGGATGGGGCATGACGGTGGCGGGGTCTTCCGTGCGGTATCGGCGCCGGGTGACGATGTTCTCGCGGCTGACGACCTACAGCCGGTGCCTGGGCTGGGACACACGCTTCCTTTACATGGAACAGTCGATGTGGAAGGGCGAGGACTGTACCTCGCATGTCCTGATCCGCTCGGCCATCGTGTCGAAGGCGGGGATCGTACCGCCCGCCGAACTGGCGAAAGCAGTGGGAGTGTCAGGTGAAAGCCCGGCTTTGCCCGAATGGGTGCAGGCCTGGATCGCCGCCGAGGCGACCCGCCCCTGGCCGCCAGCGCGCTGAAACACTGCTCGTCGTTCGTCTTCGACTTCTCCTCGCTCGGGTCGCCCCCGCGATGAGCGAGCGCAGCGACACGAAGAGCCTTCCCTTGCGCTAAGGGGCGTTTCCGGTTTCACTTCAAGGAAAACAGGAGGCAGGCATGGCAAGCACGCGCAAGCGGATCTGGGGCTGGTACTTCTTCGACTGGGCCAGCCAGCCCTACAACACGCTGCTCCTGACCTTCATCTTCGGTCCCTACTTCGCGGAAATCGCAATCGGCTACTATCTGGGTCAAGGGCTGGACGCAGATGCCTCGGCAGCGGCAGCGCAAAGCTTCTGGGGCTGGGGAATCGCCGCCAGTTCGGTCCTAATCGCCGTATTCGCGCCGATTCTGGGTGCAGTGGCCGATACCACCGGACGCCGATTGGTCTGGGTTTGGTTCTTCTCGGCATTCTACATTGTGGGGGCATGCGCGCTGTGGTGGGTCGCGCCGGGCGGAGGTATCGAGATACTCTACTGGGCGGTGACGTTCTTTGGCATCGGCTTCATCGGCATGGAGTTCGCCACAATCTTCACTAACGCCCTCATGCCCAGCCTGTCGGACCATGATGAATTGGGCGCGATCTCTGGTGCGGGCTTTGCCTTCGGATACCTTGGTGGGCTCCTCGCACTGATCATCATGCTGGGGCTTTTCGTGTCCAACCCCGAAAACGGGCTGACATATCTGGGCCTCAACCCGCTCCTGGGCGAGGACGCCGAGACCCAGGTCGGCACCCGTATTGTTGGCCCTTTCACGGCACTCTGGTTCATTTTGTTCATGATCCCCTTCTTCCTTTGGGTGAAAGAGCCGCGCACCTCGCCGGTCCGGTTCGAGCCCGGCCGCGTCCTAGCTCAGCTCAAACAGTTGTTGGCCTCGCTGCGCTTCCGCAACAGCCTTAAGGCCTATCTGGCCTCGTCACTCCTCTATCGCGACGCGCTCAACGCGCTCTATGTCTTTGGCGGTGTCTACGCCAAGGGCGTGCTCGGCTGGAGCATAGGCCAGATTGGAATCTTCGGTATCGTCGGCGCGACGGCTGCGGTCCTCGCCGCGTGGATTGGCGGGAAAATGGACCGGCGTTTCGGGCCAAAGCCAGTGATCGCATTCAGCATTGTGGTGCTCATCCTCGTTTGCAGCGTGTTGGTCGGCATGACCCGCGAGCAGGTCTGGGGCATCGCGCTGGACCCAGCAAGCAACCAGTCGGACAACCTCCTATTCATCTGTGGGGCACTGATCGGAGCGGCAGGTGGCATGGTGCAAGCTGCGAGCCGAACGATGATGGTACGCCACACCACCCCTGACCACGCGACCGAGGCCTTCGGGCTTTTTGCGCTGTCGGGTAAGGTGGCGAGCTTCGTTGCGCCTTCGCTGATCGCGATTGTTACAGGAATCAGCGGATCGCAGCGCATCGGCTTTTCGCCGCTGATCGTGCTTTTCCTCATCGGCCTGATCCTGCTAGTTTGGGTTAATCCCAAAGGTGAGCAGCTCCGATGATCCTTCGTTCACTTGCCGGCGCGCTGCTGTGTGCCGCCCTTCTGCCTCCCGCCCCCGCCCAGGCCGAGAAGCTGGCCAACAAGCTTTTCGGGGCGATGGACGCGCCCTCAGCCGAAGACCCTATGCCCGTCGGTTCCTATGCGAAAGGCTGTGCGGCGGGGCTGGTCGAGCTGCCGGAAACCGGCCCCACCTGGCAGGCCATGCGGCTGTCGCGGAACCGCAACTTCGGCCATCCGGTGATGGTCCAGTACCTGATGGACCTCTCGGCCACCGCCCAGGCGATCGGCTTTGGACGGGGCCTTTACATCGGCGACATCAGCCAGCCACGCGGCGGGCCGATGACCAGTGGTCACTCCAGCCACCAGATCGGGCTGGACGCCGATATCTGGATGCTGCCGCCCCGAAGCCTGCGCCTGAGCGAAGCCGAGCGGGAGGAGATCAGCTCGATCCCCGTCCGGTCAGAGGACCAGCGGTCCGTGACCGAGAACTGGACGAAAACGCACCACCGCCTTTTGAAAGAGGCCGCATCCGATCCGCGCGTCGATCGCATCTTCGTGGCGGCGGCGGTGAAGATCGAGATGTGCAAGACGGCCACGAAATCGGACAAGAAGTGGCTGCAGAAAATTCGCCCCGTCGCGGGCCACGACACGCATTTCCATGTCCGCCTCAAATGCCCCAAAGGCGCGCGGCTTTGCGAGACGCAAAGTCCCACGGTGGCCGAGCTTTCAAAGAACGGCGACGGCTGCGATGAGACGCTGATGTGGTGGGTGACCGACTATCTGAACCCGCCCAAGGTCGACAAGAAGAAGCCCAAGGACGAGGAAGAGCCGAAGAAAAAGAAGGGCGCGCGCGATTTCACAATGGCGGACCTGCCGAAGCAATGCAAAGCCGTCCTCGCGGCCGACTGAAAGTCGCTGCTGCCCTTTGTGCCCTCGGCCAGACTGCGCACGCCGGGGGCTTTGTGTCGTCCTATGCCTGGTCGATGACTGATCCGCTCTTTGGCGGCTTCTCGGCGATCGAACTGACAGCGGACGGAACCTCGTTCGTGGCCCTGTCTGACCGCGGAGCCTGGATGCGGGGCACCTTGCAGCGGGATGACAGCGGCGTGGTCATCGGGGTGACCGCAAGCCCGATGGAGCGGCTGAAAGGCAGCCGTGATGGGCCTCTCGACCCCAGGCGCGCCGACAGCGAGGGGATGGCCCAGGCCGCAGACGGTACGATCTATGTGTCTTTCGAGGGGGTCACTCGCGTCCTTAGCTACCGTGCCTTTGCCGGGTCAGCGAAGAACCTGCCGACCTCGGCCGAGTTCGTGAAACTGCCCAGCAACGCCTCGCTGGAAGCCTTGGCGATTGATGGGTCCGGGGCGCTTGTTGCCGTCGCCGAGGATGTCCGGGGCAGCAGCGGCGGCTTCCCCGTCTATCGCAATGATGGCACGGCCTGGAGTGTCACCGGCACATTGCCGCGCGAGGGCACGTTCCTTCCGGTCGGGGCAGATTTCGGGCCGGACGGCCGACTCTATGTGCTTGAGCGCGACTTTCATGGTCTCCTCGGCTTCGCCTCACGGGTCCGGTCCTATGGAACCGAAGGGGACGGCTTCGACGGGGGCAGGACCGAGATGCAATCGGGCGTCGGGGAGCATGACAACCTTGAAGGCCTTGCGGTCTGGCAGGACCCGACCGGTGCGATCCGGCTGACCATGATCTCGGACGACAATTTCAAATTCTACCAGACGACCGAAATCGTCGACTATCGCCTTGGCGATTGACGAACGGCGCGGACGGGCCTAAAGCGCGCCGTCCGCTGGATGAGCTTGCGGGCCAAGTCTCCGCGACCTTGTCAAAACGGAACCCGTTATGCGCATCCTTCTTCCTGGCGTTATCGCCATGGCGGCGATTGTCGTCGCTTCGAACATCCTCGTCCAATACCCGCTTGGCGCCTTCCTGACCTGGGGGGCCTTTACCTACCCGTTCGCCTTCCTGGTGACCGACCTAACGAACCGCCTTCAAGGCCCCGCCGCCGCCCGGCGGGTGGTTCTGGCGGGTTTCGTCACAGGAATCCTCTGTTCCTTCATCGGCACCCAGATCATCGGCGAATTCGGCCCACTTGTGACCCTTCGTATCGCGCTTGGGTCGGGCATTGCCTTCCTCTGCGCCCAGCTTCTGGATATCTCGGTCTTCAACCGGCTGCGCCAAGGCAGCTGGTGGAAAGCGCCGCTGGTCTCGACGCTCGTATCCTCGACGCTGGATACGATCATCTTCTTCACCGTGGCTTTCTCAGCCGCCCTGACCTTGCTTGAGCCCGGCAACGATGTCTCGTGGGCAACCGCGCCTGCAGCACTTCTTGGTATCGGTCCCGAGGCACCGTTCTGGGTATCTTTGGCTGTCGGCGACTGGCTTGTTAAGCTTCTGCTCGCTCTTGTGGCACTTCTGCCTTTTCGACTGGCAGTGGCCAAGCTCACAGCAAAGGTAGCGTAAATTGTTTTGACAAACACAAAATCTGTGTCACGCTCCCCATATCGGCAACTTTTTGAAAGGAGGTGATCCAGTGTCTAGAGTGATATTGGAGAGAGGTGTCGGGACAGTCGGGAGGGGAATTTTCTGAAGGCAGCCCTTCAGGTGATTTCACACCGATTGGATTTGGATGCCTAACTGGCCCATCTCCTTGGATCTCGGAAAGGGTTGCCTGCAGGGGCAACCCTTTCTCTTTGCGGGACGTCGGGATTGAGAACCCAAAACTCTTGCACAAAAAGTTGAGGCCCGCCCCGCTGAACCCGCGCAATTCCACCCGCAAGAACCCCAGCCATGATTTACGTTACCGAAACAATCAGCCTAGCCGAATGGGAATTGTCCGAAAGCTTCATGCGGGCTTCCGGACCGGGCGGGCAGAACGTCAACAAGGTATCAACCGCCGTCGAATTGCGCTTTGAGGCCGAGCGTTCCCCGCACCTTCCACCGCAGGTCAAAGCCCGGCTGAAAAAGCTCGCCGGGCGGCGCTGGACGAACGAGGGGGCCATCGTTCTGCAGGTCGACGAAACCCGCAGCCAGGCCCGCAACCGCGACATCGCGCGGGAGCGGCTGGTCGAGCTGATCCGCGCCGCATTGGTGGCGCCGAAGCGGCGGATTGCCACGAAGCCCACGCTCGGCAGCCAGCGGCGGCGCATTGCGGCAAAGTCCGCTCGGGGCGAGGTCAAAGTGCTGCGCGGCAAAGTGGACGACGAGGAATGACCCCCGCCGAAGAAGCCGCTGGCCACTGGGGTGGTCGGATCGTCCGGCTGCTGCGCGACCGCGAGAACCATGTCTTCGAAATGGCACTGCCCTGGGGCCGCGCGGCGCTGCGCTTGCACCGCGGGGGCTACCAGTCCGCCGATGCCATCCGGTCCGAGCTTTGGTGGTGCGCGGCGCTGGCGAAGGAGGGCCTGCCCGTCCCCGGCGCCCTTCCGGCCCGGGACGGCAGCCTTCTTGTCCCCCTCAGTGATGGTCGCCACGCCTCGGTCATTGCCTGGATGGAAGGTGAGGCTTTAGGGGAAGCGAGCTTACCTTTCAGCCGTCCCCTGCCCGAGGTTCTGGACATCTACCACGCGCTGGGAGCACTTCTTCGGAGCATCCACCGCGCGACTGATGCCCTGACCTTGCCCGAGGGCTTCAGCCGTCCCCGCTGGGATCGCGACGGGCTTGTTGGCGAAGCTCCCTTCTGGGGCCGGTTCTGGGACCACCCGGCTGCAAACCCCGACCAGCGCGCCATGCTGATCCGCGCCCGCGACGCGCTGCGCGAACGGCTGCACGGCGACATCGGCCTGATCCACGCCGACCTCCTGCGCGAAAACGTGCTGGTGAACGGTCGTTCGGTTTCCCTGATCGACTTCGACGATTCCGGTTTCGGCTTCCGGCTTTACGACCTTGGCACCGCTCTGCTGCAGACGGTCTACCATCCTGCGCAACCCGACATCCGTGCGGCCCTGATGGCAGGCTATGGGACGACCGACGGCGAGATGGTCGAGGCGTTCACGCTTGCCCGCACTCTCGCCTCGGTCGGCTGGACCATGCCGCGTCTTCAACCCGACGATCCGATCCACAAAAGCCATCTCGCCCGTGCGGTCATGTGCGCCGAGCGGGTGCTGGGCTAGACGACGACCTCCAGCACCTTCTGCTGACCGACGCCGAAGACGCGCTTGTAGCGCTCGATCTCGTCCTTCGGTCCCATCGCCTTGGCCGGGTTGTCTGACAGTTTCACCGTCGGTCGGCCGTTCGCGGAAAGCGCCTTGCAGACCAGACTGAACGGAGCCAGCGCGTCATCGGCGACGAGCCCCCGGAAGTCGTTCGTCAGCATCGTCCCCCAACCGAAGGACACCTTCACCCGGCCCACGAAGCGGGCGTGAAGCTCTTCGATCTTGTCGACATCCAGGCCGTCGGAGAAGATCACGAGCTTCTGCCGCGGGTCCTCACCGCGTTCCTGCCACCAGCGGATCGCCGTTTCGGCTCCCGTCGCGGGATCGCCGCTGTCGATACGGATGCCGGTCCAGCCCGCGAGCCAGTCTGGTGCATTCTTGAGAAACCCCTCGGTGCCGTAGGTATCGGGCAGGATGATCCGAAGGTTCCCCTCATGCTCCTCCTGCCAGTCGGCCAGCACCTGATACGGCGCCTGCCGCAGTTCGGCATCCGTATCGGCCAGCGCGGAATAGACCATCGGCAGCTCGTGCGCGTTGGTCCCGATCGCCTCGATGTCGCGCATCATCGCGATCTTGCAGTTCGACGTACCGGTGAACTTGCCCCCCAGCCCTTCCTGCATCGCCTGGACGCACCAGTCCTGCCAGAGGAAGGAATGCCGCCGCCGCGTCCCGAAATCGACGATGCGAAGGCCGTCGATCTTGCGCAGGCGTTCGATCTTTTCCCAAAGCCGCGTCATCGCGCGGGCGTAAAGCACCTGGAGCTCGAACCGCCCCATTTCGTTCAGGACCGCCCTGGACCTCAGCTCCATCAGCACCGCAAGCGCGGGGATCTCCCACAGCATGACGTCGGGCCAGGCGCCCTCGAACGTCAGCTCGAACTGCCCGTCGCGCTTTTCCAGGTGGTAGGGCGGTAGCTTCAGGCCCTCGAACCACTCCATGAAATCGGACCGGAACATCTGCCGCTTGCCGTAGAACGTGTTCCCCCGCAGCCAGGTGCTTTCGCCGCGCGTCAGGGACAGCGACCGGACGTGGTCCAGCTGTTCGCGAAGTTCGCCTTCGTCGATCAGATCGGCGAGGCGCACTTTGGAGGACCGGTTGATCAGGCTGAAGACGACCGTCGTGTCAGGTTTGTTCCGGAAAATCGACTGACACATCAGAAGCTTGTAGAAGTCGGTATCGATCAGCGACCGCACGATCGGGTCGATCTTCCACTTGTGGTTCCAGACGCGGGTGGCGATATCCACCATCTCAGACCTCCAGCGCGACGCCAGCCGCGCGCATCTGGTCGCGGGACTGGGCGAGGCTGCCGTTCAGGTCAATGGCCCGGCAGGCGCCTTCCAGCACGGTCGCCTTGAACCCCAGCCGCGCGGCGTCGCGGGCCGAGTAGGCAACGCAGTAGTCGGTCGCAAGGCCGACAAGCGTCACTGCCGTTACGCCACGATTGTGCAGGTAGCCCTCCAGCCCCGTTGTCGTCGTCTGGTCGTTTTCAAAGAAGGCGGAGTAACTGTCGATCTCGGGCCGAAAGCCTTTGCGGACAATCAGTTGCGCGGGATCGGTGCGCAGCGCTGCGTGAAATTCCGCACCAGCCGTTCCCTGCACGCAGTGGGTCGGCCAAAGGACCTGCGGGCCGTAGGGCATTTCGGTCAGGCTGAAGGGGGCTGCCCCTGGATGGTTCGCGGCAAACGAGGCATGGTTCGCCGGGTGCCAGTCCTGCGTCAGGACGACGGTCGCAAAATCCCCCATCAACCCGTTGATCCGGCTGATGATTTCGTCTCCACCCGCCACGGCCAAAGCTCCACCAGGGCAGAAGTCGTTCTGCACGTCGATCACGATCAGGGCTTCGTTGGCAGGCTTCATGGCAGTCTCCCGAAGGTCATCCCCTTGGGTAAGGCGCGGTAAGGGCTTGCGTCAAGCGAAGTGCTTGAAATTCGCCAAGCTTCGGCGCAAAGGGGGCGCATGCTGATCGTCGCCGCGCTTTATCAGTTCGCCCGCTTCCCGGACCCCGCCGCCCTGCGAGCGGATCTTCTGGAGGTGTGCCAGGCGCATGGGGTGAAAGGCTCGCTTCTGCTGGCGCCCGAGGGGATCAACGGGACGATCGCTGGGACACGAGAGGCGATCGACGCGGCGCTGGCAGCGATCCGGGCCTTGCCGGGGTGCGAGGGGCTGGAGTGGAAGGAAAGCTTCGCGGAATCAATGCCTTTCGGGCGGATGAAGGTGAGGCTGAAGCGCGAGATCGTGACCATGGGCCAGCCCGATGTCGACCCTCTCGCCCGGGTCGGGAACTATGTGCAACCGACCGAATGGAACGCGCTGATCAGCGATCCCGACACAGTGGTGATCGACACCCGCAACGATTATGAGGTCGCGATCGGGACATTCCGGGGTGCGGTTGACCCCGAGACTCGGGCGTTTGGCGAGTTTCCGGAGTGGTGGCAGGCGAACCGGGAAAGGTTTGCGGGCAAGCGGATCGCCATGTTCTGCACCGGCGGCATTCGCTGCGAGAAGTCGACGAATTACCTTCTGGGTCAAGGGCTTAATGAGGTCTACCACCTGAAGGGTGGGATCCTGAAGTACCTTGAGGATGTTCCGGAAGAGGAAAGCCTTTGGCAGGGGCAGTGCTTTGTCTTCGACGACCGGGTGTCGGTTGGGCATGGCCTTACACAGGGTGGACTGAAGGCCTGCGGGGCGTGCCGGAGGCCGGTGACGGAGGAGGGTCAGCGGCATCCGGACTATGAGGAAGGCGTCTGCTGTGCAGCTTGCGTGGGCGAGTACTCACAAGCCGACCGCGCTCGGTTCAGGGAACGGCACCGCCAGATGTTGTTGGCCGCGAAGCGCGGATCGCAACATCTGGGGCAAGGTGCGCTGTAGCACACCCTACGCAGCCTTGTCCGCCAGCATATCCTGCACCATCGGGATGACCTTCCCGCCGTAAAGCCGGATGCAGGCCATCAGGTCGGTGTGCGGCATCGGGCCGGTCGAATACTTCATGTCAAAGCGCTGGATGCCGAGAGTGCGGATCGTCCTCGCGATCTTGCGGGCGACCGTCTCAGGGGCGCCCACGTAGAGCGCGCCGTGCTGCACTTCGGCGAGGAACCGGTCTTTGGTGACGGGGGGCCAGCCACGTTCGCGCCCGATGCGGCCGAACATGTCGGCGTAGTGTGGCCAGAGAAGTTCTTGAGCCTTTTCATCGGTTTCCGCGACGAAGCCGGGGGAATGGACGCCGATGGGGCGCACGGGTTTGCCAAGCTGGCTGCAGGCGCGGTGGTAGAGGTCGATGTAGGGGGCAAAGCGGGCCGCGTCGCCGCCGATGATCGCAAGCATCAGCTGCAGATCCTGCCGGACCACGCGAACGACGCTTTCGGGCGAGCCGCCGACGCCGACCCAGACGGTCATGCCTTCCGGCCCCAGCGGCGGGAAAACCGGCTGATTTATCAAAGGGCTGCGCGTTTCCCCCGACCATGTGACACGGGGTTCGCGGGTGAGTTTGGCGAAGAGGTCCAGGCGTTCCTCGAAAAGCTGTTCGTAGTCCTGCAGGTCATGCCCGAAGAGCGGATAGCTTTCGGTAAACGATCCGCGCCCGAGGATGGGTTCGGCACGACCTCCCGAGACGGCGTTGAGCGTGGAAAAGCGCTGGAAGACGCGGACGGGATCGTCGGTGGAAAGCACGGTCACGGCAGTGCCAAGCTTGATCCGGTTGGTGCGGCCTGCGATGGCGGCAAGCACGATCTCGGGGGCCGAAATCGCGAAGTCGGCGCGGTGGTGTTCGCCCAAGCCGATGAAATCAATGCCGATTTCGTCGGCGAGCGTGGCCTGGTCCAGGACTTCTCGCAGGGTCTGGTCCATGCGTTGCAGCTGGCCATCGGGACCGTGGGAGACGTCGCCGAACGTGTCGAGGCCGAGAGAGATTTGGGTCATGGTGGCTCCTTTGACCCGGAAGGTAGGCATTCCTTGCCAATCGGTGAATGCGGATTTCGAGAGAGTGTCGGTTCAGGGACGCACGGCATGACGCAAGTGTTTGCGAACGCTGGGCTAATCGGCGGCTTTCGAGGTCTTTGCTGTATCTTGTTTTCGTCTTGGTTCCGTCTTGGTTCCGTCTCTACGCGCATGCCGGTCGGGGCCGATTAACCATTCCAGCGAATCACGGCTTCAGGGCATGACGGCGTGTCCGTCAGACCTGATCGCGGAGCCTGAGGTTCGCATGAAGCGGCGCCTTGACGGCTGGTGGTCGCTGGACGCGCGACATCAGCCAGTTAACGCGCCCCTGCCATCTGGCCCGGCGCTCAGCCCGCTGGATGGCAATGAGCTCAGCCCGGTGATGGGCGTGCAGGTCCTTGGGGCTGCCGTCAGGATTGTGGGCGGCCGAGGCGTGGAGAAGATCGAGGTTGACGGGGTACATGGCTTTCGTCCCGTTGCTAGGTTGGGCTTTAGAAATGCCACAAATGCTGCGATATTCCGAATCAGGAAAAATCCTGGAACGAAAGCTGAGCTTACGTGTCACGCTGGCGGAACCTTCCATCGCTCTCCAGTCTGCGGGCGTTTGATGCCACCGCCCGCAGCGGCAGTTTTGCCGAGGCGGGGCGGGTCTTGAACGTGACGCACGCGGCAGTGACCCAGCAGGTGCGGGCACTGGAGGCGGAGCTTGGGCTTCAGCTGGTGTGCCGGACGGGGCGGACGGTCAGCCTGACCGAGCCTGGCGAGGCCTTGGCGCGGAGCCTGGCCGACGGGTTCGGGGCGATTGCCACGGGAATTGAGACCCTCCGCCGAGTGGAGGCGCGGCGGGTTCTGCGGGTCGCGACCACAACCTTCATCGCTGAAACCCACATCATGCCGCGCCTGCCGGATTTCTGGGCCCGGCACCCGGGAGTTGAGGTGGCGATGACGCCAAGCCCGGCGACGGTGGACCTGCTGCAAGAGGGCTTTGACCTGGCGATCCGCGTGCTGGAATGCGGCTGGACCGCGCCGCCCGACGTTGAGATCCGGCCCCTGGCCGAGACGCCGATCCTGGCCGCCTGCGCGCCGTCGCTGGCAGGTGGCGATCCCCTGGCGCTGCCGTGGCTCGACGGGCCGGAGAGCGCATGGGACAAGGAACAGTTGCGCAAGGCCGGGATCGACCCGGACGGGCTGAAGAAAGTGCAGCTTGGCAGCGCGCATCTGGAGATGTCGGCGGCGCGGCAGGGTCTGGGCGCGATGCTCGCGACCGAGATCATCTGCCGGACCGATCTGGAGGCGGGGCGGCTCGTGGTCCTGCCGATCAGCGGGCTGCCGGTGGTGACCTATGCGGTCGTCCTGCCGAAGGGTCCGCGCCGCGCCGCTGTCGACCAATTCGCGGACTGGCTGGCGTCGATCTTCTGATGCGCGCTTATGCCTTGTCGCGGACCATCAGGTGGTTGCCCTCGCCCTTCTGCACTTCGAACCGGCCCGTGCGTTTCAGAAGGTCGGAGAGCTTGGCGCTGCCGTAGCTCCGGCTGTCGAAGTCGGGGTAAAGCTGGGTCAGGACCTGGCCAAGCTGGCCGAGGGAATAGCTGTCCTCTTCGATCCCGATCTTCTTCATCGCCGCCATGACCAAGGGAATGGCCTCTTTTGCGTCCTTGGCAGCGGGATTGGTTGGCCTTTGCGCTGCCTTGGCGGGTCTTTGGGTCGGGCGGACGTCGGAGGCTGGTTCCGGCTGGCCTGCAGCCTCGGCCGTGGCGGCGATGTTCTCGATGAAGATGAAGCGGTTGCAAACTTTGCGGAGGGATTCGGGGGTCTTCTCCTCTCCCACGCCAAAGACCTGCAGCCCGTCCTCGCGGATGCGGCTGGCGAGGCGGGTGAAGTCGCTGTCCGAGGAGACGAGGACGAAGCCGTCGACCTTGCCCTGGTGCAGGATGTCCATCGCGTCGATGACCAGGCCGATGTCCGAGGCGTTCTTGCCTTTGGTGTTGGCGGATTGTTGATGCATGACGAGGCCAAGGCTGCGGGCTTTTTCCTTCCACTGCGTCAGAGCCGAACTGGACCAGTCGCCATAGACGCGGCGGACCGATGCATCACCGAAGCCTGCGATTTCGTCGAGGATCGCCTCGATATGGCGGGCGGGGATGTTGTCGGCGTCGATGAGGACGGCAAGACGGTCGGCGCGGGTGTCGGGCATGGGTGCCTCCGGGGTTTCCATCCGTTGTGGCGGATCGGGGGGGCGGTGAAAAGCGTAAACGCTTGGTTGACTTGGGCCGGGGGGCGGGCAACATCGGCCTGCAGCGGGCAAGGGCGGGACGCATGATCGGTGGATTGCAGATGTTGCGCGGTGTCGCCGCGACGCTGGTTGTGCTCTTCCACCTGCAGGCCGCCGCCGTTACCGAAGGCTTTGATCCCGGAGTGCTGGCCGCTTTCATCGGCGGCGAGGTGGGGGTGGATGTCTTCTTCGTCCTGAGCGGTTTTGTGATCTTTCATGCGGCACAGGGACGGCCGGACTGGGGGGCGGCGGGGTTCCTGCGGCAGCGGTTCTGGCGGATCGTGCCGCCGTACTGGGCCGCGCTGATCCTGACGCTGCTGGCGCTGGCGGGGCTTGGGCTTTTGCGCGGCGACTGGTCGGGCTGGCCGGAACCTGGGCGGATGCTGATCTCGGTGCTTCTGTTGCCGCTGCCCGATCAGGTGATGGCGGTGGCCTGGACGCTGACGGTGGAAGGTGTGTTCTATCTGATCTTCGCGCTGACCTTCTTCCGTTTCGGCGCTCGCAGGGCAATTACGGCGCTGGCGGTCTGGGCGCTGGTGACACAGGGGCTGCGGCTCTGGCCCGGCGGCTTGCCCCCGGCCCTGGGGCTGGTGTTCTATTCGGGGGTGATCGAGTTCCTGTATGGCGGGCTGATCGCGCAGGCGCTGGCGGCGGGGTGGCGCCGTGGGGCTGTTGTCTCCGTGGTCATCGGCAGCCTGGGCCTGGCGGCGGTGGTTGCGGGGATTGTGCCGCTGCACTGGGGGCGGGAGTGGGTAGCGGGGCTCCCGTCGGCGGCGCTGGTCTATGGGCTGGCGGCCGGGGGCTGGCGGATGCCCGAGTGGTGCATGGTCTGGGGCGAGGCGTCGTATCTTCTTTACCTTCTTCATCTTCTGGTGTTCTCGATTGCCGGAACGCTTTTGCGGATGGCCGGGGTCGCGCCCTATGGCTCGGTTCCGGTGATGCTGGGGTTGGGCGTGCTGGCGGTGGCCGTCTCGGTGGCAGCGACGCTGTGGCTGGAACGGCCCTACCGCCGCTGGACACGCGGGCGTTAGCTTTCTGGCGCGTCGCCGCAGCTGGGGCCGGTCAGAAGCGCCTGCAGCCGGTCGATCCGGGCGATGTCGGTGTCAGAGATCACGAACATCGCGTCGACGATGGGCGAGTTGAGAAGGGGTTCGACGACCACTTCGCCGCAGATCAGAAGCTGGCCGGTCTCACCGACATGGGCGCGGGTGAGGGCCGCCATCTGCCGGTCAAAGCTGCCCGCCAGCCGGATGACCAGCGCCGAGCCGGTGGCGCCTTCGTCGACCCGGCGGACCGAGCGGATGTCTTCGGCCTGGGCGTTCAGGGCGTCGGCGCCGAAGACAAGGCTGATCCGCGGTGGTTCGGCCGCCGCAGGCTGGGCCGCGAGCGCAGCGGCAAGCGCCACAGCGGCCAGGTTCACTTCAGCGCCGCGATCGACGAAATCACCGAGCCGACCAGACCGTAGTCCAGCGCCTCTTGCGTCGTCATCCAGAAATCCCGCGCGGTATCCTGGGCGATGCGTTCCGGCGTCTGCCCGGTGGCCGCGGCGAAAAGCCGGTGGAACCGGTCGCGCATGATCTCGATCTGGCGGGCCTGGATCATCATATCCGATGCCGTGCCGCCGATGCCGCCTGCGGGTTGGTGGAGGAGGAACCGGGTGTTGGGCAGGCAGTAGCGGTCTTCCTTTGCGGCCCCCACAAAGATCAGGGCGCCCGCGCTGGACACCCAGCCCGAGCCGATGGTGCGGACCCTTGGCCGGATGAACTGGATCATGTCGTGGACCATGTCACCGGATTCGACATGCCCGCCGGGCGAGGAGATGTAGAGGTTGATCGGATCGTCGCTCTCCTCGGCCAGCGCCAGAAGATGGGTCACGGCGCGGTTCGCGACCTTGTCGTTGATCTCGCCGGTGATGATGACGCTGCGGGTCTGGAAGAACAGCTGATCCATGCGGCCGCGCGGGCCGTCGTCCTTGGATGCGCGGGTGTCGTCGAGAAGCGTGGTGTTCATCGCGAGCCTCCGGGTTTGTGTTGGGGCAGCGTGACGGAGCAAGGGGGGAGGTGCAAGGGGGTTCGGAGCGGCTCTGCGGCTCAGACCAGCGGCTCTGGGAAGGGCGATTCAATCCGGGCGCCGGTAGCCAGGAAGGCGCGGTCGCCGGTCACGACGGTTGCGTCTCGCGAAAGCGCTGTAGCAGCAATCTGAAGGTCGGCACCGAGATTCCCGATCCGCGCGGAGAGCCGACCCCAGACGCGGGCTGCATCAGCGTCAAAGGGCAGTATTCGGTCAGCGAAGAGCAGGACGGTCCGGTCAAGCCAGTTGCGCAGGTCGTTGGCGAAGGTCGGATCGCGCTGGGTTTGCTGTGCGATGCCGCGCTCAACCTCGCCTAGGGTGATGACACTCAGGAACAGCGCGTCATCCGGCTTGTCGGCCAGCCATCGCATGACATGCGGCGCGCGTTCCCGTCGGCGCATGGCCGACAGGACGTTGGTGTCGAGAATGTACATCAGAACGCGACGTCGCGGGGTTGCACCTCGGCGCGGTCAAAGCTGCCGCCCGGAAAGGACATGAGATGATCGGCAAAGCTGCCCCGGTGCCGGCCCGCATCCGAGACCAGGCGTGCGTATTCGGTTGCCGAGAGCACCACGACGGCGGGTTTGCCACGCCGTGTAACCTCTTGCGGTCGTCCGCCGAGCGCGGCGTCGACGACTTCGGAGAAGCGGTTCTTGGCGTCTTGGAGGGTCCACATGGCAAATACCTAGCTAGACATCTATCTAGCTAGGTATGTTGTTGCCAGTCGCTTGTCAATCTCAGAACACGACCACGGCCCGGATGGACTTCCCCGCATGCATGAGGTCGAAGCCTTCGTTGATCCGGTCCAAGGGCAGGACGTGGGTGATCATCGGGTCGATCTCGATCTTGCCGTCCATGTACCAGTCGACGATCTTCGGAACGTCCGTCCGACCCCTCGCGCCCCCGAAGGCGGTGCCTTTCCAGACCCGCCCGGTGACGAGCTGGAAGGGGCGGGTCTCGATCGTGGCCCCGGCGGGCGCCACGCCGATGATGATGCTCTGCCCCCAGCCGCGGTGAGTGCATTCGAGAGCCGCCCGCATCACCTTGACGTTGCCGGTGCAGTCGAAGCTGTAGTCCGCGCCGCCGATCTTGTCGAAGGGGGTCTTCGTCATATTGACGATGTGCGCGGTGATGTCGCCCTCGATCTTCGTGGGGTTGACGAAATGGGTCATCCCGAAGCGCTCGCCCCATTCCTTCTTGTCGTCATTGATGTCGACGCCGATGATCATGTCGGCCCCGGCCATGCGAAGGCCCTGGATCACGTTCAACCCGATCCCGCCGAGGCCGAAGACCACGGCCTTGGCGCCCTGTTCGACATTTGCGGTGTTCAGTACCGCGCCGATGCCGGTGGTGACGCCGCAGCCGATGTAGCAGATCTTGTCGAAGGGGGCGTCCTCGCGGACCTTGGCCAGCGCGATCTCGGGCATCACCGTGTGCTGGGCGAAGGTCGAGCAGCCCATGTAGTGGTAGATCGGCGTGCCATCGAGCATCGAGAACCGCGTGGTGCCGTCGGGCATCAGGCCCTGGCCTTGCGTCGCGCGGATCGCGGTGCAGAGGTTGGTCTTGCGGCTGAGGCACGAGGGGCACTCGCGGCATTCGGGCGTGTAAAGCGGGATCACGTGGTCGCCGGGTTTCAGGGTCTTCACGCCGGGGCCGCATTTGACCACCACGCCCGCGCCCTCGTGCCCGAGAATCGAGGGGAAAATGCCTTCGGGGTCCGCCCCGGAGAGGGTAAACTCATCCGTATGGCAGATGCCGGTGGCCTTGATTTCGATCAGGACCTCGCCCTCTTTCGGGTCGTCGAGGTTCACCTCCATGATCTCCAACGGTTTTCCGGCGGCGACGGCAACGGCGGCACGGGTGCGCATCTGGTTATCCCTCCCTTATGGTTTTCCTGAAGCTGTGGCAAAGTGGCTTGGAAAGCAATTGCGGAAGCGACCCATGAAACACGTCTCAGCGATTCTCCTCTGCGCCCCCCTTCTGCTTGCGGCCTGCGTCGAGCCGGTTCCGGTGCCGCCCCCGAATGAGCCGATGGATCAGTGCGGCGCAAGCGAGCTGCAATATCTGGTCGGCCAACCCGGGGCTGTGCTTGACGGGATGCGGTTCAGCCAGGATGTCCGCGTGATCGAGTACGGGATGGCGGTGACGATGGACTTCAAGGCGGACCGGCTGAACATCTGGCTGGACCGGCGCGATGTGATCGAGCGGGTGGTCTGTGGCTGAGGCGGTGAGGATGCGGTCGATCAGCCTGGTCATGGCGCTTGCCCTGGCCGCCTGCGTTCCGGTGACAACGCCTGGTCCCGACCGGATGCCGCCCGAGCCGGCGCCGGGCAGCGATGCCTGCGGGGCCAGCACCCTGCAGTATCTGGTCGGCAAGGACAAATCCGTCTTCGCGGCGATGAGCTTCGTCGCGGGGACAAGGTTCATCGAGCCGGGGATGCCGATCACTATGGACTACAGCCCGACGCGGCTGAACTTCGACCTGAACAGCGCTGGTCGGATCACGCGCGTCTGGTGCGGATGAAAAAAGCCCCGGTCGGGTGACCGGGGCCTTGGTCCTGCCTGGGCAGGCGATCACTTCTTGACGCGATAGACCTCATGGCAACCGCCGCAGGTCCCACCAAGTGCGCCCATGCCTGCCTGCAACGTCTCAAGCGAAGCGACGTCAAGCGCGGTCGCCGCATCAGTTCCTGCTTTGGCTTTCATCAGGAAGTCTTCCCAGTTCGTCCAGATCTCAGGCTTGGATTCCGAAGCCGGGTCGTCCGCGCCAGGCTCTTTGAAGACGGCTTCGATCTTGCCGAAGTCTTCGATCAGCGTGGCTTTGGCAGCCTCTGCAGCGGCGGCATCGAATGCGGTCTTGCCGCCTGCCATGTCAGCAAGGACGCCGATTGCCTTGCCGTTCGCTTTCATCAGTTCCGAGCGGGCGATGGCATTCGGATCGGTCCGTTCTCCTTCGGCATAGGCGACCCCGGCAGTGAGGACCGCGCCGAGCATCAAGGCTTTGGCGAGTTTCATGCGTATGGCTCCCTTGTTGGCTAACCGCTTCACTATAGGCGCGACTTTCTGTCGCGGTAGCATGGGACTTGTGCGCTCACGCACTTGTCATCTGCGCTGGTGGAGAGCTTGGCTGGGCCGTTGCGGCTGCTCCACTGGCGCCGGACTTGCGGTCGCGTCCGGTCCGTGGGAACCATCGCAAAAGGGGCGCGTCGCATGAAATCCCGAAACCGCATCTCGGTCGAACAGACCCAGCGCATGGCGCTGACCACCGGGCTGCAGACCTCGATCCGGCTTTTGCGCGCCGATGCCGCAGGCCTTAGCCGCTATCTGGAAGAAGCGGCGGCGGAAAACCCCGAGATCATCCTGACCCGCCGCCAGGTGCAGGACTGGCTGCCACGCTGGAAGTCGGCCTTCAGGGCTGATGGCGAGCAGCCGGAACAGGCCGCGGCGGCGTCCAGTCTGGTTTCGCATGTGCTGGGGATGATCGAGGCCCTGCGTCTTGGCCCCGCCGAAGCGCGGATCGCCGAAGCGCTCGCCGAAGCGCTGGAGCCGTCGGGCTGGCTTGGCCGCTCGCTTGCGGCGATCGCCGCCGAGACGCGGGCGAGCGTTCCGGCGGTCGAGGCGGTGCTGCGCCGCCTGCAGGAACGCGCGGAACCGACCGGCCTTTTCGCGCGCAACCTGGCGGAATGCCTGCGTCTGCAGGCCGAGGAAGCGGACGAGCTGGACGCGGCAATGGCGGCGCTTCTGGGCAGGCTGGACCTGCTGGCGCGGGGTGAGATCGATCGGATCGCGCGCGAAGCGGGCATTGATCTCGCCGATCTGCGCAAGGCGTTCGGGCGGCTTCGCAGCTACGACCCGAAGCCCGGCAGCAGCTTCGAGGCCTTTGCCGCCCCGGTGCGCGAGCCCGACCTGATCGCCGAGAAGGGTCCGGCGGGGTGGATCGTCTCGCTCAATCGTTCGGCCCTGCCTGCGGTGTCGGTGGCCGAAGGCCGCGCCAAGGGCCGGGCCGAGGCGCGGGCGTTGATCAAGATGATCGAGGGGCGGAATGCGACGCTTCTATCCGTGGGCCAGGAAGTGCTAGGGCGTCAGGCGGCAGCTCTGGAGGCGGGGATGGGGGCGCTGGTGCCGATGACGATGGCGGATGTGGCGGTGGCACTTGGGTTGCATGAAAGCACGGTGAGCCGGGTGGTGGCCGGGACCGCGGTCGATACGCCGAGGGGGACCTGGTGGCTCCGGTCGCTCTTCACCAAGGCCACGCGCGAAGGCGGCCCGGCGGCGGGTGCGCTTCGTGATCGGCTGGCACGGCTGGTGGCCGGGGAAGACCCCGACGCCCCGTTGTCGGACGAGGCGCTGGCCGCGGCCCTGGCCGAAGGCGGCGCGCCAATTGCCCGGCGGACGGTGGCGAAGTACCGCGGCATGCTGGGCCTGCCGCCCGCACATCGCCGTCGGCGACGGCACTGATGTCGCTTCCGGGGGTGACAGCGCCTTCGTCCCGCACTAGCTCGGGGGCAAAGGGACGGTCGCAGGGAAGCAGATGGCCTATTTTCTGGGTGTCGATACCGGGGGCACCTACACGGATGCCGTGATCCTGGATGAGGCCGCGAACCTTGTGCTGGGGAAGGCGAAGGCCCTGACCAGCCGCCATGACCTTGCGGTGGGGATCGGCCAGGCGGTCGATGCGGCGATTGCTGCGGCCGGGGTGAAGGCCTCGGACGTAGCGCTGGTATCGCTGTCCACCACCCTTGCAACCAACGCGCTGGTCGAGGGTCAGGGCGCACGGGTTGCGCTGATATTCATCGGGTTTGACGAGGGTGACCTCGCCCGCGGCGGGCTGACCGAGGCTTTGAAGGGCGACCCGGTTCTGATCTTTGCAGGCGGTCATACTCATGCCGGGACCGAAGCCGCGCCGTTCGATCTGGCCGCGCTTGAAGAGGCCATCCGCGAACTGGGCGAGCAGGTCTCGGGCTTCGCCGTCGCCTCGCGCTTTGCGACCCGCAACCCCGCGCACGAGGTAGCAGCGCGTGACCTGATCCGGCGGGTTACGGGGCGCCCGGTGACCTGTTCGCACGAGCTTTCCGCCAACCTCAACGGCCCGAAGCGGGCGCTGACGGCTGTCCTGAATGCCCGACTGATCGGGATGATCGACCGGCTGGTCGCGGCCTGCGAGCAGCACCTTCTCGCCGTGGGCATCGACGCGCCGCTGATGGTGGTGCGTGGCGACGGGGCGTTGATCAGCGCTGCCATGGTGCGCGAGCGGCCCATCGAGACGATCCTGAGTGGCCCCGCTGCCAGCATCGTCGGAGCGCGCTGGCTGACGGGTGCGTCGGACGCGCTGGTCAGCGATATCGGCGGCACGACGACCGATGTGGCATTGCTGCGCGACGGGTTGCCGGAGATCGACCCCGAAGGCGCTCGGGTCGGCGGTTTCCGCACCATGGTCGAAGCCGTGGCGATGCGGACCACGGGCTTGGGCGGCGACAGCGAGGTGCATCTCGTGACCGAAGGGCTGAAGGGCGGCCTGCGCCTTGGTCCCCGGCGGCTGATCCCTGTTTCGCTTCTGGCGGTCGATCATGGGCCGATGGTCCACGCCGCCCTTGACCGGTGGCTTTCGTCGGAAGCCGTCGGCGAAATGGATGGCCGCTTCGTCGTGCCGATGTCCGGCCAGCGCGGCGGCCTGAATGCGCGGGACCTGGCGGTCTTGGACCGGATCGATCGCCCGATGCCGATGGCCGGGGCGCTGACCTCACGGCTGGAGGTCGCGGCGCTGGAGCGGCTGGTGGCGCGGGGGCTGGTGATGATCTCGGGTG
>NZ_JBOFBI010000058.1:0-3315 GCF_051645465.1 Tabrizicola sp. | reverse complement strand
CGAAGATATCCTCGATGAGGCAAAGCTGCCGATCCGGATGACGGCCCATACCCAATGCTTCCGGTCCGAAGCGGGGTCGGCGGGCAAGGATACGACGGGGATGCTGCGGCAGCACCAGTTCGAGAAGGTCGAGATGGTGACGATCTGCACGCCGGAAACGGCGCTGGCGGAACATGAGCGGATGACCAAATGCGCCGAGGCCGTGCTGGAGCGGCTGGGGCTGCCGTACCGGACCATCGTGCTCTGCACCGGCGACATGGGATTCGGGGCGCAGAAGACGCATGACCTGGAGGTCTGGCTGCCCGGGCAGAACACCGTCCGCGAGATTTCCAGCGTGTCCACCTGTGGCCAGTTCCAGGCGCGGCGGATGAATGCGCGGTATCGGCCGGCGGGGGGGAAGCCGGAGTTTGTGGCGACGCTGAATGGCTCGGGTCTGGCGGTGGGGCGGTGCCTCATCGCGGTGCTGGAGAACGGGCAGGAGGCGGACGGGTCGGTTACCTTGCCTGCGGCGCTGGTGCCCTATCTGGGAGGGAAGACCCGGATTATGGCGGATGGTGTGCTGGTCTGAGGGGTGTCCGGCGTTTGTCCCACGGTGGGACAACGCACGACATGTATCGGAATCAAGCACTTACTGTTCAGGTAAGGTTTCAGTAAGGTTTCTGCGCCGATGTTGAGCCTTACCCAGACAGGACGGAAGACATGACCGACAACCGCATCCCCGCTCTGATCCTGCTACTGGCGACCATCGCCTTTGGCGTGGCCCCCTTCATCACGCCGCCTTTCACGGGCTACGAGCCGGGGATGTTCCCTGTCAGGATCGAGCGGCCCGCGATCCAGCCCGCAGGGTATGCGTTTTCGATCTGGTCGGTGATCTACGTCTGGCTGATCCTGCATGCAGCCTATGGCCTTTGGCGCCGCGCCAATGACCCGGCCTGGGGCCGGGTGCGGTTGCCGCTGACCGTGGCCCTTGTCCTCGGCACGGTCTGGCTTGCGATCGCCGGGACAAGCCCGATCTGGGCCACTGTCACGATCGTCATAATGGCCGCCGCTGCGGTGCTGGCCTTCCTCCGCGCGCCGACCGAGCCGGATCGCTGGCTGCTCTCGGCCCCTCTGGCGATCTTCGCGGGGTGGCTGACGGCGGCATCGGCGGTGTCAACGGGCGTGGTGCTTGCGGGCTACGGGGTGCTTGGCAACACCGAATCCGCGATCGGCATGATGGGGGCGGTGCTGATCCTGGCTCCGCTGATCCAGTTCCGAAGGCCGAGGATGCCGGTCTATGGGCTGACGGTCGTCTGGGCGCTGATCGGGATCGCCGTGGTCAACTGGGGCGACCTTGCGCCGGTCTCCTGGGTTGCCCTTGGGATTGCCGGGCTGGTGCTGGTGGCGACCAGTCTGCTATGGCGACGGGCGGCGGGCCAAATTCCTTAAGGAAGGAATTTGACAAGAATTTTGCTTAAAATTCTTGGGTCTGCGGCTACTGCCCTGTGTTCTTTTCCTTGTGCTTCCGCAGCCGCGATGGCGTGTTGAACTTGCGTTCCTTCCACGGGTTCTGGTCACCCTGTGACCGAAGGAAGAGGCGGATCGGCGTGCCGGGCATGTCAAAGTGGTCGCGCAAGCCATTGACAAGATAGCGTTTGTAGCTGTCCGGCAGCTCATCAGGCCGTGAGCATTTGATCATGAAGCCCGGCGGCCGGGTCTTGGCCTGGGTCATGTAGCGCAGCTTGATGCGGTGGCCGCCGGGCGCTGGCGGCGGGTGCGCCTCGGTCATAGCACCCAGCCAGGTGTTGAGCTTGTTGGTGGGGATGCGGCGGTTCCAAACGTCATGCGCCTTGCGGATCGCGTCGTGCAGGCGGTCAAGACCCCTGCCCGTTTTGGCGGAAACCGTCACCAGAGGCGCGCCGCGGAGCTGCGGGAGGAGGCGGTCGAACATTTCTTTCAGCTCGGCCAGCTTTTCCTGCTTCTCGTCCTCAAGGTCCCACTTGTTGACCGCGACCACGACGGCCCGGCCCTCGGTTTCGGCGAAGTCGGCGATGCGGAGGTCCTGCACTTCGAAGGGAATCTCGACGTCCAGAAGGACCACGACCACTTCGGCGAAGCGCACCGCACGGATGCCGTCCGAGACGGAGAGTTTCTCAAGTTTTTCCACCACGCGCGCCTTCTTGCGCATCCCCGCCGTGTCGAAGATGCGGATCGGCGTGCCCTGCCATTCGGCGCGGACCGAGATCGCGTCGCGGGTGATTCCGGCTTCGGGGCCGGTCAGAAGGCGGTCGTAACCGAGGATCTTGTTGATCAGGGTGGATTTGCCCGCATTGGGTCGCCCGATGACGGCGATCTGGAGGGGCTTCTTGGGCGTGGGGTGATGTGCGGTCTCGTCCGCGTCGAGCTCGGCGTCGGCTTCGGAAAGGTCGATGTCGACCTCGGGGGCGTTCTCGGCCTCGCGCTCGGCGAATTCGCCTTCGAGGGGCTTCAGCTCGCGATAGAGATCGTCCATCCCCTCGCCGTGTTCGGCAGAGATTCGGATCGGCTCACCGAGGCCCAGGGAGTAGGCTTCAAGGGCGCCCGCGTCGCCAGCTTTGCCTTCGGCTTTGTTCACGGCCAGGAAGACGCGGGCATTCTTCTTGCGCAGGATGTCGGCGAAGACTTCGTCGGTGGGGGTCACGCCCACCCGCCCATCGATGACGAAAAGGCAGGCGTCGGCCATTTCGACCGCGCGTTCGGTCAGGCGGCGCATGCGGCCCTGGAGGCTGTCGTCCGTCACCTCTTCCAGACCCGCCGTGTCGATGACCGTGAAGCGCATGTCGAAAAGCTTCGCGTCGCCTTCGCGCAGGTCGCGGGTCACGCCGGGCTGGTCGTCTACCAGCGCAAGCTTGCGGCCCACAAGCCGGTTGAAGAGCGTCGATTTGCCCACATTCGGGCGGCCCACGATAGCGAGGGTGAAGGTCATTTCATGCGTCCAGGCTTGGCGAAGCGCCTGCCATACACGGGAAGGCCCTTAACGGAAAGCGTGAAGTTGCCCGTTGCTGCTGACGACATAAAGCGTACCGCCTGCCACGGCCGGCTGGGCCGACGCGCCGCCGGGGATCTCGGCGGTGTGGGTCAGGCTGCCATCGGTCGCGTCGAAAGCGCGCAGGATGCCATCGGAGGAGACGACCATGATCCGGCCGCCTGCGATGACAGGCCCGTAGTGGGCGAAGATGCCCTTGCGGCGCTTGATCTTGTCGTTGGTGAAATAGGGCATCTCGACGGACCAGATGACCTCGCCCGTCTCGGCATCAAGCCGCACGAGCTTGGCTTCGTCGTTCACGAGGAAGATCG
>NZ_JBOFBI010000057.1:0-4193 GCF_051645465.1 Tabrizicola sp. | reverse complement strand
GATCCGGCGCGAAAAAGCCGACTGCGTCAGGTGCCGCCTTTCCGCCGCCTCGCTGAAGGAACCGGTTTCGGCAACCGCGAGGATATCTTCGAGCCATTCGAGCCGCATGAGACTTCATAAGTTGCGTTTCTTGCATCTTATATCGACTACTTCGAATTTGCATTAGAGATTGCGCTCTGTAATTGTTGCATCACGCATATTTCAGCAGGACTCACCAAATGCATCTTTCCCGGTTTCCCCGCGTCTTTCTGGCACATCTGCCGACGCCGCTGGAACGGCTCGACCGTCTGAGCCGCGAACTCGGCGGGCCCGAAATCTGGATCAAGCGAGACGACTGCACCGGCCTGTCAACGGGGGGCAATAAGACCCGCAAGCTCGAGTTCCTGATGGCCGAGGCGCAGGCGATGAGCGCAGATGTGGTCATGACGCAAGGGGCGACGCAATCGAACCACGCGCGCCAGACTGCAGCCTTTGCTGCCAAACTTGGCATGGCCTGCCATATCCTGCTTGAGGACCGGACAGGATCGAACAACCACAACTACAACGAAAACGGCAATGTGCTGCTGGATCACCTGCACGGGGCGGCCACGGAAAAGCGCCCGGGTGGCGTCGATATGCAGGCCGAGATGGAGGCAGTGGCGGTGGGCATGCGCGCGGCGGGGCGCAAAGTCTATATCATTCCGGGCGGCGGATCGAATCCGACGGGCGCGCTTGGCTATGTCAACTGCGCGTTCGAACTGGTGGGCCAGGCCAATGACCGGGGGCTGGTGATCGACCATCTGGTGACGGCGACGGGGTCGGCGGGCACTCAAGCCGGGCTGATCGTCGGGCTGAAGGCGATCAATGCGGGCATCCCGCTTCTGGGTTTCGGCGTGCGGGCGCCCAAGGCCAAGCAAGAGGAAAACGTCTTCAACCTGGCTGTGAAGACCGCCGAGAAGCTGGGCTGCCCCGGCGTGGTGCAGCGGGGCGATGTGGTGGCCGACACTGGCTATGTCGGCCCCGGCTACGGCGTGCCCCAGGCCGATACGCTGGAGGCGATCCGGATGTTCGCCGAACTGGAAGGCATCCTTCTGGACCCGGTCTATTCGGGCAAGGGGGCTGCCGGTCTGATCGACTATTGCCGCAAGGGTCATTTCAAGAAGGGTCAGCGCGTCGTGTTCCTGCATACCGGCGGATCAGTGGCGCTTTTCGGCTATGACGCGGTTTTTGCCGATGACACCTCACGGCAGGCGGCCGAATAGCCGATGGCCCCAGACCGCATCACTCCACCGGAAAGACGCGCGGCATGAGGCGGGTGGGCATCATCGGCGGAATGGGGCCGGAGGCGACGGTGCTCTTGATGCAGAAGATCATCGCCGCCGCCCCCGCCCGAGACGATGCCGACCACATTCCGCTGATCGTCGACCAGAACCCCCAGGTCCCCTCACGCATCCGCCATCTGATTGAGCGGACGGGCGATGACCCCGGCCCCGTGCTCGCCGCCATGGCGTGGCGGCTGGAGGCGGCGGGAGCCGAGGCGTTGGCGATGCCCTGCAACACCGCGCATCATTATGCGCCCGCCATCTGCGCGGCGGTCACGATTCCGCTGATCGACATGGTGGCGCTCTCCGTAGCGCATGCTGCGGGACTGGCGGGCAAGGGTGCCATGGTCGGCATCCTCGCCTCGCCAGCCGTGCGCCGGATAGGCCTTTTCGACCGCGCGTTTGCCGAAGAAAGCCTGACCCCGGCCTATGCGCAGAACGAAGACGCGATGCTTGTCGCCATTCGCAGCATCAAGGCGAAGGGCGCCACGACCGAGGCGCGAACGGCGCTTGCCGCGGCCTCCACCGACCTCTTGGCCCGTGGCGCGCGGGTGCAAATGATCGCCTGCACCGAGTTTTCGCTGATCGCCGGGGCCGTCGATTCCGGCGCCAAGGCTTTCGACACGCTGGACCAGCTGGTCAGCGGCATCATAACCTTTGCCACGTCGCATGGCACGGGCACCGACAAGGCGGAGAAACAGCCGCCAACGAGAAGCGCAAATGCGCCCAGTTCACATCCCAACAAGGAGACGACACCATGACTTCCACTCTCAAGCGCCTGATGATCGGTGCGGCAACCCTGGCGTTGACTGCCGGGGCTGCCCTCGCCGAAAACGTGATCATCGGCCATTTCGGCAGCCCCACGCCGATGCAGGTCGCCCGAGCCGAGGGCAAGTTCGATGCGGCCACCGGCTGGACCATCGAATGGCGCCAGTTCGGTTCGGGCACCGAAGTGATCGCCGCAATGGCCTCGGGCGATGTCCAGGTGGCAGAGCTTGGCTCTTCGCCCCTGTCCATCGGCACCAGCCAGGGCCTTGAAATCCAGCTCTTCATGATTGCGCAGGGTCTGGGTACCGCCGAAAGCCTGATCGCCAAGGCCGATTCCGGGGTCACCAAGGTAGAAGACCTGAAGGGCAAGCGCATCGCCGTGCCGGTTGGCTCGACCGCGCATTATTCGCTGATGGGCGCCCTGACCCATGCGGGCATTGCCGAGACCGATGTCACGATCATGAACCTGCCCGCTGACCAGATCGCGGCGGCCTGGGATTCCGGTCAGGTCGACGCGGCCTTCATCTGGGAGCCGGTGCAGAACCAGATCCTGCAGACCGGCACCTTCATCGTGGGTGCTGACCAGACCGCAGCCTGGGGCTTCCCGACCTTTGACGGCTGGGTTGTGAACACCGAATTCGCGGCGGCAAATGCCGATGCGATGGTGGCCTTCGCCAAAACGATGAACGAGGCGAACATGGCCTATCTCGCCGATCCCGCCGCCTGGACTGCCGACAGCGATCCGGTGAAGAAGATCGCCGAGATGACGGGTGCCGCCCCCGATCAGGTGCCGAACATCCTGAAAGGCTTCACCTTCATCCCGCTGGCCGACCAGATGAGCGACACCTGGCTGGGTGGTGCTGCGGCCAACATGAAGACCACCGCCGATTTCCTGGTCAAGGCGGGCCGGATCGACGCGGCAGGCGATGACTACGCCCCATTCGTCAACACCACCATCGCGGAGGCGGCGAAGTAACACCTGCTCCCATGCCGGACGCGGGGTGATCCCCGCCTCCGGCAACGTCACAAGCCGCATGGGGGAAAAGATGGGGCTCAACATCAGGGAAGCATCGGTCATCTACCCGACCGCAGACGGACGGCCGCCGGTCGAGGCGTTGCGAAAGATTGACCTCGACATCGTGAATGACGATTTCGTCGTGGCGCTTGGGGCCTCGGGTTGCGGCAAGTCGACGCTGCTTTCGCTGATCGCCGGGTTCCTGTCGCCATCCTCGGGTGAAATCCTGCTGGACGGATCGAAGGTTCAAGGGCCGGGCGCGGACCGGGCGGTTGTGTTCCAGAAACACGCGCTGATGCCCTGGCTGAACGTCCTGGACAACGTGGCTTTCGGCCTGAAACTTCAGGGCGTTGCCGAGAGCAACCGGTACGAGATCGCACGCGGTTTCATCAAGCTTCTTGGCCTGAAGGACTTCGAGACCTCGCGCGTCTACATGCTGTCGGGCGGTATGCAGCAGCGGGTCGGCATCGCCCGCGCACTGACCTGCAACCCCAAGGTTCTTTTGATGGATGAACCCCTGGGCGCGCTGGACGCGCTCACACGGGAAAAGGCGCAGGAACTGATCCTGAACATCTGGCACACCACCAACAAGTCGGTGTTCTTCATCACCCATTCGGTCGAAGAGGCGCTCTTCATGGGCACCAAACTGATCGTGATGTCCCCCCGCCCCGGCCGCATCGCGCACCGGTTCGACCTGCCCTTCTCTCGGCAGTTCCTTGCAGGCGCACCCGCGCGTGAGGTCAAGGCCAGCCGCGAGTTCATCGCACTGCGCGAGGACGTCCTGAAAATCATTTTCTCGGATGAGGAGGCTGCGGCATGACCGAACATTCCTATCCCAACACGCAATCGAAGAAGAAAGGCATCTTCTTTTTCCTGATGAAAGCTCGGGCGACAAAACCGGGCGAGACCTATGGTGTTCCGGGACAGGGCGATACGCTCTGGCTGTCGGTCATGTCGATTGTCGGTATCATCTTCGTCTGGTGGCTGGTCACCACGATGGGCTGGGTCAAACCGTTGTTCCTGCCTTCGCCCCAGGCTGTCTTGGCCAAGTTCGTCCAGGTCTGGAACGAAGGCTTCACCAACACGCCGTTCATCGAACATGTCGGCAT
>NZ_JBOFBI010000056.1:0-4433 GCF_051645465.1 Tabrizicola sp. | reverse complement strand
TGGACATTTATTGAGCAGCGTCGATGGACTGGTCCGCTCTTGGAGCCACGGCACCTGCCCAAGCATACACAACTTTAAGATCGATCAATCGCCCTATCGCAGCAGAAGCCTTTCATAGCGGAAGCCGATCAAGCACTTGCTTGCGTGTTGCTGTGCCGATCGCTGGCTGGTCGGGACAAACAGGTCAGGCCCCTTTCGCACGGTCGACCGGCATCGAGCGGAAGCGCGCGACCGTCTCGCGCTCTGCCCTGCGGCAGGCGACGGGCGCGAGGCCGTGCGCGATCAGATCCATGTCCTCCAGCACCCGGTCGCCAATCTCACGCAGGGCAACAGTCAATGCCCCGGCCCGATGCGGCGAAAAGAGCATGTTGGGTACGGACCGGATCGGGTCGTCCAGCGGCAGCGGTTCGACCGGAAAGACATCGGTCGCCACCTTGATCCGGCCCGATGCCGCCGCACAAAGCGCGGGGAAGTCGGCCGCCGCCGCGCGCGACATCAGCAGAAGGTTCGCGCCCGGCTGCATCATCTCCAGCGCCGCCGCGTCGATCATATGGCGGTTCTCGGTCGTGATCGTGGCCATGACGAAGATGAAGCGGTTCTCATGCATCACCGTCTCGAAGCTGGCGGGTTCAACCCCAAGGCGTCGCAGATGCCCAGGCGGCAGCCACGGATCATGCGCCTGCACCCGGCAGCCGAAGGTCACAAGCAACCGGTGCAGCGCCCGGCCAAGATCACCAAAGCCGATGATCCCAACCGTCGATCCCGTCAGAAGTTCGCTTTCGCGGTTGCCGTCGAAGAGCCATTTCTCCTCGCCCCGCAGAAAGGCCGCATGCTCGCCGTGGATGTTACGCGCCAGCGACAGGGCCATCCCAAGCGCCATCTCGGCCACGGGAAGGGCAAAGACTGCACCGGGGGCCAGCACATGGATGCCGCGCCGGAAGCATTCTTCATAGTCGATGTTGGGCAGGAAATTAGTTTCCACATTGAAGATCGCCCGCAGATTTGGCGCAAGGTCCAGCCGATCGCGGCCCATCGGTTGCTGGCTTATCAGGATGTCAGTTTCTGGCAGATGGCGGGCATAGAAGCTGTCGCGATCTTCGCCCTGCCAAGCGATGACCTCGTAGGCGCTGCGAAACGTAGCGAGCGCTTCGGCTGAGAATATCTCATCAGTGCCGCGCGGTTCGGGATCGTAAAGGACGCGCATCGGGTTTGGCATGGGATGAGGCCTCCTTCTGACCGGAACCGACATTTCAGCGAGTTTTAAAAAACGTTTTACAAGATGAAACGTTTTTCCTAACATTATGCAAGGCAGGAATCGCTTTGCTCCGGGGAAAACGTGAACTTGAAGCATAAACAAGCAGCCCTGCCGCCACTGCGCCCGTCGATCCGCGATGTGGCGCTGAAGGCAGGTGTGTCTGCTGGCTGTGTTTCAAACGTGCTGAACCGCCGCCGCAGCCAGGATGACCCCATCGGGCGCGCCGTCCTTGCCGCCGTGGCCGACCTCGGCTACCGGGCCAATACCATCGCCTCCAACCTGCGGCGCACCAACAGCCGGTTTGTCGGCGTTGTCCTGCCGGATTTCGAGAACCCGTTTTTCGGTGCGCTGCTGTCGGCATTGGAACGGTCGGCCGAAGCCGCAGGCTACCGGCTTGCCACCGCCACCAGCCGTGAAGACCCCGCGATCCAGGCGCGCGAGGTCGAGGAACTGCTTGGCTGGCGCGTGGCGGGAATTCTGGTCGTGCCAGCTTATGGCAGTTTGCCGGGCGCGTTCGCAAAGGCTGGCGTGCCAATGGTGGTCGTCGACCGCGTATCGTGCGCGCCCGGAGACGTTCCCGCGACCGACGAAGTCAGCGTGGATAACGAGATGGCGGCCCGCGCTGTTGCCGAACGGCTGATCGAGTTGGGCCATCGGCACATCCTTGTCGCCTGCTCTGACCCGCAGATGCTGAACATGGCCGAACGCCTGCGTGGCGTTCAGGCTGCGGCAAACGCTGCTGCCGTGCCGGTGCGTATCGAATTGCTGAACTGCGGCTGGACGGTGGAAAGTGCGGATGCGGCATTCGCAAAGCGCAGCACCAATGAGCCGATACCAGGGGCGATCTTTGCGCTTCAAAACCTTGCTTCATTGGCCGCCTATGGCGCGGCGCGCAGGCTTGGTCTGACCCCCGGCATCGACCTTGCCCTTGCAAGCTTCGACGACAGCGCATGGATGGCGCATATGCACCCGGCCGTGACGGCGGTGGCACAGCCTGTGGAAGAGATTGCCGAAGCTGCGTTCGCGATGCTTGTGGCAAGGATCGAAGGCGTGGACGAACCGCCCCGGGCGCTGCGGGTGCCCTGCCGCCTGATCGAGCGCGCGACACTGATCGCGCCTGCAGCAGCCAACACCACCCAGAAGAGGTCCGGGGACGTGCTTCCCCCCCGGACCAAAGAGACGGGGACACAGAATGCCCCGCTCGATATCGGAAGCTGAACAACGGAGGAGAACCACCCATGCGAAGATTACTTATCTCGGCGGCGGCGATCGGCCTGTTTGCCCTGCCTGCCGTGGCCGAAGACTACGGCGTGCTGATGAAGACGCTCTCGAACCCGTTCTGGGGCGCGATGGAGCTTGGCGTCCGCGAAGGCGCCGCTGCCGTTGGCGTCAATGTCTTTGTTCAGGCGGTCGAAAGCGACCAGGCGGCCGAGCCGCAGCTCAATGCCTGCAACGCCATGCTTGAACAACCGATGGATGCCTTTATCACGGCCGCCATCAACTCGACGATCCTCTTGCCTTGCCTCAAGCGCGCCAATGAAATGGGCATCCCGGTCGTGGACCTTGACGGGAACCTCGACCATGCCATCGCCGCGGAGGCCGGAGTCGAGATCGCTTTCTCGATCGGGTCCGACAACCAGGCTGCGGGTGCCCAAGGCGCCGAATGGCTGGTGTCCAGGCTTGGGGCTGACGCGACAGGTCCGGTGCTGGTGATCGAAGGACTTGCGGGCAACATCACGGGCCAGAAGCGCGCAACGGGCTTTGCCGAAAGGCTCCAGGAACTGGCACCGGGGCTCGAGATTGTCGCTTCTCTGCCGGGTGATTGGGATCGCGGCAAGGCAGCCAACATCACAAATGACATCCTGACAGCCAATCCTGATCTGGTCGCCATCTTCTGCGCGAATGACGGCATGGCGTTGGGTGCGGTGGAAACCGTGTTCGCGGCAGGCTTGCAGGACCAGGTGACCGTGATCGGCGTGGACGGCAACTCGGACGCGGTCAAGTCGATCATGGAAGGGCGTTTGGACGCTTCGGTCGCACAGCTGCCCTACCTGGTTGGCAAGCAGGCGGTCGAGATGGCCCAGATGGTCAAGGCTGGCGAGACGGTCGAGAAGTTCGTCTTTGTGCCAACGCTGGTGCTGACTAAAGACGTGCTTGATGCCGGAACCGAACCGATGCTGGCTTTCGTCAAGTAAGCCAACCACCGGCGGCGCGGGCCAGACGCTCCCTCTGGCCCGCTGCCTCATATCCTCTGGTTTCGGAACCCTGCAATGACTTTTGCCTCCGCTTTCAACGCTGCGCTAGTGCGCGCCAACATCCGCGCTGAATCGCTGTTTGTCCTAGTCGGCCTCGTGGTGCTGATGGCGCTGTTGTCACCCGTATTTCTGTCCGTTTCGAACCTGTTCAACATCCTGCTTGCAACCACGACCATCGGCATTCTTGCCATCGGGGCGACCTATGTGATCTCGGCCGCGGGGATCGATCTGTCGCTGGGATCGGTGCTGGGGTTGTCGTCGGTGGTCGGCGCGGCGCTGAACCTTTATGTCGGCCTGCCCTGGCCCTTCATCATTCTGGGCTGCCTTGGGGCGGGGGCCTTGGCGGGCTACCTGAACGGGCTGACCATTGCCATTGCGCGGGTGCCTGCGTTCATCGTTACTCTGGGCATGATGGGGATCGCGCGGGGGCTGGCGCTGGTCATCTCGAACGGTCAGGGCATCTATGGCCTGCCGCCAGAGATCCTGTTTCTGGGTCAGGCGCGCCCCTTCGGCGTGCCGACGCCGGTTTATATCTTGGTCGTCACGGCCATCGTCGCGCATTACATCCTGGCGCACACGCGGTTCGGCCACCACACCCTTGCGCTTGGCGATAACGAGAACGCGGCCCGCGCCACGGGTATCAACGTCCGTCGCCTGCGCATTCAGCTTTACACGCTGTCAGGCCTGATGGCAGGGATCGCGGGTCTGGTGTTCACCGCTCGCGTCAACACCGGCGATCCGACGGCAGGGTTGAACTACGAACTGGCGGCGATCACGGCGGCGATCATCGGCGGGACCAACCTGTTCGGCGGGCGTGGCTCGATCCTTGGGACGATGATCGGGGCCTTGGTGATGGGGGTGCTGCAGAACGGACTGACGCTGATGAACATGCAATCCTACTACCAGCAGATGGCCATCGGCGG
>NZ_JBOFBI010000055.1:0-5488 GCF_051645465.1 Tabrizicola sp. | reverse complement strand
GGGCATGTAGTCGTCCAGCGGGTGGCCGGAGAGGTAGAAGCCGATGGCCTGGTGTTCCTGGGCGAGGCGTTCGACGGGGAGCCAGTCGTCGCGGAAGGGGAGGCGGGGTTCGGGGATGTCGGCTCCGGCCTGGCCGAAGAGGGAGACCTGGGAGGAGGATGCCGCCTCGTGGATGGCGGCGGAGTAGGCGGTGAGGGGGTCGAGGGCTTCGAAGACGCGGGCGCGGTTGGGGTCTAGCTGGTCGAAGGCGCCGGCGCGGGCGAGCATTTCGAGGGGGCGCTTGCCGATGCGTTTGAGGTCCACGCGGCGGGCGAAGTCGAAGAGGGTGGTGAAGGGTTTGTCGGTTTGGCTGGCGGGGTGCCCCCCACCCCCATCCCCTCCCCACGAGGGGGAGGGGAGGCGCGGGTTGACAGCTTCGTCTGAACTGGACAGGGCGGGGGCCATCCTCGCCCGGACGATCAGTTGCATCGCGTCGACGCCGACGTTCTTCAGCGCGCCTAGGCCGTAGACGATAGCGCCTTCGCGGACGGTGAAGGTGGCGAGGGAGGCGTTGACGGAGGGGGCGATGGTCTTGAGGCCGAGCTTGTCGACCTCGCGCTTGTAGACGGCGAGTTTGTCGGTGAGGTGGAGGTCGCAGTTCATGACCGCGGCCATGAACTCGGCGGGGTAGTTGGCCTTGAGGTAGGCGGTCTGGTAGCTGACGACGGCATAGGCGGCGGCGTGGGACTTGTTGAAGCCGTAGTTGGCGAACTTTTCGAGGAGGTCGAAGACTTCGCCTGCCTTGGCGGCGGGGATGTCGTGGGTGGCTTTGGCGCCTTGGATGAACTTCGGGCGTTCGCGGGCCATTTCCTCGGGGTTCTTCTTGCCCATCGCGCGACGCAACAGGTCCGCGCCGCCAAGGCTGTAGCCTGCCATGACCTGGGCGATCTGCATCACCTGTTCCTGGTAGACAATGATGCCCTGGGTTTCGGCGAGGATGTGGTCGATGGTCGGGTGGATCGATTCCAGGTCGCGGAGGCCGTTCTTCACCTCGCAATAGGCCGGGATGTTCTCCATCGGGCCGGGGCGGTAGAGGGCGACGAGGGCGACGATATCCTCGATGCAGGTGGGCTTCATCCGGCGGAGCGCGTCCATCATGCCCGACGATTCCACCTGGAAGACAGCGACGGTCTTGGCGGCGGCGTAGAGGTCGTAGCTCGGCTTGTCATCCAGAGGGATCAGGTTGATATCGAAGCTCACCCCCCGAAGGGCCAGGAGGTCCATCGCGTTCTGGATCACGGTCAGGGTCTTGAGACCCAGAAAGTCGAACTTCACCAGACCCGCGGCCTCGACCCATTTCATGTTGAACTGGGTGGCGGGCATGTCGGAACGGGGGTCCTGGTAGAGCGGCACCAGCTGGTCCAGAGGGCGGTCGCCGATCACCACGCCCGCGGCATGGGTCGAGGCGTTGCGGTAAAGGCCTTCGATCTGGGCGGCGTAGTCGAGGAGGCGGGCCACGACCTCTTCCTTCTTCGCTTCGCGGAGGCGGGGTTCGTCGGCCAAAGCCTTGGTGATCGAGACCGGCTTCACCCCTTCGACCGGGATCATCTTCGAGAGCTTGTCGACATGGGTGTAGGACATCTGCAGCACACGGCCCACGTCGCGGACGGCTGCCTTCGAGAGCAGTGCGCCGAAGGTGATGATCTGGGCCACCCGGTCGCGGCCATAGCGGTCCTGGACGTAGGTGATGACCTCTTCGCGGCGGTCCATGCAGAAGTCGATGTCGAAGTCGGGCATGCTGACCCGCTCGGGGTTCAGGAAGCGTTCGAAGAGGAGGGCGTAGCGGAGGGGGTCGAGGTCGGTGATGGTCAGCGCATAGGCCACAAGGCTACCGGCACCCGAGCCTCGACCGGGGCCGACGGGGATGTGGTGGTCCTTGGCCCATTTGATGAAGTCGGCGACGATCAGGAAATAGCCGGGGAAGCCCATTTTCTCGATCACGTCGAGTTCAAAGTCGAGGCGGGCCTGGTATTCCTCGGGCGTCGCGGAATGGGGGATGACCTTGAGGCGGGCCTGCAGGCCTTCATTGGCCTGACGGCGAAGCTCATTCACCTCGTCATCGGCGAACTTCGGCAGGATGGGCGCGTGTTTCTTGACCGCAAAGGCGCAGCGTTTCGCGATTTCGACGGTGTTCTCCAAAGCCTCCGGCAGGTCGGCGAAGAGCGCGGCCATTTCGGCTTCGGACTTGAAGTAGTGCTGCGGGGTCAGGCGGCGGCGGGGTTGCTGCTGGTCGACATAGGCGCCTTCGGCGATGCAGATGAGGGCATCGTGGGCCTCATACATCTCGGTCTTGGGGAAGTAGACGTCATTGGTGGCGACAATGGGGAGGCCGAGTTCGTAGGCGAGGTCGATGGCGCCGCGTTCGACCTGGGTCTCGGTGTCCGAGATCTGGCCTGCGGGGCCGGGATGGCGCTGGAGCTCGACATAGAGGCGGCCCTGGTAGATCGTTGCCAGCCGTTCCAGGATCAGGCGGGCTTTCGCGTGCTGGCCCGTGGCGTGGAAGCGGCCAAGGGGGCCTTCGGGGCCGCCGGTCAGGCAGATGAGGCCGTCGGAGTGCTGCTTGAGTTCATCGAGGGTGACCTGAGGCAGGTTCGCGGCCCCGGCCATAGCGCCGTCTATATAGAGATGGGTGTTGAGCTTGAGGAGGTTCCGGTAGCCCGCCTCGTTCTGGGCCAAGAGGACGATGGGGGCGGGCTGGCGGGGTCGTTCGCCGGGTTGGGCGGGGTCATGGGCAAGGGCGATCTGGCAGCCGACGATGGGCTGGACGCCTGCGGCCATGGCGGTGACCGAGAACTCCAGCGCGGCGAACATGTTGTTCGTGTCGGTCACGGCGACGGCGGGCATCCGGGCCTTCTGGCAGAGCTCGACGAGCTTCTTGACCGGCACCGCGCCTTCGAGAAGCGAGTGTTCGGTATGGGTGCGGAGGTGGATGAATCTGGGATTTGCGCCGGGCATGGGAGCTACGCTAACGCGGCGCGGAGGGACGGGGAAGGGTCTGGAACCCTAGAGCTTCCGAAAGTCCTCGACGAAGAGACCCATCGACGTGCCCTTGCCTATGAAGGTCACTGGCATCGCGGGGGCAAGCTCCTCTGTAAACCGGAAGGGCATGTCGCAGAGGCGGCTGCTCAAAGACGGTCCTTCGACATAAACGGCACGTCTGCATCTGCGGCTGCCCTGTTCACTAGTCCGTTCAACGATGTAGTCGTGCTCGACCGTCGTTCCATAACTCATTGCGAGGACCGCAGGCACGCCACGGTGCACCAGTTCGCCGACTGATAGATAGACGAGGAACATACCGCCCAACACGACAATGAAGCGCGTCACAGGGCCGATGGCTTTGCCGGTTTCTTGTGCCTGGTAGCGAAAGCCAGTTGATACGGCCAGCGCACAGAGAAGTGCTGTGACGGCCCCGCAAACCATAGCAATCGGCGCGGAGGTCTGAAGCCAGTCCTGGGAGGGCAGGTAGTTTCTCAGCATGAACAAGCTGAGCGCTGCGCCGACGAGTGGGAAGAAAAACGTCAGATAACCTAGGACCTTGACCCACAGCGGTCGGCCAGCCGGGGGTGCGGGAGAACGGTTGGCAGATTGGTTGAACTGGTAACTCAATTCAGGTCTTCTGGTTGTGGGGCGAGGCGCTTGGGTCTTAGTGTTGTCCCCTTCAAATGTCCAGAACCGTCTTGTGGCGTTTGACGGGTTCAGCTGCGAAATTAACGTAAAGGAGGTTGGCACCGGGCATGACCGGAGCCTCGCCGATCTGCCCGGTGTTGCAACCCTACTTGCGCGGGATCAGGCTCTGGTGGTCCGGCTTGGTGCTGGCAGGATGGCGGCGGCCAGCGCGATCAGGACGGTCAGGGCGAGCGGGACCATGAAAGCAAGGTCCTCCCAGCTGGGTTTGGCGACCATCAGGAAGACGATGGCGAACTGGACCGCGTAGTCGATGACGGCCAGCCGGTAGAGGCGGCGCAGGGTCGGCAGGGCTGCGGCCGGGCCGTAGGTGTCGGCGAACTTCACCGCGCGTTCGCTGGACGGCGCGATCACCAGCATGCCGAAGGCGGTGGTGAAGGCGACTCCCGCCAGGCCGAGGATGGTGAAGGGCTGCCAGCCCCAGCCTCCGTGGAACAGAAGGGCGAGGCCGCTGATCAGGGTGGCGATGCTGACCGGCATGAAGAAGCGGGGGCCGAGGAGCGCGACCGTGCGGATGTGCGAGACTTGCTCGGCTGCTGGCGCGCGTCTGGTCAGGATGAAGCCGGCGAGGATGAAGGCAAAGCCGCCGCCGACCCAGAGGATGGCGACGATGACGTGGAAGAACTTGAGGAGGGTTGAGAGGTCCATGGGGAAATTCCATTGTATGTATGCTAATGATACGTGACCGATACCCATTGCCACGGCGAGACGCGAGTAGGACAATCCCTACCTGCGCCTCGATAACGCCCGAGCGCGCCGGAATATTCGGCAAATCCTGACAAGAGCTTCGATTTTTTCCGGACAGTTTGTTCTTGCCTTGAATCGTCCCGCCCGGCTTGATGGATGGAAGAAGAAGAAAGGGCGCGTGGGTCGCTTTACGCCGCATCGGGCGGCCACGCAGAATGCCTTGAATGGGGAGACCGCGGCGGGCAGACGAATGAGTGTAGCGTTTCTGTTGAACGGAACGCCGGTCCGGGTCGAGGGGGAAGCCCCGACGCGGACATTGCTGGACTGGCTGCGGGAAACGCGTGGTCTGTGCGGCACCAAGGAGGGGTGCAACGAGGGCGATTGCGGCGCGTGTACGGTGATGGTCACCGACGCCGAGGGGTCGAAGGCGCTGAACGCCTGCATCCTGTTTCTGCCGCAGCTTGACGGCAAAGCGGTGCGGACGGTCGAGGGGATCTCGGGGCCCGGCGGTCAGATGCATCCGGTGCAGGAGGCGATGGTTCAGCATCATGGCAGCCAGTGCGGGTTCTGCACGCCGGGGTTTGTGGTGTCGATGGCGGTGGCGCATCTCAATGGGGCTACCGATCACGACGACCAGCTGGCGGGGAACCTGTGCCGCTGCACGGGCTATGCGCCGATTGTGCGGGCGGCCGAGGCTGTCGAAAGCGCGCCGGTGCCGGAATGGATGAGGGCCGATGCGCTTTCTCTTCCCCAAATATCCCCGGAGGGGTCCGGGGAGGCAGGCGGCCTCCCCGGCGCTTTCAGCCCGCGCGACAGTGACGAGGTGGCGGAGTGGTCTCTGGCGAACCCGGAGGCGGTGCTGATTGCAGGGGCGACGGACGTGGGGCTTTGGGTGACGAAGGCGCTGCGTGACCTGAAGCCGGTGGCGTTCCTGAATGGGGTTCGCGACCTGCAGGGGATCGAGGTGCAGGGCGGGCAGCTGCATGTGGGGGCTTGCGTGACGATTGCGGCTTTGCAGGCGGCGGTGGCGGGGCGGTTGCCTTCGTTTGCAGAGCTTCTGCGGCGGTATGCGTCGGTG
>NZ_JBOFBI010000054.1:0-3659 GCF_051645465.1 Tabrizicola sp. | reverse complement strand
CCCCCCCCCCCCCTCCGACGCCTGACGCCCGGGCGGCCCCTCAATGCCCCGGACGAATGAACGTCCCGTTCCGCAGCTCGGCAAACGCCTGGCGCAGCTCGGCTTCCGAGTTCATCACGATCGGCCCGGCCCAGGCCACAGGCTCTTCGATCGGCGCACCCGAGATGAGCAGGAACCGCACCCCCTCCGGCCCGGCGGTCACGGTCACCTCGTCGCCCGGACCGAACCGCACCAGCGTTCGGTTGCCGGAAAGGTCGCGGATGTTGACCTCCTGGCCCATCACTTCCTTCTCCAGCAGCACGCCCTCGGGCCGCGCCGCATCGCGGAAACTGGCCGAGCCCTCGAACACATAGGCAAAGGCCCGGCGGCGGGTGTCGATCTTGAAGGCCTTCCGCTTGCCCGCAGGCACATGGATATCCAGGTACTGCGGGTCCGCCGCGATCCCTTCGACCGGGCTTTTCACCCCGCGCCAGTCGCCGATCACCACCCGGATCAAGGTGCCGTCATCCTCATGCCGCTCCGGCAGCGCCTCGGCGGGCATGTCCTGATAGCGCGGCACCGTCATCTTCAGCGCCCGCGGCAGGTTTCCCCAAAGCTGAAAGCCATGCATCCGGCCCTGATCGTCGCCTTTCGGCATCTCCTGATGCAGAATGCCCCGCCCCGCCGTCATCAGCTGCAACGACCCCGGCCCGAGGACTCCCCGGTTGCCCAGCGAGTCCCCATGCTCGACCGTCCCCGCCAGCACATAAGTGATCGTCTCGATCCCCCGATGCGGATGCCAGGGGAAACCGGCCAGGTAATCGCGCGGATGATCCCCCCGGAAATCATCGAAGAGAAGGAACGGATCGGCCTCAGTCGGGTCCTGGAAACCGAAGGCTCGGTGCAGATGGACGCCCGCGCCCTCGATATGCGGCTGGGCACGACGGGTCTCGATGACGGGGCGTATGGACATGGTTGTCTCCTGAAGCTTGCTTGGCACAGAAGATGGGTCCAAGCAGAGCAGCCGCCAAGGCGTAAATGCGGGGGACGTCTGTGCGCGAATGCACTATGCGCCTCTACGTCTGTCTCGCCTCAATCCACTCGGCCAACGAAGAAAATATGGCCGCAGCCGGCCAGATAGCATGCGTTTCTTGGCGACCGGTCCAAGTTAGATGAACCTCGGCTACTCGACCATCTGCGAGCCGAAAGATCGCATCATCCGACCCGCTTCTACGTCCGATAAGCAGCACCTTTTGTCCATACAGGCAGTGCATTGGCCCGATCTCGCGCAAAAGCTCGCGCTCCCAGCTTTGGCGTAGCTCGGCGAAGCAATCGGCGCCTTCCACCGCTTCCCAAGTCTCTGGCAACTCCACTTCTTCCATCTTTTTCTCGCCAAGCCGACCTGTCCACACAGTAAATCTGTACTTGCTGAAATGCTAAGGTCGATTCTCGCTCAAGCCGCTCTGCTGGCAACAGCAAGGCACAACCACTCCAGTAGCCTAAGCCCCTCAACCAGATCAAAGACGCGCTTCTAAAACTTACCAACCTGTTAACGCCCACCCAACAACCCCTTGATTTCCTTGTGGCCTTCAAGCGTAACTCAGCGTTACGCTACCCCGCCAGATGCCGCAGCCCCTGGGTCACATCGGTCCGGATCGCCAGCCTTAGGCCCGGCTCGTCCCCCGCCTTCAGGGCCGCCAGGATCATCCGGTGATGCTGCGGCGGCTCCCTCCGTTTCACCCTCGCATAGACCGCCCGCATGGTCGGCCCCAGCTGCAGCCAGACCGTCTCACACATCGCCAGCATCGCCGGGGTCTGGGCCCGAAGGTAGAGCGTCCGGTGGAACTCCAGGTTCGTCCGGACATACCCCACCGCATCCCCCTTAACAGCCGCTTCCCCGTTCGAGACGTTGATGGCCGCCAGCCTTTCGATCAGCGCAAAGTGGGCGCGGGGAAGGGCACGGGCGGCCATCTCGGGCTCCAGCAGCGCCCGGATCGCCGCAAGCTCCTCGATCCGCTCCGGGGTCAGCTCCGGCGTCGAAATCCGGCCCGAGGACGACAGCGTCAGCGCCCCCTCGGCCACCAGCCGCCGCACCGCCTCCCGCGCCGGGGTCATCGAAACGCCGTAGCTCTTCCCCAGCCCCCGCAGCGTCAGGGGCTGGCCGGGGTCCAGCTCGCCATGCATCACCTGCTGGCGGAGCGAGCGGTAAAGCCTTTCATGCGCCGAGGCATTGGGGTCGGTCGGTCGGGGGGTCAGCATGATCGTCGCAGGGAAACACCCCGGCCCCGCGCGGGTCAATCCTGAAAGCGCAAGCGATGCAGCACCTGGCCGTTCGCATGGAGCCACGCCCGCTGGACCTGCCAGTCCGGGCAGATGCGGGAGACGACCGCCCAATAGGCCGGCGAGTGGTTGAGCTCCACCAGATGCGCCACCTCATGCGCCGCGACATAGTCGAGGACCGGCGGCGGCGCCATGATCAGCCGCCAGGAATACATAAGCCGCCCATCCGGCGAGCAGGACCCCCAGCGCGACCGCGTGTCGCGGAGCGCCAGGGTGACGTACCGGCGCCCGACAAGCCCCGCGTAGTGGGTGGAGGCCCTTGCCAGCCGGTCGCGAGCCAGAACCTCAAGCCAGGCCGCAACACGGGCGCCCACGGTCTCGGGATCGCCCGGGACAAGGAGGCGGCCCTCGTCGGCCCGGATGCCGCGGCCTGTTCCCGGGGCAAGCAGAACCTCCCGCCCCTCCACCGGGATGACCGAGCCAAGACCAACCGGGCGGACGGCAGAGTCCGGCATGCCTTGCAACGTCTGCCGCAGCCAGCCCTCGTGACCCCGGAGGAACGCCAGCGCCTCGCCCTCACGTGCCCTTAATGGCATGGACAGCGTCACCTTCCCGTCCAGCCGCGACACTCGCAGAGAGAATCGCCGCGCGCGGGCGGACCGCTTCAGATGCACCTCGACCGGCGGAGGCCCTGGCAGAACCGGCATGAAAACCCCTTGAAACCTGACCGGACGATAGCCACTTCCCCGGTCGCACGAAAGGCTTTGACAGTCGCCTGCACCTGTGGCAAGCGACCATTTTCCCGTTACCCACCACTCAAAGGGATGACCATGCCCAAAGCAGAATGGGGCACGAAGCGTATCTGCCCGACCACCGGCAAACGCTTCTACGACCTGAACCGCACCCCGATCGTGAGCCCCTACACGGGCGAGGTCGTGGACATCGAATCCGTCCGCCGCAAGATGGCCGCCTCGGTCATTTCGCGCGCTGTGCCCGAAAAGGACGACGACGTTCTGGTCGAGGATCTGGAGACCGAAGACGCGCTCCTCGACGGCGCTGTCGCCGACGATGCCGAGATGGACGACGATCTTCTGGAAGACGATGCTGACGACAATGTCTCGCTCGACGACCTGGCCGATGTGCCGGGCGACGAAGAGGAAGTTTAAGGTATTCGCCGGGGCCGCAGGGGCGGAAATTCCCCTTGCGCCCTCCGGTGAGCTGCCCTAAACACCCGGCATCGCGACGGCGACGGCGCGGGGTCTCTCCGGTGGGGTCATAGCTCAGATGGGAGAGCGCTTGAATGGCATTCAAGAGGTCGGGAGTTCGATCCTCCCTGGCTCCACCAAAGAGACGGACTAGTTTACTGATTTAAATGACTAAATTTGGACGTTACGCTTTTG
>NZ_JBOFBI010000053.1:0-2151 GCF_051645465.1 Tabrizicola sp. | reverse complement strand
GGCCTTTGCGGCCCCCAGACCCTAGTCCTTGAGGCAGGCCCGGAGCCGCTCAAAGCTCCCCTCGACACCGCTCGCCGGGGCAGGCTCGGCGAGGAACCCGTCCAGAAGCGGCCAGACCTTGATCGCCCGGTCGATCACCTCATCCGACCCCGAGGCATAAAGCCCCGCCTGGATCATCATCTCCGCCCGGTCATAGGCCCCCAGAAGCCGCCGCGCCTCGCCGATCATCCCGTTCTCCTCCTCGCTCGCCGCCTCCGGCAACGACCGCGAGACCGACCGCAGAAGGTCAATTGCCGGAAACCGTCCCCTCTCCGCAATCCTCCGGTCCAGCACCACATGCCCGTCCAGCACCCCCCGCAGGATATCGGCCACCGGCTCCTCCATGTCGGACCCCGCCACGAGAACCGAAAACACCGCCGTGATGTCCCCCGCCCCCTCCGGCCCCGGCCCCGCCCTCTCCGCCAGCCCCATGATCGCCTGGTTAAGCGAGGGCGGAAAGCCACGAAGCGACGCCCCCTCCCCGCCCGCAAGTGCGACCTCGCGATGAGCCTCCGCGAAGCGGGTGACGGAGTCGACCAGCAGCAGCACATGCTTCCCCTGATCCCGGAAATGCTCCGCCACCGCCATCGCCGTCAGCGCACACATCCGCCGCATCAGGGGCGACTGATCCGAGGTAGCCGTCACCACCACGCTGCGCGCCATCCCTGCGGGACCAAGCACCCGCTCGGTAAACTCCCGCAGCTCGCGCCCTCGTTCCCCGACAAGGGCGATCACCACCACGTCAGCATCCACCCCCCGCGCAAAGCGAGCCAAGAGAGAGGACTTGCCGACGCCCGATCCGGCGAAGAGGCCGATCCGCTGGCCACGGACCAGGGGCAGCAAAGTGTCGAACACGGCCACCCCGGTTTCCAGTCGCCCACCCAACCGCCGCCGACTTGCCGCCGGGGGTGCCGAGGCCCGCAAGGCGCGCGACTGGGGCCCGCGCAAAAGGGGGCGACCGTCCAAGGGCTGGCCCATCGCGTCGACGATCCGCCCGATCCAGCTGTCATCCGGTGCGATCTCGGCCTTGCCGAGAAGCTCCACCCGGTCGCCGATCGCCATCCCGTCGCCCGAGGCATCGGGCAGGACCGTCGAGCGGCCGGGGGTCAGGCGCAGCACCTCTCCGCCAGCGACCCCGTCACGGCTGTGGAAAAGCACCCGGTCCCCGATCGTGGCGGCGTCCAGGCCCGCCACCTCGGCCAGGCCCCGGCGGGTTTCCACCACCCTTCCGACCCGCCGCACCGGGGCGGCTCCGGCGATTTCGGCAAGGAGGCCATCGAAAAGACCAGCCACGGGATTCTCCCTTTGTTCGCTCATAACCGTTTCTAAAGGAATCACCCTTAAGCCTTGGTGAAAGCGGTCGAGGGAGAAGCCCCGATGTTCGAGAAACTGGAAATCACCCGGATGGCGCAGGCGCTTGCCGCGCATTCCGGGGCACGCATGGCGGTGGTCGCAGAGAACGTGGCCCATGCCGACACACCGGGCTACAAGGCGCAGGACCTGCCTGCGTTTGCCGATGTCTTTGCGGCCGACGATGGCGCAATGCGCACCACGCGGCCGGGCCATCTGGCAGCCGCATCCAGCACTACTACCCCGGGGCCGGAACGCGCCCCGGGGCGTGAAGCCCCCAATGGAAACTCCGTCTCGCTGGAAGGCGAGATGGTGAAATCGGTCGAAGCCCGGCAAAGCCACGACATGGCGCTGGCGATCTACCGGGCGACCTCGGATGTGATCCGGGCCAGCCTTGGCCGGAACCGGTGAGGCGTAGATGGGCAACGATCTGATCTCTTCCCTCTCGTTCGCCGCCTCTGGCATGGAGACGCAGGCGATGCGGCTGCGGCATGTTTCCGAGAACATCGCCAACGCCGATACCCCCGGCTACCACCGCAAGGTGATGACCTTCGAACAGGCGATGGAGACCGGGCTGGTCGAGCCCGGCACCGTCAAGCTGGACCAGAGCGATCTGGCCCGCATCTACGACCCCGGCCACCCGCTGGCGGATGAAACCGGTCACTACGACGGCTCGAATGTCGATCTGGTGATCGAAATCGCTGACGCGCGCGAAGCGCAGCGCAGCTACGAGGCGAACCTCAGGATGTTCGATCAGACGCG
>NZ_JBOFBI010000052.1:0-2251 GCF_051645465.1 Tabrizicola sp. | reverse complement strand
TTGGTGAAGTCGGCCAGCACGGCCGCTAGAAGCTTTCCGCCATGCCCCGCGCCGGGCTTGGTTGCGCCGAATTCCTCAATCTTTGTGCCTGCCGGATCGCTCCAAAGCCCGGTCATCCATAGGAACGCTGCGACCCCTTGCTGCGGAACCTCCAGCACCTTAAGCAACTGGTCCTTGGACCTCATCGCCGCGCAGAGCGTTGCGTCGGAGCAAGCAGCCAGTTTGTCCAGATTGTCCGGCGCGTTCAGAACGGCTTGGATCGCGCCCAAGTCGCCGGGCCGTGCCTTGCGGACAAGACCACTATCCGTCGCCAGGGACTGGGGTGCACGATCCATCACGGGATCGTCGGATTCGCAGCGTCGTCATGGACCGCGACGGATTCAAAACGGCGCGCGGGATCGGCGGTCACGCAGTTGTGTGGCAAGCTCGGCACGAGGAGTTGGCCTTCTTCGACCTTAGCCACGCATGTGCGGGAATGGAACATAAGCGTCATCAGGGGGTGCCTTTCTCCGACTCCGCTGGTTATTACGTAATAGTATAACATAACACAAGTCTGTGGCGCCCCGCATCCCCCTGACGTTGATCACTTGCTACCTCGGCGCTGGTAAGACCACACGTGTGAACGCGCTCTTGCGCGATGCGTTGGCCGGGCGTATCGCCATCGTCGTCAACGAATTCGGCGATGTAGGGCTTGATTATGACCTGATCGTCGAAACAACCGAAGAGACGGTGCTGCTGCCGTCTGGCTGTATGTGCTGCACAGTTCAGAGCGATCTGGTGCAGGCGCCGGAGGACCTTCTGGACCGGCGCGAACGGGGGAGCTTGAACTTCAACCGCATCGTGATCGAGACGACGGGCCTCGCCGACCCCGCCCCTATCCTGAATACGCTGATCGTCACCCCCAGCCTTGGAGCGGCATTGCGGCTGGACGGCGTGGTGACGGTCTGTGACACCGCTAACGGTTCGTTCACACTTGACGCAGGTTTCGAGGCGGTGTCGCAGGTCGCGATGGCCGACGTCAATGTGATCAGCAAGGCCGACCTCGTCACCCCGGCACAGCAAGCGGCCTTTCAGGCGCGGCTTTCCGCGCTGGCGCCGGGCGCACGCCAAGTTGTGGCGGCAAATGGCGCTGTTCCGCTGACCGAGCTCTTCGGCGCAGGTCCGCCCGAGATGGGATCGGACCTTCCCGGCACCGTCGATTGGATCAACGTCCCGGCCTATGCGCTTTCCTCCCTGCCGGTTCCGGCCCTTGCGCCCAACATGAAGACGGCAGGGCCGACGCATGGTCTCTTCGGACTTGCGCCTTCCAGGGCCTTTTCACCGGTTATGCCTCCGGCCCCGGTGGCCAGGCACGATGACCGGATATCCGCCATCTCGGCCACTTTTGACGACCCGATCCACCCAATGATGCTGGACATCTGGGTGGAAACGCTGCTGGCCTCGCTTGGCCCAAACATCCTCCGCATGAAGGCGGTGATCTGGGCCAAAGGCTTCGAGACACCCTTCGTGATTCATGGCGTCCAGCACATCATCGACCCGCCCGTGTGCTTGAAAGCCTAGACCGGTGCTGATCGAAGAAGCCGGATCGTCCTGATCGGTCGTGATCGGCCGCGCGAAAGCTTGCGGGAAGCGCTTGATGTCCTGCGGACAAAGCCGATGTTTCACCGAGTCCGAAGCCACGACAAGTGCCGCCGCCGGCCCACTGCGGATGAGGTGGATGGCTCCTGCTCCACCGGCGTTGAATGCGCCATAGTGCAGTTGTCATGGACTGCGAGGAAAGGAGCCACCCGATGACAGTTAGAACAGTCGGCCTCGATTTGGCCAAGGATGTATTCCAGGTTCACGGTGTTTCGGAAACAGGCCGCCGGGTCTTCAACAAGAAGATTAAGCGTGCGAACCTTCTGGCCTTCTTCGAGACATTGCCGCGATGTGTGGTCGGTATGGAAGCGTGTGGTTCTGCCCATCACTGGGGCCGCGCGTTGCGCAAGCTGGGTCATGACGTGCGGCTGATGCCGTTCTTCGCTACGAACGCTCCCCCGGAGCGTTCGCTTGACGCTCGAACCTTATGTCAAACCTATTTGAAGCGCGGGAAAACTGACGCGGTCGACGCGGAGGCGATCTGTGAGGCCGTGCGTCGTCCGACCATGCGTTTTTGTGGAGATCAAGACAGAGGATCAGCAGGCCGTGTTGCTCCTGCACCGCTCGCGGGACCTGGTTGTGCGACAGCGCACGCAGGTGGCGAACATGATCC
>NZ_JBOFBI010000051.1:0-4810 GCF_051645465.1 Tabrizicola sp. | reverse complement strand
CGACTCCCCACGCTGCCAACGAGCCCATATCTCGGCGCGCTGTTCGGCCGAATAGTAGATCCGGCGACGATACGTCATGGCTCACACTCCTTCTTCGATCAAAGAATGAAGTGTTGCAGCCACCGGTTGAACCCACCGCCCTTAGCGGACATTCGCAACATGGACCTCAATGTCCGGATCGTTGGGGGCGAGACTGTCCGCTTTCGTGTTAGGCTGACCCGAAAACAGACAGCGCAAGGAAACCGCCCATGATTATCCCGTTAATGTTCGTCCGCGATGTACCGGAAGCTACCACTTTCCTTACCGGCGTGCTCGACCTTGAACTTGTGTCTGCGTCGCCTTCGGAAGCGCCTTTCTATGCTGTCCTAAGAAGGGGGTCAGACGAACTGCACCTTAACCTCTTGCCTTCGCTAAGCAGCTTCGGGCCTTCGTCGGCCATCATAGTTTGCGACGACGTGGACACGTTGTTCGCTATGTTTTTGGCCAGAGGCTTGTCAGTTCCGACCCGGGCGGGCTCGCCTGTTCACGAAGGCCCTTTGGATCAGACTTGGGGTACCCGTGAGGTCTATATCGATGACCCCACCGGGAACACGATCATCTTCCAACAGCGTTAACGGACGTCAGCTGTCGGGATAATCAGTTCGACGCTTGAACCTCCCGTTTCTTGTCGGAAGGCGAAGTTCGGTTCGTAGCTCGTCAACTACCGCTCCGTCCCGCAAATCAGACACTCAAACCACCCCGCCTCCCCGGTTTGACACGACCTGCGGCCCCGCCTAGGGTCCGCCCATCATGAGCCAAGCCGTAATCGCCCCTGCGCCGGTCAGCAGCCATGCCGTGACCTTCGTGCTGATCACCGTGTTTCTGGACATGGTGGGCTTTGGCCTCATCATGCCGGTCCTGCCTGCGCTGATCACTGAAGTCGGGGGCATGAGCCTTGGCGATGCGGCCTATGTCGGTGGCTGGATGTTCGCGGCGTTTGCGCTTGGGCAGTTCGCGTTCAGCCCGTTGATGGGGAACCTTTCCGACCGGTTCGGGCGGCGACCGCTTCTCTTGCTGGCGATCTTCGGGCTGGGGGTGGATTACCTTTTCTCGGCGCTTGCTCCTACGATCTTCTGGCTGTTTGTTGGCCGCATCATCGCGGGGGTCTGCGGGTCGTCCTATGTGATCGCCAATGCCTATATCGCGGATGTGACGGCTCCGGAGGACCGGGCGAAGGCGTTCGGCATGGTGGGGGCCGCGTTCGGGGTGGGCTTCGTTTTGGGCCCGGCTATTGGCGGATTGCTGGGGGAACTGGGCCCGCGGGTGCCGTTCTACGTGGCAGCGGGGATATCGGTCCTGAACCTGATCTACGGCTGGTTCGTCCTGCCCGAGACCCTGCCGCCGGAAAAGCGCCGGGCGTTCGAGTGGCGGCGGTCGAACCCGTTCGGGGCGTTCAGGGTCTTCCGGTACTATCAGGGCGTGGTGCCGCTTTGCTCGGTGCTTTTCGTCTATTTCGCCGCCTCTGCTGTCTATCCGGCGATCTGGCCGTTCTGGGGAATGGCGAAGTTCGAATGGTCCGAGGCGATGGTCGGGCTGACGCTCGCGGCGTTCGGGATCATCACGGCGGTGTTTCAGGGGTTTGTTATCGGGCCGGCGGTGGCGCGGTTCGGGGAATGGCAGGTGTGTCTCTTCGGGCTGGTCATCGCGGTCGTGGTCGCCTTGGGCTACGGGCTGGCGGGGTCGCTGGTTGCGGTGCTGATCCTGCTGGTCGTGCACGGGCCGGAGGGGTTTGTGCATCCGATGCTGGTCGCGATGATGTCGAAGGTGGTGCCGGACGATGCTCAGGGCGAGCTGCAGGGCGGCATTTCGGCGGTGATGAATGTGGCGATGCTGATCGGTACGGTGATGTTCGCGCAGGTCTTCGGGTTCTTCATGCAGGAGGGCGCGCCGCTTCGGTCGCCCGACATGGCGTTCTATCTGGCATCGGGGCTACTGCTTCTGGTGCTGGCGATGTATCTGATGGTCGTGCGGCGGACGGTGGAAAACTGATGGAACGGTTTACGGGCAGTTTCACCCAGCAGGAGCCGATCCCGGAGGCGGGGATCGACGCCGCGATGGCAGTGCTGCGGCATGGGCGGCTGCACCGCTACAACACCGCCGCGGGAGAGGTTGCCGAGACGGCGCTTCTGGAAGAGGAATTCGCGGCTTACGTCGGGTCGCGCTATTGCCTGGCCCTGGCTTCGGGCGGGGCGGCGATGGCCTGCGCCTTGCGGGCTTTGCAGGTGGCGCCGGGTGATCCGGTGCTGTCGAATGCCTTTACGCTGGCGCCGGTGCCGGGGGCGATTGCCAGCCTTGGTGCCAGGCCGGTGTTTGTCGAGGTGACGGAGGACCTGACCATCGATCTTGCGCATCTGGAGGTGCAGGCGAAGGCCTCTGGCGCGCGGGTGCTTTTGCTGTCGCACATGCGGGGGCATGTCTGCGACATGGACGCGCTGATGGCTTTGTGCAACCGGCTGGGCGTGCGGGTGGTCGAGGATTGCGCACACACGATGGGCGCGCGGTGGAAGGGTGTTCCGTCGGGGCGGCATGGGGCGATCGGCTGCTATTCGACGCAGACCTACAAGCACATGAACTCGGGCGAGGGCGGGTTTCTGGTCACCGATGATGAGGAGCTTGCGGCGCGGGCGGTGCTTCTGTCGGGGTCCTACATGCTTTACGCGCGCCACCGGGCGGCGCCTTCTGCGGACGTATTCGAGCGGCTTAAGCTGGATGTGCCCAATGTCTCCAGCCGCATGGATAACCTGCGGGCGGCGATCCTGCGGCCGCAGATCGGGATGCTGGACGACCGCCGGGCGCGGTGGCGCGCGCTTTATCAGGGGATGGAGGCGGGGCTTTCCGGAGTGGCAGGGGTGCAGCTGATCCCCCGCCCGCAAGCCGAGGATTACATGGGGTCGTCGTTCCAGTTCCTCCTGCCGGGGTGGGAACCCGCGCGGGTGGCCGCGTTTGTTGCCGGTTCGGCGGCGCGGGGGGTGGAGCTGAAGTGGTTCGGGGCGGCGGATTCAATGGGATTCACCAGCCGCTACATGCATTGGCGCTATGCGGCACCCGAGGCCTTGCCGCAGACCGACCGTGTGCTGGCGGGTCTGATCGACATGCGGCTGCCTTTGACCTTTGTGCCCGGGGACGTGGCGCAGATTGCGCGGATCATCGGCGAAGAGGTGGAAAAGGCCGCCCGCGTCGAGAGGCCGACTTCCGTCACCACAACGGCGGCAGACTGAGGCGTGGCGCGGCGGGGTCTTTTCGGTCCAGCCAGGCCTCCGGGTCTTCTGGTCCAGCTCCTGCGGCGGCTGGTCGATCCGCGGGTCTACCTGAAGGCGGTGATGCTGGTCGGGTTCCTTGGGCTGGTGCTGTTGCCGACGCTTGCCGACCTCACGAATGCGGTGCTGAAGCCGGTGGCTAGCGAAGACGGCACCTGCCGCATCGTGAACGTGATCGACGGCGATACGGTCACGCTGATGTGCCAGGAGCAGGGGTTGGAACGGGCGCGGATCCTCGGTTTCGATACGCCCGAGAAGTATGCGCCGAAATGCGTGGCCGAGTTCGTGGCGGCCGAGAAGGCGACCTGGGCGTTGCGGACGCTGATCCAGCAGGCCGAGCGGATCGAGCTCGAGCGCGACGGGGCGGACCAGTATGGCCGGACGCTGGTGCGGCTGATCCTGGACGGGCAGGATGTGGCCGGGCGGATGATACGGGCAGGTCATGCCCGCAACTACAGTGGCGGCCCGAGGGGGAGTTGGTGCTGATGCGGATTCTGCGGCAGGGACGGTTGTCGATGACGGTGGAACTGGGGGACCTGACGGTCACCATGCTGTCGGACGGCGAGACGGTCATCGGCACCGATCGTCTGCGCGGGTCGGATGGCGAGGAACTGGCGCCCGAGGCGTTGGCCGGGGCCGATCTGGCGGATGGCCTGTTGCGGCTGCCGGTCCGGGCGTTCCTGGTGCGGGGGCCGCAGGGGTGCCTTTTGATCGACACCGGTGCGGGCGATGCCTGGCACGAAAGCCTCGGCCGGCTGCCCGAGGCGCTGGTCGAGGCGGGCGTGGGGACGAACGAGGTGACGGCGGTCGCCCTCACCCACACCCATGTGGATCACCTGTCGGGGCTGGTGGACGGGGACGGCGGTCTGGCGTTCCCGAACGCGGACAAGGTCTTCGTCCCGGTGGAAGAGCTGATGGCGTTCCGGGCCGAACCCCGGATGATCCCGGTCCTGCCGCGCGTCATGCCGCTGGAGCAGGGCGACGGGCCGATGCCGGGTGTGACGGCGATCAGCGCACCGGGGCATACGGCCGGGCATATGGCGTTTCTGGTGGAAGGGCGGCTTCTGATCTGGGGCGACATCGTTCATCACTCTGCGGTTCAGTTCGCGCGGCCCGAGGTGTGCTGGAGCTTCGATGACGATATGGCCGAAGCTCGCGCGACCCGCCTCAAGGTGCTTGAACAGGTCGTGGAGGCCGGGTGGCTGGTCGCCGGGGCGCATCTGCCAGGCCCGGGGATCGGCAGGGTAGAGCGCGACGGCGAGGGCTATGCCTTCCACCCGGCGACCCGCGGGACGTGACCGGCGGTTTTCAAATTGAGCGCTGACGCGCGAAGACCTTTTGTCTCGCCTCTGCGCGTGAAGAACGCGCAACCGGCTCGGAAGAAGGGCGCGCCGCGCGGGAGTATTTGGAAAAGAGCAAATGCGCTTGCTCTTTTTTCAAGTACTCCGGGGAGCTCGAGGGGCAGCGCCCCTCGTCAGCCGAGGAGGAGGGCGCAAGCCCCGACGACGAGACAA
>NZ_JBOFBI010000050.1:0-8546 GCF_051645465.1 Tabrizicola sp. | reverse complement strand
TCAGATCAAGGGCAAACAGGCGCAGAAGATCGCGGAACTTGCGCTCCGAGATTCTCCCCCGAAACAGATACCGGTTTTTCCAAGCCATGAGAGCACCTTAGCACGCTCCCAGAACCCCTCAGCTAGGGTAGACCCTTGGGCAAAGATGAAAGCGGTGAATCGCAGTGACGCGATCTAGCCTTGGGTTGACTACGGCTGCCGGGCCTCTACACCCTTTGCGCTGACGGATGAGCGCGGTCTCCGGGTTTGCAAACGATAGCGCGATCCTGGAGGGAGGCTCAGATGGCCCTGGAAGATGCCAAGAACGAAGTCGATACCGCGATCACCCGGAAGGGGTTGCGGGGCTATGCCTTCGAGAATGCGTTCGGGGGGGCGGCGAGTTTTCTGCGCCGGACCTATACGAAGGACTTGGCCGGGGTCGATCTGGCCGTTACCGGCGTGCCGTTCGATCAGGCGGTCAGCCACCGGTCAGGGACGCGGTTCGGGCCGCGGGCGATCCGTGAGGCGTCTAGCCTGATGCCCTACGACCCGCCTCCCGGCTGGGGGACGGATCCGCTGGAGGAGCTGTCGGTCGTCGACTATGGCGATGTGGCCTTTGACTATGCGAACGTGGCGGAGTTTCCCGAGACGCTGACGGCGCATATCCGGGGGATCCTTGCGGCTGGGGCGGGGTCGGTGGTGTTGGGGGGCGATCACTTCATCACCTTCCCGATCCTGAAGGCCTATGCCGAGAAGTTCGGGCCCATATCCCTGATCCATTTCGACGCGCATTCCGACCTTTGGCCCGACGACAACCCCTTGCGGATCGACCATGGGACGATGTTCTACAAGGCGGTGAAGGGCGGCTATGCGGACCCCACGACCTCGGTCCAGATCGGGATCCGGACGACGACCGAGGATTATCTTGGGGTGAACGTCATCACGGCGCGGGAGGCGCATGAGTGGGGGGTCGCCACGGTGGTTGAGAAGGTGAAGGGGATCGTGGGGAACCGGCCCACATATCTGACCTTCGACATCGATGCTTTGGACCCCGCCTATGCGCCCGGTACGGGGACGCCGGTCTGGGGTGGGCTTTCCAGCTGGCAGGCGGCGGCGATGCTGCGCGATCTGGCGGGGATCAACCTGGTGGGTGGGGATGTAGTCGAGGTCTCGCCGCCCTATGACACCACGGGGGCCACGGCGATTGCGGGGGCGCATGTGGCCTATGAGCTTATCTGCCTTTATCACTGGGCGAAGACCAAACGATAAGGGCGGCGGCGCATGACGGTGTACTTCATACTTGGGGTTGTCGCCATACTGATGGGGGCCTTTGGGCTCTACGTCCGGTTTGCGCCCTCCGATCCGGCGGTCTGGCAGATCTGTCCAATCCCGCCTCTTCCGGCAACCGGTCAGCATGTGATCACGCCATTGGACGACCCTGCCGCGATCACCACGACGATGAACTCGGCGCGGGCGTTCGTCTGGCTACCGGGTCGGCTGCCGGAGGTTCTGCAGCGACTGGACAAGATTGCGATGGCGACGCCACGGACGGTGCGACTGGCCGGCAGCCCCGAGGGTGGGCGGATCACCTGGGTGACCCGGTCGGCGCTCTGGGGCTTCCCCGACTACACGACTGCGGAGGCCGGGCAGTCGGACGTAGCAACGGCTGACATCGCGATCTTTGCCCGGTCGCGGTTCGGGCGGTCGGACTTCGGGGTGAACGCGGCGCGGCTGAAGGATTGGCTGTCGCGGCTCTAGCGCCCCCTTGACCGTGGGGGCCGAAGGGGCCAAACCCCGGCCATGGTTCCGTTAGACAAGCTTGCCCAGATCACCCAGCGGTTCGAGTTTCTCGAAGCCCAGCTGAACACGGGCGCCGCCCCGGCCGAGATTGCGCGGATCAGCAGGGAATACACTGACCTCAAGCCCGTGGCCGAGGAAATCCGCGCCTACCGGCAGGCGCTGGACGATCTGGCCGAGGCGGAGGCGATGCTGTCCGACCCCGAGATGAAGGCCCTGGCCGAGGAGGAGCTGCCCCGGCTGAAAGCGCGGATCCCCGAGATGGAGCAGGCGCTGCGGCTGGCTTTGTTGCCGAAGGATGCTGCGGACGCCCGCCCGGCGATCATCGAGATCCGGCCGGGGACAGGGGGTGATGAGGCGGCGCTCTTTGCGGGTGACCTTGCGCGGATGTATCAGCGGCATGCGGAACGGATGGGCTGGCGCTGGGAAGTGCTGGAAGAGCAGGCGAGCGACCTTGGGGGTCTGAAGGAACTGGTGGCGCTGGTGTCGGGCGAGGGGGTCTTTGCCCGGCTGAAGTATGAGTCGGGTGTCCACCGGGTGCAGCGGGTGCCCGAGACCGAAGCACAGGGGCGCATCCATACGTCGGCCGCGACAGTGGCGGTCCTGCCGGAGGCGGAGGATGTGGATATCGATATCCCCGCCAGCGACATCAGGATTGATACGATGCGGTCCTCCGGTGCGGGCGGGCAGCACGTGAACACCACCGACTCGGCGGTTCGGATCACGCATTTGCCAAGCGGGATCGTGGTGACCTCGTCCGAGAAATCGCAGCACCGGAACAAGGAAATCGCGATGCAGGTGCTGCGGTCCAGGCTTTACGAGGCGGAGCGGGAGCGGCTCCATTCGGAGCGGGCGGCGGACCGGAAGTCTCAGGTCGGAAGCGGGGATCGGAGCGAGCGGATCAGGACCTACAACTTCCCGCAAGGCCGGATGACCGACCACCGGATCAACCTGACGCTTTATGCCCTGCCGCAGATCATGGGCGGCGATCTCGACGAGGTGATCGACGCGCTTGTCGCCCATGACCAGGCCGGGAAGCTGGCGGAGATGGAGGGATGAAGGCCTCTGATGCCCTGCGCCGCGCCATTCCGCTTCTCCAGGACGCCAAGATCGAAGACGCGGCCCGCGATGCGCGGGTGCTTCTGGCCCATGCCCTGGGCATCGCACACGACCGTCTGACGCTGAAGCTTCCCGACGAGATGACGGAGCCGCAGGCGAAGTCATACGAGGAGGCTCTGGCGGCCCGGATCGCACACCAGCCGGTGGCCCAGATCACCGGGCGGCGGCTCTTCTGGGGCCTCTCGTTCCGCGTCACCCGCGATACGCTCGACCCGCGGCCCGAGACCGAGACGCTGGTGGCCGAGGCCTTGTCGCGGCCGTTCCTGAAGATGCTGGACCTTGGCACCGGGACGGGCTGCATCCTTCTGTCCTGCCTCAAGGGCATGCCGATGGCGCGGGGGGTGGGGACCGATATCTCCGACGCGGCACTGCAGGTTGCGGTCGGGAACACACGTGATCTGGGGCTTGAGGCGCAGGCGAGGTTCCGGAAGTCCGACTGGTTCTCGGCCGTCACGGGGGCGTTTGATCTGATCGTCTCGAACCCGCCCTATATCGCTGCGGCCGAAATGGCCGACCTTGCGCCCGAGGTTCGGGACTGGGAGCCGCATCTGGCGCTGACGCCGGGCGGCGACGGGCTGGACGCCTACCGGGCGATTGCGCGGGGGGCGGGGGCGCGGCTGGTGCCGGGGGGGCGGCTGCTGGTCGAGATCGGGCCGACGCAAGGGCAGGCCGTCGTCAGCCTGTTCCAGGCGGCGGGGCTGGACGCGATCCGCATTCTGCCCGACATGGACGGGCGCGACCGGGTGGTCACCGGGGCGAAACCTGGCCCAGCGGACAGTGGCGGCGCTGCCTGAGACCCGCGCAATCCGCCAGGTTCATGCAAATATCACTTGTCAGGCGTCCCGGCCTGTGATTACTGGGCTGCGCTACGGGCGGGATTGCACCTGCCTTAGCAAATGCCGGCCTTGCTGACTCAATTCAAGCTGCCCACGACGGGCGGCGGTTGCAGGCCAAAGCCATCATAAGGACCAGATGCGCTCTTCCAAGAAACGCTCGCGTTCCAGCCAGAACCGCCCGCGCACCCTCGGCAACATCGTAAACCGCGTCTTCGATTCCTCGGGTCCCGAGGGCAAAGTGCGTGGCACGCCGCAGCAGATCATCGAGAAGTACCAGATGCTGGCGCGCGACGCCCAGCTCTCGAACGATCGCGTTGCGGCCGAGAACTTCCTGCAGCACGCCGAGCATTATACCCGCATGCTGGCCGAAGCGATGAAGGAACTCGCTGCCGAACAGGAAGCGCGGCAGCAGCAGTACCAGCAAAGCGGCCAGAACGGCGGTCAGTATGGTGGCCAGAACGGCGGGCAAAACGGGGGCCAGAATGGTGGCCAGCAGGGCCAGCCACGTGGCGACCGGCAGGATCGTCCGGATCGCCCGGACCGGGGCGAACGTGGTGACCGGCCCGAACGCCAGGACCGTGGCGAACGCCGGGACTTCAACCGCGACTTTCGCGCCGAGCGGGATTTCGGGTCCGAAGAGCAACCGGCTGTCACCGATGTCATCGACCTTGCCGCAGGTGACGACACCGGGCTGATCGACACGCCGGAATCGGTGGTTCGGCCAAGGGTCGAACCTGAGACACCTGCTGTCGAGGCCAAAGCCCCAACCGGGGAAGAGCGCGCCAGCCGTCGGCCGCGCGGGCCACGCAAGCCCCGAGGCGAGGGTAAGCCGGACGGAGAGCCGCCGAAAGAAGCGGCTGAGTAACAGCCCTTTCAGTGCAGGAAAGCCGCCCTTCCGGGTGGCTTTTTCATTTTGGATCAATCGGTTCTGGGGCGATGTTGGCGAACGCCTCATGCGGTCGGCCCGCGACTTCCCGCATCAGGGCGCCGGAAGCGTCAGTTCGGTCCGCTCGCCGGCTTTCACCGCGAGGGGCGTCTCGGCTGACTTGCCGTCCTTACTTACAACGACAGCGTATTCGCCTGCCGGAAAGGCGTATTGCCAGTTCGGCCCGTAGGAATAGCCGAAGGACGCCCGGTTGCCGTTGATATCGGGCTTCGGAGACAGAACCTCGATGAACTCGTCGCTCTGCGTCGTGAAGGCCGCGATGCCCGCGTTGAGCGGCACTGCGATGTCGATCCGCTCGCCCACTTTCGCGGTGAAAGGCACTTCGGCGACGGCAGCGCCGAGCTTGACCACAGCGACGTAGTCGCCTGCGGGAACGTCGAACGTCGCGCCCGCCCCATAGGTATAGCCAACCGACTTGCGGTTGCCGTCGATGTCCTTCTTCGCCTCGACTATTTCCACGAAGTGCTCACCACCCTCGACCTTCATGCCTTCGGTGTAGAACGCCTCGACCGCGGCCACTCCGACGCCGATCACCAGGTCCAGATCGGTGACCTTGCCTGCTTCGATCACCACGGACTGGGTCGTCTCTGCGGCGCCCAGGCGTGCAAGAAAGCCATATTCTCCCGAGGGGAACACATAGTAGGCCGACCCGTAGCTGCTTTCGCCGATATCGTTCGGGCCGCGCATCTCCCAATAGGCATCGGGGTCGGGATCGGCCCCCGGGGCAGGCCGAAGGGTCAGCTTCAGGATGCCGGCATCCAGGACGGCGACAGGCTCGGAAAGCGCGGTTTCCGGCCCGATTTCAACGTCTTGCGTCACGATTGCATCATGCAGTCTAGTGCGCATCTGGTACTTGCCGGGGGCAAGCGCACCCTTGGCTGTGCCGTAGATGGTCGTGGATTCGGCTGCAACCGTGCCATCGGCGGCAATTGCGAAGAAATCGTAGTAGACGTCGTCGTTGAGGTCTTCTTCCGGTTCCGGCCCGCCTGCGGCCAAATGCGCGATGGGATCGACGTTTTCGGCCAGCTTTTCGGGCTCCGGGGGCGGCGTGGGTTCCGGTTCGGGTTCAACCACGGCGACGGTGGTCTTCAGGGCCTCGACGAGGCTCCCGGCATCCTTGGCCTCGATGTACTTGCCGCCGGTGTTCTCGGCGAGGCAAGCGACGGTGGCACCTTCCTCGGCGGTCAGGCCGAAGCCTACGACATGGGCGGTGAAGTCGACGCCCGAGGCTTCAAGCTCGGCCCCCAAAGCGCAAGGATCGGCCTCGCAGGTCTCGATCCCGTCGGTGATGAGGATGACGGTTGCCTTTGCTTCGGTCGATTTCAGTTCGCCAGCCGCACGGCGGACCGCTTCTGTGAGTGGGGTTTTGCCAAGGAATTTCATCGCATTGGCGGCGTCTGTTATAGCGCCAGAAGTCCCCGCCGCCGGGGGCACGACCAGCTCGATATCCTCGCAAGACCCCTTTTCGCGGTGACCATAGGCCATCAGGCCCAGTTCGGTTTCTGCGGGAACGCCGGAGAGCACGGCGGAAAGAGCCTCGCGCGCGATCTCAAGCTTTGCGCGGCCGTCGATCTGGCCCCACATCGAGCCTGATGCGTCGAGAACGATGATCGATTTGCCCTCGGCCAGAAGTGGCGATGAAAGAAGGGCATGGGCAAGAAAGGCGGCAAGAACGGGTTTGAAGGGGCGCATAATCGGGCTCCGGGATCGGATGAAATCACGGGGAGCCTAAGGCAGGGGCCGGGCACCGGTCAACGGGCGTGCGAGTACAAAAAAGGGGTCTTCGGGACGTGCCCGAAGACCCTACCAAGAGCCGAAGGCGGGAAGAGGGGATTTGCATCACCTCCGGACCCTGGCGGACGTCCGGGCGGCTAGGCTGAGTGACCAACCCAGCCGCCCGGGTGACTGCCTGCGAAAGGGATCACATCGCGGGCAGAAGCACCGTGTCGATGACGTGGATCACGCCGTTCGATTGCTTGACGTCTGCGATCGTGACGGTAGCGACGTTGCCCTGGCCGTCCTTGATCTTGATCATGTCGCCTTCGACCATGGCGGTGAACTCGCAGCCGCCGACGGTCTTGATCGTGTGCATCCCGCCGTCATCCGCGATCATCTTGTTCACGTCGGCAGCAAGAGCGTTCGCGCCCACGACATGGCAGGTCAGGATCTTGACCAGCGTGTCCTTGTTCTCGGGCTTCAGCAGGTCTTCGACAGTGCCCGCGGGCAGCTTGGCGAAGGCGTCGTTGGTCGGGGCGAAGACAGTGAAGGGGCCAGCGCCCGACAGGGTTTCCACCAGGCCCGCGGCCTGAACGGCGGCAACCAGGGTGGTGTGGTCTTTCGAGTTCACGGCGTTCTCGACGATGTTCTTGTCTTCAAACATCGGCGCACCGCCGACCATCGGGTTTTCGGCCAGCGCCATGCCGGTGCTGAGGGCACGGATCGCAGTGGCGAGTTTCAGAGCTGTCATGGTGGTTCTCCCTTCGGTGTTCAGGCGGGGTCATTCCCGCCTCACATCCGAAAGAACGGCGCCAATTCGGGGAAGTTTCAGCGCGAGCTCGCGCTCACGCTCTCGTGATCAGGCGTCGTCGCCGATCCTCTGCATCAGGATCACCGATGCGCTTGGCACGCCCGTTGTCGAACCGCCGTCGCGCTCAAGCGACACAGCCAGGATATGGCCTTCGGGCGGTGCAGGGTATGTGACGACCAACGGCTCGTCCTGCAAGAGACCAAGCGACACCGGGCCTTCACCGGGGGCAATGACCCAAAGCTCGTGAACCTGTCCGGCAGGCGCCGGGACACCCGCGACGCGGGTCACCTGCAGCGTGTCACCAAAATGGCTGACCTCGTAAGCGAGGCGGTTGTCGGGCGTCGCCAGCATCGCCACAAGCTCCGACTGGGGTGGCGCGACCAGGGCCAGGACCGCCAGAACCAGCGAGGCCGCGACAACTGCGCCGGAAAGCCAGCCGAAAAGCCCGCCACGCCAGGCGGGACTGCTTGTTGCCGCCTTCGGGAAGAGCCGCGCCTCGATCTTTGGCAGCAGATTTGGCGCGGGCGCCTCGGCGTATTCGTCGTTCAGGTCTGACAGGCGAACCTCCCAATCGGTAACGAGTGCGGCAAAGGCGGGATCGCGCTTGATGCGGGCCTCGGCCTCGGCGCGTTCGGAAAGGTCGAGGACGCCCAGCACATACTCGGCGGCCAGCGCGTCATCGGCTTCGCGGGGGGTGAGGGGTGCGTCGGTCATGTGTCGAGGCACTCCTTCAGCTTGAGGAGGCTTCGGCGCAGCCAGGTGCGCATGGTGTTGAGCGGCACGGCATGGCGGGCGGCAAGGTCGACGTAGGAGAGGCCGTTGAGGTAGGCACCCTTCACCGCATCCGCACGTTCGGGTTCAAGCGTGGCGAAGCAGTCGGCCATCCGCTTCGCCTCGCCTTGCGCCACCAGCCGGGTTTCGGCGCGGGGCGCGCTGTCGGCTATGGTCTCCAGTTCGTCGTCGCTTTGTGCATCCGGGCGGGCCCGCAGCCGGTCGATCGCAAGGTTACGGGCGATGGCGATGAGCCAGGTCATGCCCCGGCCTTTCGCGGGGTCATATCGCCCCGCGCGCACCCAGACCCGTGTGTAGACCTCCTGCAACGCATCCTCCGCTTCCGCGCGTTCCTTGAGGATACGGAGGAGGACCCCCATGAGTTTCGCAGAACTGTCACGATAGAGTGTGCGGAAGGCCGCCCGGTCCTGGGCCGCGCATTTCTCGATCAGGGCGGCGATGGGGTCGTCCATGCCGCGAGGTTACGGATTTTCCCTGATAGCGCAAGCGGTTCGCTCGTCGTTCGACTTCGTCTCCTCCTCGCTGGGACGCGCCGACGAGGAGACGAAGT